>NZ_JBVJWV010000028.1:0-30126 GCF_055602105.1 Streptomyces sp. NPDC037421
CCCCCCCCCCCCCCCCCCCCCCCCCCCCCCCCCCCCCCCCCCCCCCCCCCCCCCCCCCCCCCCCCCCCCCCCCCCCCCCCCCCCCCCCCCCGCGCCCGCTAGGGTGGTGGTACAGACCACAGACCCACAGGTCAGCGGCCACCAGAGCGGAGAGAAGTCAGTGGCGGAGCGCAAGCCGATCGAATCCTGGCTCACCGACATGGACGGCGTCCTCATCCACGAGGGCACCCCGATCCCCGGCGCGGACGCCTTCATCAAGCGGCTGCGCGAGTCCGGCAAGCCCTTCCTGGTGCTGACCAACAACTCCATCTACACCCCGCGCGACCTCCAGGCCCGGCTGAGCCGGATGGGCCTGGACGTGCCCGTCGAGAACATCTGGACCTCGGCGCTCGCCACCGCGAAGTTCCTCGACGACCAGCGCCCGGGCGGCACCGCGTACGTCATCGGCGAGGCGGGTCTGACCACCGCCCTGCACGACATCGGCTACGTCCTGACCGACCACGAGCCCGACTACGTGGTCCTGGGCGAAACGCGGACCTACTCGTTCGAGGCCATGACCAAGGCCGTCCGGCTGATCAACGGCGGCGCCCGCTTCATCTGCACCAACCCCGACGAGACCGGCCCCTCCACCGAGGGCCCGCTCCCGGCGACGGGCGCGGTCGCCGCGCTGATCACCAAGGCGACCGGCAAGAAGCCGTACTTCGCCGGCAAGCCCAACCCGCTGATGATGCGTACGGGCCTCAACGCCATCGGCGCCCACTCCGAGACCAGCGCGATGATCGGCGACCGCATGGACACCGACGTGCTGGCCGGCCTGGAGGCGGGCATGCAGACCTTCCTCGTGCTGACCGGTCTGACCACGGCCCGGGACACCGAGAAGTTCCCGTACCGCCCCACCAAGACGGTCGACTCCATCGCCGATCTGGTCGACCTGGTCTAGCCGCGCGTTAGCGCGTACGGCTGACACGTACGGGCCAAGAGAGCGCCGCTCCGGATGCGGAGCGGCGCGCCGCGCGTGAATCTCCTTGTTGAGGAGGTTCACCATGCGCTGTTCTCTGATCGCTCTCCGTGTCGCGGGGGCCGCCGTCGCCCTGACGGCGTTCACCGCCGTGACCGCCCCCGCAGCCCTCGCGAACGAGTGGGACCGCGGCGGCGTCTCGGCGGACCCGAACCCGGCCGAACCGGGAGCACACGTCAAGATCCGCGTCCGGGGCTGTGACGGTGACTGGGGGGTGGCCCGCTCCTCCGTCTTCGTGTCGGACGCCCGCCTCTCCTCGGGGCGCGGCGACGGCCGGACCCTCTCGGGCGAGGCGAAGATCCGCTCGCACGCCGACTCGGGCTGGCACGAGATCCGGATCAAGTGCGAGGGCGCCGACGGCCTGCGCGGCTCCATCGAGATCCGCCGCCGCGACCACCACCGCCCCGACCCGCACCGCTCGCCGGTCTGGCCGGTCCACGCAGGCGGCGGCGGGATGTCCGCCGAGGTCGCCGAGACGACCCGGCTGGCGGCGGCCGCGAAGAAGAGCCACGGCGGCGACGGCCCCGGGCTGCCCCACACCGTGATCGGCGCCGTCCTCGCCGCCGCGGCCACCCTGGCGGTCGCCGGCCGGGCCATCACCCTGCGCCGCCGCCGCAACGGCGGATGAGCGAGCCCAGGGCCTCCGCCGGCGGCCGGCTGCTGACCTTCGCCGCCTGGACGGTGCTGGTGATGGGCCTGTGGCTGTGGGGCAAGGAGATCACCGGGGTCCCGCCCGCGCCGCCCGCCGGGCAGGCCGGCGGGCAGCTGGGGCCGGCCCTCCCGGCCGCGCGGGCCCCGTTGTCCGGGGCGATGCCCGCGCGGGTCGACGTACCGGACCTGGGGGTTCGGGCGCCGGTGATCGCCCGCGGCCTGGACGCGCACGGGGCGATCGACCCGCCGCCGTACGGGCTCCCGGGCACGGTGGGCTGGTGGGGTGCGGGTCCCGCGCCCGGTGCCGCGGGGGCCGCGCTGATGGTGGGGCACGTGGACACGAAGTCCAAGCCGGCCGTGTTCTACGGCCTGAGCACCCTCAAGCCGGGCCAGAAGATCCGCGTGGCGCGGGCGGACGCCACGGTCGCCGAGTTCACCGTGGAGGACGTACGCGTCTACGAGCGCACGGGCTTCGACCCGCACAAGGCGTACGGGCCCCGGGTCGAGGGCCGGGCCGAACTGCGGCTCGTGACCTGCGGCGGGAACTACGACAAGGCGGCCGGGCAGTACTCGGCGAACGTGGTGGTCTCCGCGTACCTGACGGGCGCGGGGGCGGGCGCGGGCGCGACGGCGGTCTAGGCCGTCCGGGGCGCCGGCGGCGCCAGAGCCTCCCCGGCCGGGAACGAAGAAGTCCCCCGCAGCTTTCGCTGCGGGGGACTTCTCCTCGTCTGTGCGCCGCCAGGGACTCGAACCCCGGACCCGCTGATTAAGAGTCAGCTGCTCTAACCAACTGAGCTAGCGGCGCTTGCTGACAGGGAAAACTCTACCCCACCTGCCGAGGTGCTCGTGACCAGCCGCGCCCACGTTGTCCGATTAACCCATGTTTGGGGGTTTATCGTGCACGATATGTCTGGTCGAGCCGAATCTGACGCCCCGACAGATGCGTGCCCGGCCGACCAGTGGACGAGCAGGGGAGTGGACGGAACCGCATGACGATGCAGCCTCCGGTGCATGTGCAGATGCCGACGCCGATGACGTTGCCGGTCTTCGAGGAGTACGAGCCCGCCGGCGACTGCGTGTGCCTCGGGTGCGCGCAGCGGCGCCGCACCCTCGCGCGCGGGCGGGCCATAGCGCTGCGGGACGGCGGGCACCCGGCCGCGCGGGGGGCCCGCCGGGCGCTGGTGCTGGCGACCGCGGCCGGGGTGGTGCTGGGCGGCGGCGGGTCGGCGGCCCTGGCCGCGGCCGGGCCGGTGCCGGGCCCGGGGCCGGTGGCGCTGGACGACCGCAACGGTTCGGACGGTCCGGGCACCCCGCAGGGCGACCGGGCCCCGCTGCACGGCCGCCCGGCCCCGGCCACGGGGCCGCGTCCGCCGTCCTCGGCGACGGGCCGGCCGGGCGCACCGCCCGCGGTGCGGGCCATCGACCGGGCCACGATCATCAACCGGGCGAAGATCTGGCTGGACGCCGAGGTCCCCTACAGCATGTCCGAGTACTGGTCGGACGGCTACCGGCAGGACTGCTCGGGGTACGTCTCCATGGTCTGGAACCTCGGTACGAACGAGTGGACCGGCAGCCTCGACAGCTTCGCCACGAAGATCACGAAGGAGGAGCTGCTGCCGGGGGACATGCTGCTCTTCCACAACCCGGCGGACCCCAACAACGGCTCGCACGTCGTCATCTTCGGCGGCTGGGCCGACGAGACGCGCACGCACTACGTCGCGTACGAGCAGACCCGCCCGTACACGCGGAAGCTGGCCACGCCGTACGGCTACTGGAAGAACTCGGAGAAGTACCTCCCGTACCGCTACAACGGGGTGACCACCGGGGTCCTCCCGGACGCGCCGGTGCCGGGCGCTCCGGCGGCCGGCACGGCGGTCTTCCCCGGCGCGGCGAAGTTCGGCCCGGGCGCGGACAACGAGTACGTCACCGAGCTGGCCAAGATGCTGATCGGGCGGGGCGCGCTGCGGTTCTACCCCAAGGGGCCCAGCTCGAAGTGGAGCGACGCCGACCGGCAGGCCACGCAGGCCTTCCAGCAGGCGCAGGGCTGGACGGGCGCCGATGCCGACGGCGTCCCCGGCGAGCACACCTGGCGGCTGCTGGTCCAGCGCCAGGGCAAGGACATCCCGCCCACGGGGCGGACGGCGCCGGGCACGACGAAGCCCGGGGCTCAGCCGGGGGCGCAGCCCGTGGCTATGCCGGGTTCCGTCGGGGTGCCCGCCTATCCCGGGCTGCGGGTCTTCCGCCCGGGGCAGTCCCATCCGGCCGTACTCGCCCTCGGCCGCCGGCTGGCGCAGAAGGGCTTCGGCAAGCACTACACGTCCGGCCCGGGCGCCCGCTGGAGCGAGGCCGACCGCCGCAACGTCGAGGCCTTCCAGCGCGCCCAGGGCTGGCGCGGTGCCTCGGCCGACGGCTACCCGGGCCCGGAAACCTGGCGCCGGCTGTTCGCATGAGGGAGGCAACGATGTACCCCACCCACACCACGTTCACCACGGGCACCTGCCGGATCCCCGCCGCCCCGCCTGCGGCGACGCTTCCGGACCCGGTCGCGGTGTACCGGGGCGCGTGGGCCCCGGCGCCCGCCGCCCCCGCCGCCCCCGGACCGGCCGCGGCGGCCCGGGCGGTGGCCCCGCACCAGGCCGGGCCGCAGCCCGTTGCCCCCGTGTGGCCGCCCGCGAACCCGGCCGACCCCGTGCCGCCCGCGAACCCGGCCGACCCCGTGCCGCCCGCGCACCCGGCCCCCGCCGCCCGGGCGGCGCACCCGGCGGACCCGGGTCCGGCCGCGGCGCCGGGGGTGGAGCCTGCCCGGGCGGCCGTGCCCGCCGGGCACCCCGCGCCGGGCCCGCAGCCGCTGACCGTGGCCCGCGCGGCGGACCCCGCCCCGGGGCGGGCGGCCGGGCCCGTCCGGGCGTGGGCGCCGGAGCCGGCCCCCGCCGGGCACCCGGCCGACCCGGTGCCGCCGGCTCCGGAGCCGGCCGCGCGGGACGCGCACCCCGCCGAGGTGGCGGCGCAGCCGTTCGGAGCCACCCGGTTCGGGTCGGGGGTCGCCGCCGCCCACCCGGCCCGTCCGGAGCCGGCGGCCGCCGCCGTCTGCGCCCCGGCTCCCCGCACCGCCGGGCGGGCCGACGCGGCCCCGGCCCCGGTGGGCGCCTCGGCGCCCCCGGCCGGGGCGGTGGTGGCCCGCCCGGCCGCGCCCGGCCCGGCACCGGCCCGGCCGGCGCACCCCGCCGCCCCCGGAGCGGCCCCGGGGGCCCACCCGCACCCCGCCGCCCCCGGACCGGCGCCGCTCGCGGTGCCGGCGTACCCGGCCGACGCCCCCGAGCCGGCCGTGCCCGTACCGGCCCCCGCCCGGGTGCCGGGGCCGGAGGCCGCCGCCCCGGAACCGGTCCCGGCCGACGCCGACGCCGGGGAGCCGGCCCCCGGACCCGCCCGGCCGGGGCACCCGGCCGCCGCCGAAGCCCCCCCGCCCGCCCGGGGCGACGTACCCGCAGCCCGGAGCCAGGCCGGGGCCGAGGCCGCGGCCGGGATCCCGCACCCCACCCCGGAGCCCCCGTCCGGTGTGCCCGGTCCCGGGCCCGCCGAGATCGCCGCACGGGCCGTCGCGCGCGGGATGCGCACCGAGGACCCCGTGCCGCGCGACGGCCTCCCCCGGCCCCCGCGCGGCAGCGGCACCGCCGTCACGGAGGTCCCGCTCCACATCCCGTTCCGCCCGCAGCCCCAGCCCCCCGCCGCCCCGGCCGCCGCTCCCGCCGCCCGCGCCCCGAAGAAGCCGCCCGCCGGCCGCCGCGTACCCCGGGGCGACGACCGGCTCCGGGAACACCGCGGGCCCGTGCTGCCCGGCTGGATCGCGGTGGCGGTCGGCGGCCTCGCCGTCCTCGGCTGCGCGGCGGTGCTGTGGCGGGCCGGGGTGGTCCCCGCCACCGTGGTCGCCGCCTTCGGGGCCTCACCCCGCGCCTACCAGGGGCTGCGCGCCGCGCACTGGCCCCCGCTCGCCTTCCTCGGCATCGTCACCCTCCTCGCGCTCGGCGGCCTCGGCCGGGCCAAGGCGGGCCACGCCTGGGTGCTCACCCTCTTCGGCCGCTACCGCGGCACGGTCCGGCGTACCGGCCTGACCTGGATCAGCCCCCTCCTGCTGCGCCAGCGGGTCGACGTACGGCTGCGCCACTGGCGCAGCGAGCCGATGGCAGCCGTGGACTCCGGCGGCCTCGCCCTCCAGGTGGTCGTGCAGGTCGTCTGGCAGGTCAAGGACACGGCCAGGGCAACCCTCGCCGTCGAGGACCACATCGACTACCTGGCCGAGCAGGTCGAGTCGGCCATGGCCCGGGTGCTGTCCCAGCTGCCCGCCGACGCCTTCCACGAGGACGCCCCGACCCTGCGCGACGCCGAGGCCGTCGGTGACGCGCTGACCCGGATGGTGGCGGCCGAAACCGAGGCGGTGGGGATCGAGGTGTTCTCCGCCCAGCCCACCCGGATCGAGTACGCCCCGGAGGTCGCGGAGGCCATGCGCCGCCGCCGGGTCGCCGCGATCGACGCCAAGCACCGGGACACGGTGCTGACCTCGGTGGTCGACGCCGTGGACGACACGGTCCACCGGCTGACCTCGCGCGGGATCGTGGAGCTGGACGACTACGAGCGCAAGGCCCTGGTGAAGGACCTCACCGTCGCCTTCTACACCGGGCGGTCCGACCAGTAGCGGCTGTCACGGGGGTTCCACGCGCGGACGGGTGGCCGGTCATGACCGGACCACCCGTTCTCGCATTGGTATAGACATGGCCAACTCCCGTCAATACTGTGGGACTTGGTCTAGACCTAGTGCCGACCGCCCGGAGTCGTCACCCCACCGACCCGCCAGGGTCGATCCCCACGCGCGCGCACGCACC
This sequence comes from Streptomyces sp. NPDC037421, assembly GCF_055602105.1. Lineage (NCBI taxonomy): Bacteria > Bacillati > Actinomycetota > Actinomycetes > Kitasatosporales > Streptomycetaceae > Streptomyces > Streptomyces sp. NPDC037421. The sequence continues at coordinate 6,547 of NZ_JBVJWV010000028.1, forward strand.
CGCCGGAATCCCCTCCCCCCCCACGCCCAAGGAGCACCATGCGTTCCTTCCGCATGCCCTCAAGGCCCTCACGCCCCTCCCGCACCTCGCGCCCCGTGCGCGTCGGCGCTGCCGCGACGGTCGGTCTCGGCCTCCTCGCCGCCGCCACCCTGCTCGGCGCCCCCAACGCCAGCGGCCACGGCTACACCGACACCCCCATCAGCCGGCAGAAGCTCTGCGCCAACAAGACGGTCGCCGACTGCGGCCCCATCCAGTGGGAGCCGCAGAGCGTCGAGGGCTACAAGGGCTTCCCCGCGGCCGGCCCCGCCGACGGGCGGATATGTGCCGGCGGGCACGCCGAGTTCGCCCAGCTCGACGACCCGCGCGGCGGCAACTGGCCCGCGACCAGGGTGAACTCCGGTCAGCCCTTCGACTTCCGCTGGCAGTTCACCGCCAACCACTCCACCACCGACTTCAAGTACTACGTCACCAAGAACGGCTGGGACCCGGCCAAGCCCCTCACCCGGGCCTCCCTCGACCCGCAGCCCTTCCTCGTCGTCCCCTACAACGGCGGCCGCCCGGACATGACCACCGTCCACCGCGGCTCCATGCCGGCCGGCAAGACGGGGCGGCACATGATCCTGGCCGTCTGGACCGTCAACGACACCCCGATGGCCTTCTACGCCTGCTCCGACGTTCAATTCTGACGGAACGTCAGCTAATCTCCGGCGGCATGCGGACCACGACAGCACCCGATGCCGCCGAGACCGTCGCGGAACTCGTCGCGCGCCAGTGGGGCGACCACCGGCCCGGGCTGATGTACGGGGCCGGCGCGGCCGACAGCGCCGGACCCACCGTCCTCAGCCGCCACCGGACCGCCCAGGAGGCCGCCGCCCGCGCCGCGCTCCTCGCCGACCTGCTGCCGCCCGGCGCGGAGCCGCACGTGGGGGTGCTGCTCGACAACACCCCCGAGTTCCCCTTCTGGCTCGGCGCGGCGGCCCTCGCGGGGGCCGCCGTCGCCGGGATCAACCCCACCCGGCGCGGCCCCGAGCTGGCCCGCGACATCCTGCACACCGACTGCCGGATCCTGGTCACCGAGCCCGCCCACCTCCCGCTGCTGCGCGGCCTCGACCTGCCCGGCGTACGCCTCCTGGTGACCGGCACCGAGGAGCACGCGGCCCTGCTCGCCCCGTACGCCGCCGCGAAGCCCGGCGATGCCCGCGTACGCCCCGGCGGTCCCCGGCCGGACACCCGGCTGCTGCTCTACTTCACCTCCGGCTCCACCGGCGCCCCCAAGGCCGCCGTCTGCAGCCAGGGCCGGCTCGCCGCCGCCGGGGGATCGCTCGCCCGGCACTTCTCGGTCACCCCGGACGACGTGCACTACATCTGCATGCCGCTCTTCCACGGCAACGCGGTCATCGCCGACTGGCTGCCCGCCCTCTCCGGCGGCGCCCCGGTCGCGCTGCGCCGCCGCTTCTCGGCCTCCGCGTTCCTGGACGACGTACGGGCCTACGGGGCGACGTACTTCACCTACGTCGGCCGGGCCGTCCAGTACCTGCTGGCCACCGAGCCCCGCCCCGACGACCGCGAGCACCGGCTGCGCCTCGGCTTCGGCACCGAGGCGGGGGCGGTGGACGCGGCCCGCTTCGCCGACCGGTTCGGGGTCCGGCTGGTCGAGGGGTACGGGGCCACGGAGGGCGGCGCCTCCGTCCAGCGCGGCCCCGGCACCCCGGCGGGCGCGCTGGGCCGGGCCGCGCCGGGGGACGACCTGGCCGTCGTCGACCCGGAGACGGGCCGCGAGTGCCCGCCGGCGCTGCTGGACGCCCGGGGCCGGCTCCTCAACGGGGACGAGGCCATCGGTGAGCTCGTCAACCGGGGCCGCAGCCTCTTCGAGGGCTACTGGCGCAACCCCGACGCCGAGGCGGCCCGCACCCGGGACGGCTGGTACTGGACCGGCGACCTCTTCTTCCGGGACCCCGAGGGCTTCCTCTACTTCGCGGGCCGCACCGACGACCGGCTGCGGGTCGACAGCGAGAACCTGGCCGCCGCGGTGATCGAGAACATCCTGGCCCGCTGGGACGCGGCGGCCGCCGTCGCGGTGTACGCGGTCCCGGACGAGGTCGCGGGGGACCAGGTGATGGCCGCCGTGGCCCTGCGCGGGGGCGCCGCCTTCGACCCGGAGGCCTTCACGGCCTTCCTGGCCGCGCAGCCGGACCTCGGCACGAAGATGGCCCCGCGCTACGTGCGGATCCTCGACGCGCTGCCCGTCACCGCCACGAACAAGATCCACCGGGTGGCCCTGCGCCGGGCCGGCTTCCTCGGCCCCGGCCCGGTCTGGCACCGGACCGGCGGCACCTACCGCCCGCTCGGCGGGGCGGGCCTGGCCGCGCTGCTGTCGGCGTACGAGGCGCAGGGCCGCAGGGAGCTGCTGGACCGCTGAGGGGGCCGCCGGGCGGCGTCCCGGTCAATGGTTTGGAGCACCCCTGGGGAGCAGGTAGTATTTTCTCTGTCAGCAGGCGCCGCTAGCTCAGTTGGTTAGAGCAGCTGACTCTTAATCAGCGGGTCCGGGGTTCGAGTCCCTGGCGGCGCACCTGTCCTTCGGGCGGTTTCCGGTTCACCGGGAACCGCCCGAAGTGTTTTCCGGGCCGCCCCACCTGCGCCGGGCGCAGCCCCCGGCCCTCAGAGCGTGAGCGACAGCAGCAGCGGCGCGGCCTTGCGGTTCAGGGTGTCGGCCGCGGCGCGCAGCCGGTGGGCGTGCTCGACCGGCATGGACAGGGCCAGGCAGCCCACCGCGGCGCCGGCCGTGATCGGGACGGCCGCGCAGACGGTGCCCACCGCGTACTCCTGGAGGTCCAGGACGGGGACGGTGGCCGGCTGGGCGTCCAGCTTGGAGAACAGGATCCGCTCGTTCACGATCGTCTTCGACGTCAGCCGGGCGATCTTGTGCCGGGAGAGGTGGTCGCGCCGCCCGTTCAGGTCGAGCTGGGTCAGCAGGCACTTGCCGACCGCGCTGGCGTGGGCCGCCGAGCGGAAGTCGACCCACTCGTGCACCTTGGGCGTGCGCGGGCTGTCCGCGAACTGGGTGATGCGGACCTCGCCGTCCACGTAGCGGCTGATGTAGACGGCCGCGCCGACCGAGTCCCGCAGCTTGTCGAGGGTGTCCTGGAGCTTCTCCTGGAGGGCCTGCTGCCGGTCCATGCCGGAGCCGAGCAGGACGAGGGAGTCCCCTATGGCGTAGGCGCCGTCGGAGACCTGGAGGACGTATCCTTCCCGCCGCAGCATGAGGAGCATCGGGGCGAGGTGTACCGCGGGCAGGCCGGTCTCACGCGCGATCTGCACGTCGGTCACACCGCCGGTGTGCCGCGAGATCGTTTCGAGTACGCGCAGGGCGTACTGCACCGAGTGGAACGGCGCGGTCGGCTCGGGCTTCAGCGCCACGGTTTCCCCCTACCAGGTTGTTACCGCTTGCTCTACCACGATAGCCATCAAGAGGCCCACGTGGAGCGTGTGTTGGGGAGATTGATGGCTTAATCAAGTCCCCCTGCCTGGGCCTACTCGAATGGCATATGCCACAGGCACGGGCATGCCCCGGTCTGCCGGGAATGCCCGGCGAGCACTTCCCGTTCGACTTCTTCGTACGAACGCCGTACGAGGCGTACGGGGCGCCGCTGGCGCACGAGCGGGACGGGACGGGAGCGACGATGAGCGACACCGGGGACGCGGGCCGACGCACGGGCGGGCAGCCGGAAGGCGCACCTCCGCAAGGGGGTCCGGCGGCCCAGGACCCGATCCGCGGGACGGCCCGCGGCGAGGCGCCCGTGCCGCTGTCGGTGCTCGACCTGGTCACCGTCGGCAGCGGCTCCACCGCCCACGAGTCCCTGCGCACCAGCGTGAGCATCGCCCGGCAGGCCGAGTCCCGCGGCTACCACCGCCACTGGGTCGCCGAGCACCACTCCATGCCCGGGGTCGCCAGCTCCTCCCCGGCCGTGATCCTGGCCCACCTCGCCGCCCACACCTCCGGCATCCGCCTCGGCTCGGGCGGGGTCATGCTGCCCAACCACGCCCCGCTGGCCGTGGCCGAGCAGTTCGGCACCCTGGAGGCCCTGGCCCCGGGCCGGATCGACCTCGGGCTCGGCCGGGCGCCGGGCACCGACCCCCGTACGGCGGCCGCGCTGCGCGGGCCCGGGCGGCTGGACGAGGCGGCGGACGAGTTCCCCCGGCGGCTCGCGGAGCTGACCCGCTTCCTCGACGACGACTTCCCCGACGGGCACCCGTACGCCCGGGTGCACGCCGTGCCCGGCCCGGTGCAGGGCCCCGCCGCCCGCCCGCCGCTCTGGCTGCTGGGCTCCTCCGGCTTCAGCGCCCGGCTCGCGGGGGAGCTGGGCCTGCCCTTCGCGTACGCCCACCACTTCTCCGCGGCCGGCACCCTGCCCGCGCTGGAGCTGTACCGCGAGAGCTTCCGCCCCTCGGCGGTGCTCGACGCCCCGTACGCCCTCATCGGGGTCTCGGCGCTGGCCGCCGACACCGCGGCGGAGGCCCGCGCGCAGGTGCTCACCGGCGCGCTGTCGATGCTCCGGCTGCGCAGCGGGCGGCCCGGGCTGGTCCCGACGCCCGAGGAGGCGGCCGCGTACGGCTTCTCCCCGCTGGAGCGGGAGTTCGTGGACGGCTGGCTCTCCAACGTCGTCCACGGCACCGCCGACGAGGTCCGCGCCGGGCTCGACGCCCTGGTGGCGCGGACGGGCGCGGACGAGCTGATGCTGACCGCCAACGCCCACGGCGGAGCCGCCCGCGTCCGCTCCTACGGGCTCGTTGCCAATGCGTACGGGATGCCCGTGGAGCCCTTGACGGTGACCTGAGCGGGGCCGGGGCGGGGGAGAACGGCATTTGGCTGGTTTGTTGCCGAAAGCTTGCCGGAGCATGACCTAAGGGAGCCTTAAACCGCTCGTCACCCGGGGTGGCGGGCGGTTCTTGATGTGCGCTCAGGTCTCTGACGAGGGCGTTTGGGCGTTCAGTGGTCTAGTCCTTCTTTGGTCCAAACCATTGACTGGGGCGTCGGGTGATCGCTATCACTTCTCTCACCTACAGCTGATGCCCTCCCCTCCCACCCCCACGGAGGCAGTTCATGCACATCCGTAAACCCCTCATCGCGGCCGCCGCCACGGCCGCGCTGGCAGCCGGAGCGCTGGCCACCTTCGCGGGACTCGGCACCGCACAGGCCGCCGACGCCTCCACCACCGCCGCGGCCGGCGGCGTGCGGATCGCCTATTACGACCAGTGGAGCGTGTACGGCAACGCGTTCTACCCCAAGCACCTCGACACCCGGGGCATAGCGGGGAAGCTGGACGTCATCAACTACTCCTTCGGCAACATCCACCCCACCGACCTCACCTGTTTCGAGGCGAACAAGGCGGCGGGCGACGACAACAACCCCAACGCCGGTGACGGCGCGGGCGACTCGTACGCCGATTACCAGAAGTCCTTCAGCGCGGCCGACAGCGTCAGCGGCGTCGCGGACAAGTGGGACCAGCCGATCGTGGGCGTCTTCAACCAGTTCAAGCAGCTGAAGGCCAAGTACCCCCACCTGAAGATCAACATCTCGCTCGGCGGCTGGACGTACTCGAAGTACTTCAGCGACGCGGCCAAGACCGACGCCTCCCGCAAGAAGCTGGTCTCCTCCTGCATCGACCAGTACATCAAGGGCAACCTGCCCAAGGCCGACGGCTACGGGGGTCCCGGCACGGCGGCCGGGATCTTCGACGGCATCGACATCGACTGGGAGTACCCGGGCTCGTCCGGCGGCCACCTCGGCAACCACTACGCCCCCGAGGACAAGCAGAACTTCACCCTCCTGCTCAAGGAGTTCCGCGAGCAGCTCGACGCCCACGGCCAGGCCAACGGCGGCAAGAAGTACCTGCTGACCTCGGCCCTCCCGGCCGGCCAGGACAAGATCAAGTACATCGAGACGGACAAGATCGGCGCGTACCTCGACTACGCGAACATCATGACGTACGACATGCACGGCGCCTGGGACGGCGACGGGCCGACGTACCACCAGTCCCCGCTGTACTCCGGCACCAACGACCCGACCGACCCGATCGCCCCGGGCACCCAGAAGTACAGCATCGACAACGCCATCGACTCCTGGATCGACGGCAACCCGGCCTACGGCATCACCGGCGGCTTCCCCGCCAGCAAGCTGACCCTGGGCTACGAGTTCTACTACCGCGGCTGGAAGGGCGTCCCGGCCGGAGCGGCGGGCGGCCTCGCCCAGCCCGCCTCCGGCGCCTCCGGCGCCCGGCCCACCAGCCAGCAGGCCGGCATCGCCAACTACAAGGAGCTCGGCGGGATCGTCGACAACCCGGCGGCCACCTACTGGGACGACCAGGCCAAGTCCTCCTACTTCTACAAGGACGGCGAGTTCTTCACCGGCCTGAACCAGAAGTCGATCCAGGCCCGGGTCGACTACGGCAAGCAGCGCGGCCTGGCCGGCGCGATGATGTACTCCCTGCTCGGCCTGGACAACAACACCACGCTGCTGAACCAGATCTCGGACGCCCTCGGCGGGACCACGGTGCCGCCGACCACCCCGCCGACGACGCCTCCCACCACGCCGTCGACGACCCCGCCGACGACGCCCCCGACCACCGGCTGCGGCAGCGTCCCGGCCTACGTCGCGGGCACGGTCTACACCGCCGGCAACGAGGTCTCGCACAACGGCCGCAAGTACAAGGCCCAGTGGTGGACGCAGAACGAGGTGCCCGGCACCACCGGTGAATGGGGTGTCTGGAAGGACCTCGGCGCCTGCTGATCTCCCCCCACCCCGCGCCGAGCGCCGGACCGCCCTGCCCCTCCTCCCGGGGGGCGGGGCGGTTCCGGTTCTTCGCCGCGGGCCCCGGGCCGCGGGCCCCGGGCCTCAGGCTTCCGGCGTCCCCGTGGCGAACCGGGCCCCCGGCGGCGGCGCGATCATCTCCGCGATCCGCTCCGGGGCCACCGCCCGGGAATACAGCCAGCCCTGCCCGGTGTCGCAGCCGACGCGCCGCAGCCGGGCGGCCTGTCCGGCGGTCTCCACGCACTCCGCGGTGACGGTCAGGCCGAGCCGGTGCGCGAGCTGCACCAGGGCCTCCACGATGGTCTCGTCGGCCGGGTTCGGGTGGGTGCCCTCCTCGTAGCGGAAGCCGCGGACGAAGGAGCCGTCCAGCTTCAGCACCGACACCGGGAGCCGGCTCAGGTAGGCCAGGTTCGAGTAGCCGGTCCCGAAGTCGTCGATGGCGATCCGCACGCCCATGTCGCTGAGCGCCTGGAGGGCTTGCAGGGGCCGGCCCGCCGAGCCCATCACCGCGGACTCCGTCAGCTCCAGCTGGAGCAGCTGCGGGGCCAGTCCGGTCTCGGCGAGGATCTCCGCGACGTCCCCCACCAGGTCCGAGTCCCACACCTGGCGCACCGCCACGTTCACCGAGACGAACACCGGCGAGTCGCTGGGCTGTTCGATCTGCCAGCGCCGCGCCTGCCGGCACGCCGTGCGCAGCACCCACTGGCCCAGCTGCACGATCGAGCCGTCCTCCTCGGCGATCCCGATGAACCGATTCGGCGTCAACATGCCGAACTGGGGGTGGTTCCAGCGGACCAGGGCCTCCACCCCGCGCACCACCCCGCTCTCCAGGTCCACCAGCGGCTGGTACTCCAGCTCGAACTCCCCGCGCTCCACGGCCGGGCGCAGGCTGGAGGAGAGGGCCTGCCGGGTCATCCGGTGCGCGTTGCGCTCGGGGTCGAAGAGGGTCCAGCGGGCCTTGCCGTCCGCCTTCGCCCAGTACAGGGTGGTGTCCGCGGCCTGCATCAGCCCCGTCGCCGAGGTGCCGGCCGCGTCCCGCTCGACCACGCCGATCGACGCGGACACCGACAGCCGCTGCCCGGCCAGGTCGAAGGGCTCCTGCACGGCGGCCAGTACGCTGCGCGCCAGGTCCGCGAGCTGCTCGGTGCCGGTGGAGTCCTCCACCAGCAGCGCGAACTCGTCGCCGCCGAGCCGGGCGACGAGGTGCCCGCCCGAACGGCCGTACCCGCACTGGTCGGCGCACTGGGTGAGCCGGGCCGCCACGGCGGTCAGCAGCCGGTCGCCGACGCGGTGGCCCAGGGTGTCGTTGACCGCCTTGAAGCCGTCGAGGTCCAGGTAGCACAGGCCGATCCGGCCGGTGCCGCCCGTGCCGTAGGCGGAGGCCTCCAGGGCGGCCGAGAGCCGCTCGAAGAACAGCGCCCGGTTGGGCAGCCGGGTCACCGGGTCGTGCATCTGGAGGTGCCGCAGCCGGGCCTGGAGGTCGCGCCGGTCGCTGATGTCGGCGACGGACAGCAGTACGTCCTGGGTGCCCGTCACCGGGCCCAGGGTGACCTCGGTCCACAGCGAGTGCCCGTCGGGGTGCTTGAGGCGGCGGGTGCACCGCAGCCGGGCCTGCCGTCCGCGCAGCACCTCCTGGTAGGCCTGCCAGGTACGCGCCTCCGCCGCCAGGTCCACCAGGTCGGCGGCGCACTGCCCGGCGAGGGCCTGCGGCTCGGCGCCGAGGAGGGCGGCCAGGGCCCGGTTGGCGGCGATCACCTCGCCGCTCCGGCCGACGACGGCCATGGCGAGGTGGGCCGCGTCGAAGGCGGCGCGGTAGTCGCGGGGTTCTGGCACGACAGGCACTGCCGGGTGACGCTCCGTAAGGGCCGGTCGGATGCTCTCGGCCGCCGAACCGGTCTCCTCTGAGGTTCCGCTCACCGTTCGCTCCCGCTGTGTTCGTGAGTGTCCGCGCAGGAAAGTGTGCCGATCATAGAGGCTGCCGGGAGGCCCTATCCAGCGGCGTCGCCGTGCGGGGACGGGTCCGTCGCCATGCTGACGCCTTCGGGGGGTGCTGCTGACGGGGTGTCGGACAACGGTCGGGCGACCGTTTGCGCACACCTGTGAGCACCTGGTGACGACAGCTGTTCTCACGTGATCGATCGTGACGTTCCGTAGCATCGGGCGTGGACTCCGGGGGTCACCGGCTTGCCGCATCGCTCACTCATGTGGGGCACCGGAACAGGACATTAGTCAGACAATCGCCTCAAGGTGGATGAGACGGGATGAATCCACCACCGGGAGGTCGACGTGCGGCGAGAGCAGACACCCGGGGGAGTGGACCGCTCCCGCATGCGAAGTACGGCAGCCGCCCTCACCTCCATGACGGCGCTCGCCGCCATGTCCCTCGTCGCGGGGCCGGCGGTGGCCGACACCGCCGCCGCGGGGCCCTGCGCGCTCACCCGGACGGCCGCCCACCACTCCCTCGGCGTGGACACCTGGAACGGCGCCTACCCCAAGCCCGAGCGCACCCTCCACGCCGTGATGGTCTTCCTCTCCTTCCCCGGCCACCGCGCCGCCGTGACGCCCCGGGAGCTGACGGCCGACTACTTCCCGGCGACCAGCGACTTCTTCGAGCGGGCCTCCTACGGGCGGTTCCGGCTGGTCCCGCACCCGCAGGAGCGGTGGATCCGGATGCCCCGGCCCGCGACCGCTTACGGGATACAGCGCGACTGGGCGCCCGAGGACCGGGCGGCCTACCTGCGGGACGCGGTCGCGGCCGCCGATCCGCAGGTGGACTTCAGCGCGTACGACGTCGTGTACTTCGTCGCCGACCCGGGCGCCCCCGGCGTGGACTCCGACGCCACCAAGGTCGTCAACTTCGACCGCCCGATCGTGGCGGACGGCGCGGAGCTGCGGCGGATCGTGACCGTCTTCGAGCAGCACCCGCCGGACCGCAACGTGCTGGCGCACGAGACCGGGCACGTCTTCGACCTGCCCGACCTCTACCACCGCCCGACGGACGGCAAGGGCGACTGGGACACGTACGTCGGCGACTGGGACGTCATGGGCAGCCAGTTCGGGATGTCCCCGGACCTGTTCGCCTGGCACAAGTGGAAGCTGGGCTGGCTGGACCCCGCCCAGGTGGACTGCGTACGGTCCGGCACCTCGCTGCACACCCTCCAGCCGCTGTCGCAGTCCCCGCCGCCGGGCGGCACGGGCGGTACCCGGCTCGCGGTGATCCGTACGGGCCCCGGCAGCGCGATCGCGGTCGAGGCGCGGGGCTCCGCCGGGAACGACGGGGACACCTGCACGGAAGGGGTCCTGGTCTACCGGGTGCGCAACGAGGCGGCCTCGGGCGGCGGGCCGATCGAGGTGCTCGACGGCCACCCGCGCACGGAGGCCTGCTGGGACCGTTCGGTGTACCCGCCGCTGGCGGACGCGCCGCTGGAGGTCGGGGAGACCTTCACGGTGCCGGGGGAGCGGATCACGGTCGAGGTGGCGGACCGGACCCAGTCGGGCGCCTACACCGTGAAGATCACGACCTGAGGGGCGGTTTCCGGACACGGAGAAGCGCACGAAGAAGGCCCCCGCTCCGAAGAGCGGGGGCCTTCTCCCGTCTGTGCGCCGCCAGGGACTCGAACCCCGGACCCGCTGATTAAGAGTCAGCTGCTCTAACCAACTGAGCTAGCGGCGCCTGCTGACGTCGTAGACATTAGCATCCGTTTCGGCCGAACCAAAAATCGATACCGGGCCGCGGGCCGCGTGCAGGAACGCCCAGAGCAGGGAGTCCGGCCCCGGGAGCCAGGGCAGCCGGGTGTCCGGGGCCACCAGCCACCGCGACGGGCCCGGGGCGCCGGCCAGCGGCGGCACGGTGACGGCGTCCCCGTGGCCGTGGCACAGCGGGGCCGGGGCGGCGGGGCCCCACTCCTCCCACGCGAGCAGCGCCGGGAGCCGCTGGGCGGTGCCGGTGGCGGCGAAGAGCAGCATCCGGCCGCGGTGGACGGCGGCCGGGCCCGAGCCGGGCCCCCGCTCCCAGAGCAGGTCGAGCATCCGGCGGCCGAGCACGAGCGGAACGTTGACGACGTCGAACGCGGTCCCGCAGGGCAGCACGGCGGGCGAGGCGGGCCGCGCCTCCCAGGCGGCGAGGGTCTCGTGCGGGTGCGCCGAAGCGGAGGCCAGCCATGCGGCGCCCTGCGCGGTGACCTGGGTCGCGGGCGCGGTGCGTGCGTCGGGGCCGTCGAGGGCGGGGCAGCCGGCGGCCGTCGTCAGGGTCGTCATATGCCAGGTGTACCCGGCGTAGCGCTGCCGTTTCGTGGAGTTACCGAAAACCGGGACAGGGTGGGCGGTCCTGGGGTATGTTGCGCCGCGCATATGCCACTGCGCTCCGCCGGCTCCCCGGGATCCGCCCGCCCCCGCCCCGTCGGCTCCGACACCCCCTAGACCGTGTCGGGCGTGGTGCCGCGCTGGAGGTCCTCGCCGAACTCGATCATCTTGCGGGCGTAGTCCTCGGTCCACTCCGCGATCGCCGCGATGGCCTCCGGCGGGAGCCGGTCGAACCGCCGGGGGTCCGCCAGCTGGGCCGCCGCCAGGGCCTGGAACTCCACCGCCCGGTCCTGCGCGGCCCGGAACGCCAGCGTCAGCTCGGTGGCCCGGGCCAGCAGCTCGCGCGGGTCCTCGATCGACTCCAGGTCGAAGAAGTGCTCCGGGTCCGTGGCGGCCTCCGAGGGCTCGAAGAGCAGCGGCGCCGGCCGCTGCCTCCGCTCGGTCCGCTCGGGCTCTGCCATGCGTGTCCTCCTGCTGCGCTCCGGATCCTGGGCCACCCTCCATTGTCCAGCTCCGCGCAAGGGTGCCGGGCCTCAGGCCGCGGCAGGCTCCTTCACCAGCGCCGCGACGTCGTCCAGTACGCCCGCGAGCTCGCCGGCCAGGTCCTCCGGCGCTTCGAAGCCCTCGGTCCCGATCAGGCCGTTGATGCCGGCGATCGCCACCGAGCGCTCGGCGGGCAGCATGCCGAGCTGGGTGAGGACCGGCAGCAGCATCTGGGCGGCCGGGGCGCCGCCGGAGCCGCCGGCGCTGTAGCTGACCAGGCCGACCGGCTTGCCCTGCCACTCGCGGTAGAGGAAGTCGACGGCGTTCTTGAAGGGGGCGGTGAACCCGCCGTTGTACATCGGCAGGACGAACACGAACGCGTCGGCGGAGTCGACGAGCGCGCTCCAGTCCCGGGTGTGCTGGTGGGCGTAGTTGCCGCTGGAGGCGTACTCCGGCTCGTCCAGGAAGGGCAGGGCGAGCTCCGCGAGGTCCACCGGGGTGACCTCGAAGGCGCCGTGGTCGCGGGCCTGGCCGGCGACCCACTCGGCGAGGGGGCGCCCGGAGGAGGTGGGGCGGGTGGCGGCGGAGATGACGAGCAGGCGGGTCATGGTGTGAACTCCCGTTGGGTGGAGGTGCGGTGTGCTGGTCGCAGTCTGGTTGTTGACGTGTCACCCAGGAAAGTCGCCGGCGCGTGATATGTCAACTACATTGTTGATGTATCACCAACCTGGGTAGGGTGCCCCCCATGACCGACGCGCCCGAGCCGGCCCACCCCCGCTGGCTCACCGAGTCCGAGCAGCACGCCTGGTACGCGTGGCGCCGGATGTTCCCCCTCGTCGACGCGGAGATCGCGCGTGACCTCAACCAGGACAGCGCACTCTCCGAGGCCGACTACGACGTGCTGTCGGCGCTCGGCTCGACCGAGGGCCACCGCATGCGGATCAGCGCCCTCGCCGTGCTGATGCAGTGGTCGCGCAGCCGCCTCTCCCACCAGATCAGCCGGATGCGGCAGCGCGGCCTCGTCCGCCGCGAGGAGGTCGCCGGCGACGGCCGCGGCGCCGAGGTGGTGCTCACCGGCCAAGGGGTGGACGCCATCACCGCGGCGGCCCCGCTGCACGTGGAATCCGTACGCCGGCACCTGATCGACGTCCTCACCCCGCAGCAGCTGCACGCCCTCGCGGACGCCGGCGAAACCCTCCGCCGCCACTTCGGCATCGCCCGCAAGGGCCACACCGGCTAGGTCGTACGATCCCCGGATGAACCGACCCGCCACCCTGCGGCCGCCGTTGACCGAGGGCGAGGTGGCCGACGCCGAGCGCGCGCTCGGCGTCCGCTTCCCCGCCGAGTACCGCGCGTACCTGCACGGCCCGGACACCGGCGGGTTCGGCGTGGTACGCACCGAGGGCGGCGGCTGGCGGTGGCCGGGGGACGACCGGCTGCGCCTCGACCTGCTGTCCGTGCCGTTCCCGCACCCCGACTCCTACGTGGAGGCCGGCATCGCACTGTGCGACGCGGAGCCCCGCGAGGAGGACTTCGACGACCCCGCCGCGATGACGGCGGCCTGGGATGCCTGGGACGCGGAGTGCGAGGAGTTCGAGGACCGCCGGACGGCGGGCGCGATGTACCTCCAGGAGCACGGCTGCGGCTTCTCCACCCTGCTGGCGGTCTCCGGGCCGCTGGCCGGCACGATGTGGTGGGACGGGCGCGCCAGCTGCGGCCTCATCGTCCCGCTCTCCCTCGACCACGCGGGCGGCGGCCGGCCGGCCACCTTCGGCGAATGGCTCGGCCGCGACTCCTGGGACCTGCTGCCGCCCGGCTGGGGCGGCGGCCGCTCCGGCTGATATCCGCTGGCCCGGCCGTGGCGGACGCGCTTGGATGGCCCGATGGACGGCTACGAGATCTCCACCGACCCCGACCGGCTCGACGACGAGCGGGTCCACCGCTGGCTGTCGCAGGACGCCTACTGGGCCCTCGGGCGCAGCCGCGAGACCCACGACCGGGCCGTCGGTTCGTCGCTGAACTTCGGCGCGTACGACAGCGTTTCGGGCGCCCAGCTCGGCTACGCGCGGATCGTCACCGACCTGGCCACCTTCGCCTGGCTCTGTGACGTGTACGTGGACCCCGGCGCGCGCGGCAAGGGCCTCGGCGGCGCCCTCGTCGAGGCGGTGAAGGCCCACCTGGCCCCGTACGGCCTGCGCCGCATCATGCTGGCCACCGCCGACGCGCACGGGGTCTACGCCCGCGCCGGCTTCGCACCGCTGGAGACGCCGGACAAGTGGATGGCGTTCGGGGAGCAGTAGCCGACCCGGCCGGCCGCCCCTCGGCCGGCGGCGTGCCGGACCCCGTCCGGCGGGTGGGGGCGGCGGCTACGGGCGCCAGGGGACGCGGTGTTCGGCGAGGTGGGCCAGGACCGAGTGGTTCGCCTCCCAGCCGTCCGGGAACTTGACCGTCACGCCCAGCTGCACCGGCTCCGTCGACGGGTGGTCGTCCAGCAGCTCCGCTATCCCCGCCCGGGCCACCACCACGCAGGCGTGCCGGTGCCGGGAGGCCAGGACGCACAGGCGGCCCGTCTCCAGGTGAAACGCCGTCGCGTCGGGGCGGCCCGACAGGGGGTGCAGGACCACTGTGAGGTCGTACTCGCGGCCCTGGAGCCGGTTCGCCGTGTCCACCGTGACCCCCGTGACGCCCAGCGCGGCCAGCGCCGTGCGGACGGCCGCCGCCTGGTCGCGGTGGGCGGTGCCGACGGCGATGCGGTCCGGGGTCAGGGGCGAGGGGGCCGGGGACCGCTCGTCGGAGGTCACCGCACCCCGGTCCAGGGCCCGGCGCACCACCAGCGCCACCGCCCCCACCGCCTCCGGGTCCGTGCGCGGGGTGTGCCGCGCCGGCAGCTCCAGCAGCCCCCAGCCCGACGCGGCGGCCTCGTCCAGCACCCGGTCCGGGCCCGAGCCGTCGCCCGCGACCCCGTACGCGAGACGGCGCTCGCCGGGTCCGGTGCCGCTGCGGAACCGCGAGTAGGGGTAGAAGGCGCGCGAGACCAGCGGTGCGGCCGTCGCCGGGAGCCGCCACGACACCGGCAGCCGGTGCTGCGGCAGTTGCGGGTTGTGCGCGAGGAGGGTGGAGACCGCCGACGCCGAAGGGTCGTACGAGAGCCCGGCCCACTGCTCCGCGCCGACCACGCTGAACGGGTCCAGCTGCCCCGGGTCGCCCACGAACAGCGCCCGCTCGAACAGCCCGGCCACGGCCAGCAGCGCGTCCGAGCGCATCTGGTACGCCTCGTCGACGATCGCGTGCTCCCACGGCGCGTCGGCCTTCACGTACGCCCACTTCGCGGCGGTGGAGATGGTGACGGGCAGCTCGGCCAGGTCCGCGGGCTTGGCGGACAGGGTGACCGAGGGGAGCCCGCGCAGCGCCGGGTCGTAGGCGTCGCCGTCGCTGCTGTGCAGCCGGCCCACCTTCAGCTCCGGATCCTTCTCGGCGAGCCGCAGCACCAGGTCGTCCACCTGCGCGTTGGTCTGCGCGACCACCATCAGCCGGCGCCCGGCCGCGGCCAGCTCCCGGGCCGCCCGCACCACGAGCGTCGACTTGCCGGCCCCCGGCGGGGAGTCCACCACCACGCCCCGCTCGGTGCCGTGCAGGGTGTCGTGGAGGATGGCGGCGGTGGCCCGGTCGGCGGCGGCGCCCGGGTCGAAGGCGGTGGTCACAGCAGGTCCTCGTCGGTCACGGCGTCCAGGGCGGGGGCGGTCGCGGAGCCCGGCGGGCCGCCGTGCGTCCACGGGGTGTGCTCCGGGTCGGGCAGCTTCGGGCCGCCGCGCGCGTCGTGCTCGAAGAGGGTCCAGCAGTCCCGGTCGCCCTTCTCCGGCACCGAGCCCGCCACCGGCTCCCGGCCCGCGCCCATCTTGTCGAGCACGCGCAGCACCAGCTGCCCGTCCTCCTCGTACCGCACGAACTCGAAGGACTGCTGGCGTCCGTCCAGCGAGCGGAACACCTTCCCGCCGCCCCCGTCCGCCAGCTGCGGCAGGTCCTCGGTGGCCACCGTCACCAGCGGGCGCGGCCGGGGGCGCTTGCCCTCCGTCCACTCCATCAGCACCTCGGTGACCTCGCCGGCGAAGGCCTCGCCCGCGAACCGCCGGCCCGCCATGACGAGGGGGTCGTCCAGCGCCTCCTGCGCGTCGAGGCGCACCTGTTCGGTCTCGCGCGTGGCCAGCTTCTGCGCCGCGGTCACCGCGTCGTCGCGGCGGGGCTGCGGCGGCTCGCCCGCCCGGACCCGGTCGCGGTGGCCGGTGAAGGACCAGCGGTCGCGGGTCCAGCGCTCCTCGGTCCGCTCGCCCGGCGGCAGGGCGCGCATCAGGTCGACCGCCGCCCAGGTGTGCCACCAGGCGGTCTCCATCTGGCTCAGGACCAGCCGCCGGATCGCCCGCTCGGCGAGGCGCGCGCCGTCCCCGTCGCGGGGCTCGCCGGCCGCCCGTGCCGCGTCGAACCTCGCGATCGCCGGCGCCAGCAGCTTGTTGTCGAAGGCCGGGTCGGTGGCCGGGCCGGCCGGCGGGACCGCCAGCTGGCCGTCCGCGTCCCGCGCGAGCTCCACGCGCAGCGCGAACTCGGCGCCGCAGACGCCCTCCGGCGGGTCGATCCAGCCGAGCAGCGCCCCCAGGTGCTGGTCCTCCAGGTTGCTCTGGCCGGTCGCCCAGTGCCGGCCCAGCAGCTCCGTCGCGGACAGCAGCATCGAGGAGCCGGGGACCCGGGAGCGCTCGGCGAGGTGGGTGAACCAGCGGCCCAGCAGCGGCACCTGGGTGGGCGCCGGATACGGGTTCTCCGGGTCCTCCTCGGCGGTCCGGCGGAACCGCATGGACCGGCCCAGCAGGCGCACGTACTCGACGCCCGCCCGGCTCGGCACGAGGATCTGCGGCGCGTCCACGCACAGCTCGGCCTCGACCTTGGCCTTCCTGCCGGTCTCCGGGTCGGTCTCGGTGCGCTCGGCCGGCTCGACGACGTCCGCGTACGAGTCCACGTACGCCATCACGTGCACGGCCAGGTCGGCCAGGAACCGCCAGCGCAGGTCCCGGTCGCGCGGCTGGGGTATGACGAAGATCCGCGGCTCGTGCCGGTCGGTGCCCAGCATCGCTCCGAGCGGGGCCCCCGCCTCACCGGCGGTGGTCAGGGGTACGAAGACCAGCGGCTCCGCGCTCAGGTGGCGGTGCCGCACGGTCGCGAGCGGCTGGGCGCGGCCCGCACGGACCGCCTCCAGCCGGGCCAGGGTGCTCAGCAGGGGCATTCGGGTGTCTCCGGGGCCTCGTACGGGGGTCGGGCGGCGGCCGACGCCAGCGCCTCGGCGCGCAGCCGGGCCGCCTGGCGCAGCGCGGCCGCGGTGGGGTCGTCGCCGGGGCCGTCCGCGTGGCCGTCGCCGGAGCGCGCCCCGGCGGCCGCGGCGAGGGCGGCCTCGACGGTGGCCAGGCCGCCCAGCTCCCCGCGTACGGAACGGCCCAGCACGGCCGGCTCCCCGGCGTCGCGGGCCCGCTCCCGGCAGTGGAAGGCCAGCTCGCAGGCGGCGAGGCATTCAGGGGCGTAGGCGGCGGAGACCGCCGAGACGGCCTCGGTCAGCTCGGCGGCGGGCCGGGCGGGATCGAAGCACAGCCCCTGCGGCAGCCCCGCGGCCAGCTCCTCCACCCGGGTCAGCCGCTCCAGCTGACGTCGGGTCACCGACCGCTCCCGGCGTACGTCCACGAGTGCGGCGGTGGGCAGGTTGGAGAAGTCCTTCGGGCAGACGAGCAGCACCTGGTGGCCGACCTCGGCGCCCTCCAGCTTGCCGGCGGTCTGCTCCAGGGCCAGCACGTAGACGGCGGCCTGCCGCGCGGCGGCCCCCACCTTCGCGGCGTCGGCGGCCCCGTCGATCATCGGGAACGACTTGATCTCCACCACGGTCCAGCGGCCGTCGGGGTGCACCACGACGGCGTCGGGCTCCAGGTACGCGGGGGTGCCCGCCACCTCCAGGGCCAGCATCGGATGGTCCAGCAGCGTCCACGTCCGCGCGGCGGTCGCCTCCCGCAGGGCCAGCGCCGTCCGGGCGGCACGCCCCTCGGGCCCGGCGGCGGTCAGGTCCGGCACCCGGGAGTCCGGCCCGGGGGGCTCGGCCGCGCCGCCCAGGCGGTCGTGCGTCAGCCGCAGCAGTTCCGCTCCGCCGTCGCCCTTGACCCGGGCCTCGAAGGAGTTGCCGCGGACGATCGCGAACTGCGACTGCCCGAAGGCGGCGGGGGAGCCCAGCGCGGCCGCGAGCGCGGTCTTGTCCACCCCGGCGCCGTCGAGCAGGGCCCGTCTGCCGCAGCCGGGGTTGGCGGCGAGGGCGGCGAGCGCCCGTGCGTCGAGCGGGCGGGGCGGCACGGCGGGGCCGCGCAGGTCGGCGAGCCGCTGCCGCAGTGTCGTCTGGGGCGGGCCGTCGGGCGGGTAGGAGCTCACGGGCGGAAGTGTCCCATCCGCCACTGACAATCGTGGTCATACGGCGGAAACGGTCCGGTCCCCCGCCCGAGGTCCGGCCGGAACACCCGTCCGTCCACGTCGGGGATGATGGACGGACGGTGAACCCCCACGGACCGGGAGAAACACAGATGGCCCCCCGCATCCTGCTGGCCCGCCACGGCCAGACGGCATGGTCCCTGCTCGGCAAGCACACGGGACGCACGGACGTGCCGCTGCTGGAGGAGGGCAGGCTGGGGGCGAAGCGGCTCGGCGAGCGCCTGGCCCGCGAACCCTGGGCGAGCCTGCGCGGCCTGGAGGTGCGCACCAGCCCGCTGGTCCGCGCGAGCGAGAGCTGCGACCTGGCCGGCTTCGGGGCCCAGGCCGACCCCTGGGACACCCTCATGGAGTGGGACTACGGCGACTACGAGGGCATGACCCCGGCCGAGATCCAGGCGGTCCGGCCGGGCTGGCTGATCTGGCGCGACGGGGTCCCCGGCGGCGAGTCGGTCGCCGACGTCTCGGCACGCGCCGACGAGGTCGTGGCCTGGGCCCGTTCGGCGGAGCGCGACGTCCTCGTCTTCGCCCACGGCCACATCCTGCGCACCCTGGCCGCCCGCTGGCTCGGCTTCGAGGCCTCCTTCGGCGCCCGCATCCGCCTGGACCCCACCTCCCTGTCGGTCCTGGGCTGGGCCTACGGCGCCCCGGCGCTGGAACGCTGGAACGACACGGGTCACCTGGAGGGCTAGGGGGTGTCCGCCGGATCAGGGTCGGACGGCCCCTAGGGCCGCGGGGAACTGCCCGACCGGCCACGGCCGGCCCGCGGCCGAAGGACGACGCCTCCCCGCGGAGCGCCCCGGCCGCACCACCGGCGACCCGCGGCGCCCGCGGAGCGCTACGCCTGCGCGTGCCGGGTGAGGAAGGCCCCGACGCGCGGGGAGCGCTGGTGCGGGACAAGCGTGCGGGCCGTGCCCGCCAGCATCGACCGGATCCGGGTCGAGCGGACCTCGGCCAGCAGGTCCAGCACCCGGCCGCCCGCCCAGGCCGCCTCGTCGGGCGCGCCCGCCCGGGCCAGGTCGTCGGCGAGCTCCGCCGTGTAGAGGGCGACGTTCCGCGCGAAGTGCGGGTCCTGGAGGTCCGCCGCGCGCCGGGCGTGCCGGGCCGCGCGGGCGTGCTCCCCGAGGGCGGCCCAGCAGCGGGACTCCAGCGACTCCAGCTCCGCCTCGCCGAAGAAGGACATCCACTCCGGGTCGGCGGCCGATCCGCCCCGCGCGAAGTCCGCGTGCGCCCGGGCCAGGGACTCCTCGCACGCCCTGCGGTCCCCGAGCCCCGCCCAGCCGCCGGCCTCCCGCAGCGCCAGCAGCGCCAGCAGCCGGGGTGAGCCCAGCGAGCGGGCCGCGCGCCGGCCCGCCTGGGCCGCCCGTACCGACTCGCGGTGGCGGCCGCGGTCCCGGGCCAGGAAGGCCATGTTGCTGAAGGCGTGCGCCTCCAGCGCGGCGTTGCCCGAGACCCGGGCGGTGGCCAGGGCCTCCGCGTAGTGCGAGCGGGCGTCCTCGAAGCGGCCCGAGTCGTGCGCCAGCCAGCCCACCGAGACGGCCAGCTCCCCGGCCCCCGCGTGCAGCCGGTCCTCGGTGGACTGCCGGGTGGCTCCCGCGTCGAGCAGCGCGTACGCGGTCTTCAGGGGCTGCGCCGCCCGCCGGTAGAGGGCGTCGGCGCCGTGCCGGTCGTCCAGCAGCCGGATCTGGCGCACCGCGTCCTCGACCGCGGCGGCCTCGGCCTCCCCGGCGCGGGA
This sequence comes from Streptomyces sp. NPDC037421, assembly GCF_055602105.1. NCBI lineage: Bacteria > Bacillati > Actinomycetota > Actinomycetes > Kitasatosporales > Streptomycetaceae > Streptomyces > Streptomyces sp. NPDC037421. The sequence continues at coordinate 26,376 of NZ_JBVJWV010000028.1, forward strand.
GGGGATCCGGCGGCCGTCGCCGAGCAGGGTGAGGCTGAGCGTCGCGGCCGCCACGGTCGCCGAGCCGCCCGTCATGAACGCGCGACGCAGCACGTCGCTCTCCTTGGAACGCTGGAGGAGGTGGGTGAAGACCGGCGGCGCGGGCAGCGCGCGCTGCGCCCCCCTGCCGCGCACCGCCTCGCGCGGGGAGAAGCCGAGGTCGGCCAGGGTGCGGCCGGGGAACATCTGGAGGAAGACCCGCTCGTAGGCGTAGTTGGGGCAGCGGATCTCGCCCGACTCGACCCGGCCGATGTAGCGGGCGTCGCAGGAAACCGTTTCGCCGATCTCCCGGGCCGCGCGGCGGACCATGGCCGCGAATTCGGCGGGGGAGTGCTGTCCGCGCAGCCGGCGGAAGGAGGAGTTGGGTGAGTGGGGGGACGCCGCCATGGACGTGTGCCTCTCTGGACGATCCCGGGTGTCCCGCAGGACCCCTTTCGATCCCTGTCGATCTCGCTCCGGAGTCAGGGCTCCGGCGCGCATGAACGTACCGCCAGCGGCGGGTGCTTCATACGGTGTTTGGCTACAAAACGGATATCTCACCCGCGATCCGCCATGAACTGCCATCCTTTGCGGCGTCTTGCCGCCGCACCCGTTGACGCTTCCGTGCGTTGAACCCATGCGGATACGGATCGAGGAGGGGTTCCCCTTGGTGGAGGCCGGCATGGACAGCATCGGAACGAACACCGCGCCCGGACCCGGCGTGACCTCCCCGGCCCCGGACCTGGTGACCGTGCCCACCCGCCAGGGCCTGGAGGCGGTGGACATCATCCGCCGCGGCGCCGGCCAGGCCGCCCCCGGGGTCGGTCCGGTACTGCACGACGGCTCCGGCGACACCCTCGGCTTCCTCGTCCCGCCCGGCACCGCCGACGCCTGGGACCTGCCCGGCAGCGCCTGTACGCAGACCAACGGGCGCGGCATGCGCTTCGGCGACGCCGCCGTCTCGCCCACCTCGGGAGGTACGGGCTGGCTGCTGCCCCCCGAGGCCGTGGGGCCGGTCACCGACCCCGAGGTGCTGCGCGCCGCGCTGGGCGAGGCGGCCCGGCTGATCGAGGCGGCCGACAACTGCCGCTGAGGCGCTGACCAGCCATAATGGTGGCGTGGCAGGCAAGAGCAAGGGCAGCAGGGGTAGCAGGGGCGGCGCGATACCGGCCGCCGGACCGGTCGCCGGGCAGGTGGGCGGCGGTCTGGCCGAGCTGGCACCGGACCGCGAGCGCTCCCGCGCCTGGACCCTGCTGATCGACGGCGCCCCGCAGTCCCACGTGGACCTCGACGACCCCGGGTACCTGGACTTCGCCTACCAGCGCCGGATCGGCCACCTGATCGACCTGATCGCGCCCGCCCGGCAGCCCCTGAACGTGGTGCACCTGGGCGGCGGCGCCTTCACCCTGGCCCGCTACACGGCCGCCGCGCGCCCCCGCTCCACGCAGCAGGTGGTGGAGATAGACGGGGCCCTGGTGGCCTTCGTACGGGAACACCTGCCGCTGGACCCGCAGGCGCGGATCCGCGTACGGGCCGTGGACGCCCGGGCGGGGCTCGCGAAGGTGCCGGACGGCTGGGCGGACCTGGTCATAGCGGACGTGTTCAGCGGGGCGCGCACCCCGGCCCACCTGACCAGCGAGGAGTTCCTGGACGACGTACGCCGGGCGCTCGCGCCCACGGGGTGGTACGTGGCCAATCTGGCGGACGGCCCGCCGCTGGCGCACCTGCGGGGCCAGGTCGCGACGGCCGCCTCGCGGTTCGGGGAGCTGGCGCTGGCGGCGGATCCCGTCGTCTGGCGGGGGAAACGTTTCGGCAATGCGGTGCTCGTGGCCTCCGACCGGGAGCTGCCCGTGGCGGAGTTCACCCGCCGCGTGGCGAGCGACCCGCACCCCGGCCGGGTCGAACACGGCCGCGCCCTGGCCGACTTCACCGGCGGCGCCAGCCCGGTGAAGGACGCCTCCGCCACCGCCTCCCCGCAGCCGCCGCCCTCGGTCTTCCGCTGACCGGTCAGGGCCTCACGGGTCGACGGTCTCCACCACCGGCGGGTGGTCGTGCCAGGTGCAGAACACCGACACCTCGCGGCTGCCCTGGGTGAAGGTGACCCGGATCCAGAAGTCCTGCTTCCACACCTGCATCCGCCAGCCCGCCTCCGGGGTCGCCGAGACCAGCCCGGCCGAGGAGGCCCCGAGGTCGAACACGACCCGGCCGCCCGACACCGAGTAGCTCTTCACCGTGCCGGACCCGCCGCCCTGGCCGCCCTCCGGGTACGGGCGCTGGCCGGGCGGCGGCGCCTGCTTCGACTTCGCGGGCGGGGAGGCCGCGGAGCCGGCCTGGGCCGTCGCGGACGCCGATGCCGTCGGGGACGCGGACGGGGAGGGGGAAGGCGCCGGTGCCGGATCCGGCCCCCGGCCGGAGGAGGGCAGCGGCGTGGCGTCCGGCGCCCTGGCCGTCAACGGCACCGCGCGCGGGGGATCGTAGGCGGTCCCCGACATGACCGTGTGCACACCCCACCACGACAGGGTCACGGCGGCCGCGGTCGCCAGCACCCAGGCCATGGCATGTACAGGTCCTCGTCGCATCAGGGCACATACTGCACCACACGTCCCAGACCCGTCCCGGCACCTCCCCGGGTCCCCCGGATGGACTACGGTGCGCCCATGGCTAGTGTGCTCGTGGTCGAGGACGACCAGTTCGTGCGTTCCGCCCTCATCCGGCACCTGACCGAGGCCTCCCACACCGTGCGGAGCGTCGGCACGGCCCTGGAAGCCCTGCGCGAAGTCGCCCACAACCGCTTCGACGCGGTCATCCTCGACCTCGGACTGCCCGACCTCGACGGGTCGGAGGCCCTGAAGATGCTGCGCGGGATCACCGACGTGCCGGTCATCATCGCCACCGCCCGCGACGACGAGGCCGAGATCGTCCGGCTGCTCAACGACGGCGCCGACGACTACCTGACCAAACCCTTCTCCGTCGAGCACCTCTCCGCCCGGATGGCCGCCGTCCTGCGCCGCGCCCGCGCCGCCGCCGGCGCCGAACCCCCCTCGCGCGTACTGCGCGTCGGCGGGCTCGCCATCGACCCGCTGCGCCGCCAGGCAGAGCTCGACGGCGCCGTACTCGACCTCACCCGGCGGGAGTTCGACCTGCTGGCCTTCCTCGCCGGCCGGCCCGGGGTGGTCGTGGCCCGGCGGGAGCTGCTCGCCGAGGTCTGGCAGCAGTCGTACGGCGACGACCAGACCATAGACGTGCACCTGTCCTGGCTGCGCCGCAAACTCGGCGAGACCGCCGCCCGGCCCCGCTACCTGCACACCCTGCGCGGGGTCGGCGTGAAGCTGGAGCCGCCGCTGTGAGGTGGACGCCGTGAGATGGGCGCTGGTCAAGGTGTGCCTCGCGGTCACGACCATGGTGGTCCTGGCCTTCGCGGTGCCGCTCGCCATGGTGGTGCGGGAGATGGCCAGCGACCGGGCCTTCTCCAACGCCGAGCGACAGGCCGCCACCATGGGGCCGACCCTGTCCATCACCACCGACCCCGCGCAGCTGCGCCGGGCCGTGGAGTCCACCGAGATGGGCGCCGCCGGACGGATGGCCGTGCACGTGCCCGCGATCGGCGGCGCCGCCGCCGTGGACATCGGCGAGGGCCGCGGGGGGGGGGGGGGGGGGGGGGGGGGGCGACAGCCCGGGGGGGGGGGGGGGGGTACGGGATTGACGGCATCTCACAAAGGGGCGGGAGACCCCC
>NZ_JBVJWV010000028.1:30136-106069 GCF_055602105.1 Streptomyces sp. NPDC037421
ACCCCCCCCAGCCCCCCTGCGCCTCCCCCCCCCCCCCCCCCCCCCCCCCCCCCCCCCCCCCCCCCCCCCCCCCCCCCCCCCCCCCCCCCGCCGCCGTGGACATCGGCGAGGGCCGCGCCGGGGCGCACGCGGTGGCCGAGACCCGCTCCCTGGGGCGGGCGACCACCGCCCGCGTCCCCGGCGGGGGTTCGGCGCTGCTCCAGCCCATCGCCCTCGGCTCGGGGGACATCGCGGTCATCGAGATCTACGTCCCGGAGAGCGAGGTCAGCAACGGGGTCACCACCGCCTGGCTGGTCCTCGGCGGCGTCGGACTCGCCCTCGTCATCGGCTCGGTGGCCGTCGCGGACCGGCTCGGCGCCCGCCTGGTGCGCCCCGCCGAACGGCTCGCGGACGCCGCGCACCAGCTGGGGGAGGGCAGGCTCGGGGCGCGGGTGCCGGAGGACGGCCCCAAGGAACTCCGTTCGGCGGCCGTCGCGTTCAACTCGATGGCGGACCAGGTCGTGGAACTCCTCGCCAACGAGCGGGAGCTCGCCGCCGACCTCTCGCACCGGCTGCGCACGCCCCTGACCGTGCTGCGCCTCAACGCGGCCTCCCTCGGGGACGGTCCGGCCGCCGAGCACACCCGGGCGGCGGTGGAGCAGCTGGAACGGGAGGTCGACACGATCATCCGTACCGCCCGCGAACAGCGCCCGCCCGCCAGCACCGCCACCGCCGGCTGCGACGCCTCCGAGGTGATCCGCGACCGGATGGCCTTCTGGTCGGCGCTGGCGGAGGACGAGGGCCGCGAGGTCCGGCTCGCGGGCGTGGACCGCACCGTGCGCATTCCGGTGGCCCGCCCCGAGCTGGCGGCAGCCCTCGACGCCATGCTCGGCAACGTCTTCCGGCACACCCCGGAGGCCACCCCCTTCGCGGTGGACGTGCACGACGCCGGGGACGCCGTGATCGTCCTCGTCTCGGACGGCGGCCCCGGCATCGCCGACCCGGACGCCGCCCTGCGGCGCGGCAACGACGGAGCCCGGGACGGTTCGACGGGGCTGGGCCTGGACATCGTGCGGCGGGTCGCCGAGTCCACCGGCGGCGACGTACGGCTCGGGCGCTCGGTGCTCGGCGGGACCGAGGTGCGGGTGTGGATCGCGCTGGACGACCGGGCCCGGAGCGGCGAGCGCGGTGCGCGTGGCCGCCGCGCCCGCCGCAGGCGCCGCGGCGCCTGACCCGCGTGCCCCACCCGGACGGCCGGCCCCGGGATCCTGGACCGGGACGTTCCGCCGTGCCGTGGAATACCGTACGGATCGCGCCAGTTGGGGTCCGGCACACGCCGGTCCCCGTGCGGCCGCATCCCGCGCCCGGCACGTGCAGAACCGATCCTGATGGGACATCCGCATGCGTTACGCAGTTCTCGGCACCGGCGTCGTCGGCCGTACGGTGGCCGCCCGGCTGGTTTCCCTGGGCCACGAGGTGGTCATCGGCACCCGCGACCCCGAGTCCACCCTCGCCCGCGCCGAGTACGCCGAATGGCAGGCGGCCCACCCGGCGGTCGGCCTCGCGGGCTTCCCGGAGGCCGCGCGGGGCGGCGAGGTCCTGGTCAACGCCACGGGCGGGCGGGTCAGCGTCGACGTCCTGGGGGAGGCCGACGCGGCCGACCTGGACGGCAAGATCCTGATCGACATCGCGAACCCGCTGGACTTCTCCAAGGGCTTCCCGCCCGTCCTGGACCCGGCCAACGACGACAGCCTCGGCGAGCTGATCCAGCGGACCTTCCCGCGGCTGCGCGTGGTCAAGACCCTCAACACCATGAACTGCCAGATCATGGTGGACCCGGCCCGGGTGCCGGGCGAGCACACCGTCTTCCTCTCCGGCGAGGACGCCGACGCGAAGAAGACCGTCCACGGCCTGCTGGGCTCCTTCGGCTGGCCGGACCGCGCCATCCTCGACCTCGGGGGCATCGAGACCGCGCGCGGCACCGAGATGCTGCTGCCGGTGTGGCTGCGCGTGATGGGCGCCCTGGGGCACTCGGAGTTCAACTTCCACATCCAGGCGGCCGACCCCTCCGCCTGACCGTGACCCGGCTCCGCCGGACGGGGGCGCAAATGTTGCCGCGCCCCCGTACCGCGCGGAGGGTGGCGGTGACGGAAGGAGCCACGCATGAGAGTCATGCTCAGGGCCCACATGGACACGGCGGCCACCAACGAGGGCATCACGACGGGGGGCCTGCCCCAGGCGGTCAAGAAGCTGATGGACAAGGTCAAGCCGGAGGCGGCCTATTTCGGCCTCCACGAGGGCGTGCGCTCCTGCTGGATCGTCTTCGACCTCCAGGACAGCACGCAGATGCCGGCGCTGACCTGGGACCTGTTCCACGACTTCAACGCCGAGATCGAGGTCGGCCCGGTCATGACCGCGGAGGACCTGGCGAAGGCGCTGGGGGCGTTGCGGTCCTCGTGACGGCGGTCGCCGCCGGAGCGGCCGGCCCGAACCGGACCCGTCCCGACGCCGCCACCCCCAGCACGGCCGACGCGGCCACCGCCGCGCACGACACGGCGAACGCGGCCCGGTACCCGTACGCGGCGGCCAGCGGTCCGGCCGCCGCCGCGGCGAGGGCCTGACCGGCGATCAGGCCGCTGCCCAGCACGGTCATGGCCTCGCCCATCCGCTCCGCCGGGCCGGTCCGCTCGACCAGCCCGAACAGCGCGATCAGGTGCGGGGCCACGGCCAGCCCGATCCCGGCGACGGCCGCCGCCGCACCCCACAGCCCCGACACCGCGAGCAGCGGCAGGGTGAGCAGTGCCTGGACCCCGACCGTCCACCGCAGCCGCACCGGCAGGTCCGCGCTCCCGGGCCGGGCCACGGCCACCAGACCGGCGACGGAGCTGGTCACCGCCATCCCGGCCCATATCAGCCCGGCCGCGCCGCCCTCGCCGAGCGAGCCCGCCAGCGCGTTGACCCCCGTATTGGCCCCGCTGAACGCGGCCCCCTGGAGCACGGCCATCGTGAACAGCAGGACCAGCCCCGGCGACCACAGCCGTACGCCGGCCCGCGCGCCCGCCGCTCCGGCCGGCCCGGGCGCGCTCGGGTGCAGGGCGAACAGCGTCCCCGACACCAGGATCAGCAGTGCCGCCAGCACCAGCGCCGAGGCCGGGTGCACGGTCACGGCGAGGATCCCGGCCAGCGCGGGCCCCACCACGAACCCGACCTCGTCGAGGGTGGTGTCGAAGGACAGCGCGGAGCCCAGCAGGGCCCGGTCCTCCCCGGCCAGCCGCGCCCAGCGGGCCCGTGCCAGCGGGCCGACCTGCGGGACGGTCAGCCCGGCCGCGACGGCCAGCGCCATGCGGGCGGCCAGCGGCAGCCCGGCCAGGACGGCGGCGACCAGAGCGCACAGCACGGCGGCGTTCGCGGCGCAGGCGACGAGCAGCACCGGGCGGTGGCCGCGCCGGTCGGCCAGCCTCCCGATGACCGGGCCGCCGAGGGCCTGGCCCAGCCAGAGCGCCGACGCGACGGCGCCGGCGTCGCCGATGCCGTCGCGGTCGTTGATCAGCAGCAGCGTCCCGATGGGGCAGAGCGCGGCGGGCAGCCGGGCCAGGAACGCGTGGACGGGCAGGGCGCGGCCGCCGAGGGCGAACACCCCGCGGAACCCTGCGGGAGCCGCCCCGGCCGTGGGCCGGGACGCGGTGGTACGGGACATGGGGGCAACCTCCAGCCGCACGCCGACCCTCCCGTTTCTCCGGCGCGCACCGTTGCCCGTCGGGCGGACGCTAGCCGTGGAACGCCCGCTTCGGAAGCCCCCGCTCGTGGTGGCCCCCCTGCCTCTGCCAAGCGGTAGATTCGCCGCGGGAGGCAGCCATGAACGGTCACGGGCGCGGGCGGGGACGGCCGACCCTGGAGGAGGTCGCCCTGCGGGCCGGCGTCGGGCGCGGCACCGTCTCCCGGGTGGTCAACGGCTCGCCGGGGGTCAGCGAGCGCACCCGGGCGGCCGTCGAGGCCGCCGTCGTCGAGCTGGGGTACGTCCCCGACCGCGCGGCCCGGGCGCCGGCCGCCGACCGGGCCGGCGCCGTCGCCCTGGTGCTGCCCGAGCCGCAGTCGCCCTTCCTCACGGAACCCTGCTTCGCCGGAGTGCTGCGCGGGGCCGCCGAGACGCTGGCCGGGGCCGGGGTGGAGCTGGTCCTCGCCCTCGGCGGCGGTGCGCCGGCGCTGTCCGGGCACCGGGTCGACGGGGTGCTGCTGCCGGCGGCGGGCGCGGTGGAGCCGCCGCCGGGGATCCCGGTGGTGGCCGGTGGACGCGGGGCGGGCGCCGGGACGCTGCCGAGCGTGGACTGCGACCACCTGGGGGGCGCCGCGGAGGCGGTGCGCCACCTGCTGGGGCGGGGCCGGCGGGCGCGATAGCCGCCATCGCGGGCCCGCCCGGGGACGAGGGGGCCCGGCGCCGCCTGGAGGGCTACCGCCGGGCCCTGGCCGCCGCCGGGCACCCGCCGGACGAACGGCTCGTCGCGGTCGGGGCCCCGGGCGAGGACGGGGGCCGGCGGGCCATGCGGGAGCTGCGCGCGGCCGGGCGCCGGGTGCCGCAGGACGTGGCGCTGGTGGGCTTCGGCGACTCGGCGCTGGCCCGGCACCTGGACCCGCCGCTGACCAGCGTGCGGCCGCCGGCGGAGGAGCTGGGCCGGACCATGGCGCGGCTCCTGCTGGCCCGGATCTCGGGCGGGGGCGGCGCGGAGCGGGAGGAGGTGGTCCTGCCCACGGAACCGATCGTCCGCGGGTCGACGTGAAGCCGCGGAGACGTGAGGCCGCATCGACGTGAGGCCGCATCGACGTGAGGCCGCATCGACGTGAGGCCGCATCGACGTGAGGCCGCGCAGCCGGGAACGCAGAAGGCCCCGGTCCGCTTTCGCGTACCGGGGCCTTCCCACAGGGTGAGTGACGGGACTTGAACCCGCGGCCACCTGGACCACAACCAGGTGCTCTACCAGCTGAGCTACACCCACCATGTCCGGTCGCAGAACGACCGGCCGAAGAAAAGGGTACAGGGTCCGGGAGGGTGCTCGCTCCACCTTTCCCCCGCGCCCCCCTCCGGAGGGTCTACTCGTCCGCCACCACGTGCTTGGCGGCGATGGTCCGGGCGGTGTCCGAGTCGGGTCCGGGCTGCGGCACGAAGACCGCCTCCCGGTAGTAGCGCAGCTCGGCGATGGACTCCTTGATGTCCGCGAGCGCCCGGTGGTTGCCGTTCTTCGGCGGGCTGTTGAAGTACGCGCGCGGGTACCAGCGGCGCGCCAGCTCCTTCACCGAGGACACGTCCACGATCCGGTAGTGCAGGTGGCCCTCCAGCGCGGGCATGTCACGCGAGAGGAACCCGCGGTCGGTGCCGACGGAGTTTCCGCACAGCGGGGCCTTGCGCGGCTCCTTCACGTGTTCCCGTACGTACGCCAGGACCTGCGCCTCGGCGTCGGCGAGGGTCGTGCCCGCGGCCAGCTCGTCGAGCAGGCCGGAGGCGGTGTGCATCTCGCGCACCACGTCCGGCATGGTCTCCAGGGCCGCGTCCGGCGGGCGGATCACGATGTCCACGCCTTCGCCGAGCACGTTGAGCTCCGAGTCGGTGACCAGCGCGGCCACCTCGATAAGTGCGTCGTCCGTCAGCGAGAGCCCGGTCATCTCGCAGTCGATCCACACCATGCGATCGTTCATGCGCCCCACCTTATGCCGAAGGTCCCCCGCACCGGTGCTCGACTGGTGCGGGGGACCTCCTCGCTCGTGCGGGGACCGCTACGCGTGCTCGCGCAGCACCCGGCTCGGGGCGTACAGCTCGGTCACGCTCGGACCGGAGGCGGCCAGGGCCGCCGCGGCCCGCTGGGGCTGCGGGGTGCGCTGGTGCGGCACCGGCGAGCCCTGCATCTCCGACACCGGGGACACGTCGGCCTGCGGCCGGCGCGCACGGTAGGCGGAACGGTAGGCGGCCGGGGAGGACCCCAGCTGCCGCCGGAAATGGCCGCGCAGGGCGACCGGCGAGCGGAAGCCGCAGCGTCCGGCGACCTCGTCGACGGAGTAGTCGGAGGTCTCCAGGAGCCGCTGTGCCTGGAGCACCCGCTGGGTGATCAGCCACTGGAGCGGCGCGCTGCCGGTGAGCGAGCGGAACCGCCGGTCGAAGGTGCGCCTGCTCATGTAGGCGCGGGCGGCCAGCGTCTCCACGTCGAACTGCTCGTGGAGGTGCTCCAGCGCCCAGGCGACGACCTCGGCGAGCGGGTCGGCGCCGATCTCCTCGGGCAGCGACCGGTCGAGGTAGCGCTCCTGGCCGCCCGTGCGGCGCGGCGGGACGACGAGCCGGCGGGCCAGTGCCCCGGCCGCCTCGCTGCCGTGGTCCGTGCGCACGATGTGGAGGCACAGGTCGATTCCGGCCGCGGTGCCCGCGGACGTCAGCACGTCGCCGTCGTCGACGAACAGCTCGCGCGGGTCGACGTGGACGGACGGGTAGCGCTTGGCCAGCGTCGGCGCGTACATCCAGTGCGTCGTCGCGGGCCGGCCGTCCAGCAGCCCGGCGGCGGCGAGCACGAAGGCTCCCGTGCACAGGCCGACGATCCGGGCCCCCTCCTCGTGCGCCAGGCGCAGCGCGTCGAGCGCTTCCGGCGGCGGAGGAGAGGTGATGGAGCGCCAGGCCGGAACGACGACCGTGCCTGCCCGGGCGATCGCCTCCAACCCGTATGGCGCGGTCAGTTCGAGTCCGCCGGTGGTCCGCAGCGGACCGTCCTCCCCGGCGCACACGAGCAGTCGGTAGCGTGGAACTCCCGCGTCCTGCCGGTCGATCCCGAACACGGACAGCGGAATTGAACTCTCGAAGATCGGCCCGCCGCTGAACAGCAGCACGGCGACGATCTCCCTGCGGCGACGCCCCGCGAGCTTCCGGCCCGCGTCTGCGACGACAGCGGCGGTGGAATCCTGGCTCATGGCGCTAAGCCCCCCTTGGGTGTCGCGACTCCTTGGTCTGGTCGCACCTGCACGTTTCCCCTCGGCCTTGCACGTGGATCCCCCGCCGTAAATACATGATCGAATCTACTGCGTCCCGTGGTGTCGGCGTGACAAGTTCAGCACGCAGCGCTATGTCGACTTGGCAACTTGGCGAAAAGCATTCGATCAGGAAGCGTTCCACTCCGCTACCCGACGGGGAAGCCCGCGATCCGGCCGTGGCCAGTACTCATGGGGTCGAAACGCCCCCTGCCGCCCGTAGTCGCTGGTGGTGGGGGGGGCGGGGGGACATTCCGGCAAGGGAAGCGCAGGGTCCGGAAGTTGGCTGAAAACAACCGGGTGTGTACGTGCGAATCGGTCAGTCGTGAGGGGACGTGCCACCGGAACCGTGGCAACCGCGGTGCGAACCGGCCCCGGTGCGGGAGTGCCGGCCGCGGTGGCCGGACGGAAGCGGATCCTCCGACAGCACGCGGGCCGCGGCCCGCTCGGTCTTCTCCGAGTGCCGCAGCAGCACCCGGCAGGCGGCCGTGACGGCGGCCAGCCCCAGGGTCGCCACGGCGGCCCCGCCGTACGAGGTCCCGTAGACCACCAGGACGACCGGCACGAGCAGGCAGCTGAAGGCGGCCCAGCGCACCACGTCACCCGCCGGGTCGTCGTGGACCCGTCCGGCGGACTGCACGGACGGGTGAAGCGGAGCGCGCGCGGAGGACGGCGCGGAGCGGGCGGACCGGGCGGACCGCGTCATCGGAGCGGGCTGGACGGGCTGGACGGGGTGAACCGGATGGCCGGGCACGGCGTACTCCCTGCGGGCTCTTCCTGGACGGTCGGACTCTTGTCCAACGCCCCGGTACGGGCCTCGGTCACTGCGCGCACGGGTGGCGCAAGGGTCTCTCGTCACTGGCTGTAGGGGACAGCTGCCATTGCCAAGGCGCTCGCGCTCCGGCATGCTCCCTGGGACGCTCTCCAAGGGCGGCATGCCCTGTGCAGGACAGGAGTGTCGCCGTACCCTGGTGGGTAAGGGCTTGGAAAGATGCTTCCAGGACAGAGCCCGGTCACGCTGTGTCGTCAAAAACGCTCGTGGCCAGGGCCCCCGTCGTCAGAAGATCCGAGTCGCCGAAACCGTCCCTGTCGCTTCCCCCGAGGACTCTTCCCCGAGACATCCATGGCCGGTCACGAATTCTCCGAACCCGCGGACCGCAAGCGCAAGCACCTCGCCGATTCCGTATCGAGCGACCTGCGCGCGGTGGAACAGACACGTCACCCCTGCGACCCGGCCTTCCGGCACGGCGTGGTGGTGGGCTTCGACGGCTCCACGTCCAGTGAGCGCGCCCTGGCCTACGCGATCGGCATGGCCCGGCGCTCCGGTTCCGGTCTGATCATCGTCCATGTGGCGAACCGGCTGCCCACCACGGTGTGGGCCGGCTGCGAGCCTCCCGTCTTCGTGGACGTCCCCGACCACCGCACCGAGGTGCTCGGCCTGGAACTGGCCTGCGCGGACTACCTGTCCGAGGTGCCGTGGATCCTCGTCGAGCGCGGGGGTGACATCTGCCACGAGCTGGAGGAGGTCGGCCGGGAGTACTCGGCGGACGCCATCGTGGTGGGTTCCACCCACGGGATCGTCGGCCGGATCTTCGGCTCGGTCGCGGGGCGGCTGGCGAAGCGGGCGCAGCGACCCGTTGTTGTCATTCCGTAACCCACTGTATTGCGATTGTGCGGTTGTGAACCCCCTTGTAAAGGGTAGATAAATGCTGCTGGGACGCAGCAAACAACTGCAGATCGAAGGGAGCCCGCCGTGGACAATGGTGTCTCTGCGGGAAGCACGGCCTCGACTTCGACCCTGGGGAACATCGCCCTGGGTCTCACCCTTCTCGCGTTCGGTATCGGCCACACGGGTGTCCTCTCCGGTGTGACCGCCGCCAACTCCGTGTCGCTCGCGATGTACGTCGGCGGCGCGGCCCTCTTCCTCCTCGGCCTCCTCGAATACCGCGGCGGCAACGGATTCAACGGCACCGCCTTCGCGGGCCTCGGCATCTTCTGGTTCACCTGGGCCAAGGGTGCGGGGGCCTCGGTCTCCGACGAGGCAGCCGGAACGTTTCTCGTCCTCTTCGCGATGCTCGCGCTGACCCTGACGCTCGCCGCGTCGAGCGGGCTGTTCGGCCAGGGCGTCTACGCCCTGCTGACCCTCTCCCTCCTCCTGCTGGCCATAGCCGCCTTCGCGGACAGCGCCGGTATGGCGAAGGCGGGCGGCTGGGTCGCGGCCGTGTCCGGGCTGCTGGCCTGGTACGGGGCCACGGCCGCGCTGGCCAAGTGGCCGATGGCGCTGGGCAAGGGCTCCGGGCGGGCGGTCGCCGCGGGCTGACGGGCCCGGACCGCGGGACAACGCGAAGGGGTGCCACCGGAGTTCCGGTGGCACCCCTTACGCGTGCCCTGCCTGCGCGTGCGCCGTGGTGACTACTCGACCGTGACGGACTTCGCCAGGTTGCGCGGCTTGTCGATGTCCCGGCCCAGGGCCAGGGCGGTGTGGTACGCCAGCAGCTGGAGCGGGATGCCCATCAGGATCGGGTCCAGTTCGTCCTCGTTCTTGGGCACGAGGATCGTGTGGTCGGCCTTCTCCTGCTCGCGGTGGGCGACGGCCAGGATCCGGCCGCTGCGGGCCTTGATCTCCTCCAGCGCCGCGCGGTTCTTCTCCAGCAGGTCGTCGTCCGGGACGATCGCGACCGTCGGCATCGCCGGCTCGATGAGGGCGAGCGGGCCGTGCTTCAGCTCGGAGGCCGGGTAGGCCTCGGCGTGGATGTAGGAGATCTCCTTCAGCTTGAGGGAGGCCTCCAGGGCCACCGGGTAGCCGCGGACTCGGCCGATGAACATCATCGACTTGGCTTCGGCGTACTCGGCGGCGAGGCGCTTGATGTCCTCCTCGCCCTTGAGGATCTCCTCGATCTGCGCCGGGAGCTTGCGCAGGCCGTCGATGATCCGCTTGCCGTCGGTGACCGACAGGTCCCGGATCCGGCCGAGGTGCACGGCGAGCAGCGCGAAGGCCACCACCGTGTTGGTGAAGCACTTGGTGGAGACGACGCAGACCTCGGGGCCGGCGTGCACGTACACGCCGCCGTCGGCCTCGCGGGCGATCGCGGAGCCGACCACGTTGACCACGCCGAGGACGCGGGCGCCCTTGCGCTTGAGCTCCTGGACGGCCGCCAGCACGTCGTACGTCTCACCCGACTGGGAGACGGCGATGTAGAGGGTGTCGGGGTCCACGACCGGGTTGCGGTAGCGGAACTCCGAGGCAGGCTCGGCGTCGGCGGGGATGCGGGCCATGCTCTCGATCAGCCCTGCGCCGATCAGACCCGCGTGGTAGGAGGTGCCGCAGCCCAGGATCTTGACCCGGCGGATGCCGCGCGCCTCGCGCGGGTCCAGGTTCAGACCACCGAGGTGGACGGTGTTGAAGCGGTCGTCGATCCGGCCGCGCAGCACGCGGTCGACCGCGTCGGGCTGCTCGGAGATCTCCTTGTGCATGTAGGTGTCGTGGCCGCCCATGTCGAAGGAGGCGGCCTCCCACTCCACGGTCTCCGGGGTGGCGGTGGTCGTCGTACCGCTGGTGGTGTAAGTGCGGAAGTCGTCGGCCTTGAGGGTGGCCATCTCGCCGTCGTTGAGGGTCACGACCTGGCGGGTGTGCGCGATCAGCGCGGCCACGTCGGAGGCGACGAGCATCTCCTTCTCGCCGATGCCGAGGATGACCGGGGAGCCGTTGCGGGCGACGACGATGCGGTCGGCGAAGTCGGCGTGCATCACGGCGATGCCGTAGGTGCCCTCGATGACCTTGAGCGCCTCGCGGACCTTCTCCTCCAGGCTGTCGGCCTGGGAGCGGGCGATCAGGTGGGTGATCACCTCGGTGTCGGTCTCGGACGCGAAGACGACGCCCTCGGCCTCCAGCTTGACGCGCAGCTCGGCGGCGTTGTCGACGATGCCGTTGTGGACGACGGCGACCTTGTTCTCAGGGTCCAGGTGCGGGTGCGAGTTGATGTCGCTCGGGGCGCCGTGGGTGGCCCAGCGGGTGTGGGCGATGCCGGTGGTGCCGGCGAAGCGCTTGGGGACGCGGGCCTCCAGGTCGCGGACGCGGCCCTTGGCCTTGACCATCTTCAGCGCGGCGGCCTTCGGGCTGTTGACGACGATGCCGGCGGAGTCGTACCCGCGGTACTCCAGTCGTGCCAGGCCTTCGAGCAGCAGCGGTGCCACGTCACGCTTGCCGATGTAACCGACGATTCCACACATACGGTCTTGCCCCTCCTGAAGTCCAGTGTTCCTGCTCGTCCGCGCGCGGCCGTACGGGCCCCTGTCAGCCGTAGACGATGCGGCGCAGCTGCCGGAGCGAGAGCTCCGGTGGCGCCACGGCGCGGTGCGGCAGTTCGGCCGCGATCCGCTCGAAGATCTCCGCGTTGACCGCGCCGCCCGACTGCAACTCCCGGTGACGGCGGCGGACGAACTCCTCCGTCGTCTCGTTGAAGTACGCGAGCACGTCCAGCACCACCCGGGCGGCTTCTCCGCGCTGTAGCGCGGTGCTGCGCACCAGGTGGTCGACGAGGTCGTCATGCGACGGGCGGCGGTCGAGCACCAGTAGATATTGACTGTCCAAGGAGTGAAACGCAAAGATCCTGCCCGATATCGGGCAGGATCTCGCTGGTCTGGACCAGGGAATGGGAGATTCCGGTCCTCCGTGGTCAGAAACGGCCCAAAATCGCCGCCTTCGCCGCCGAGAACTCATCGGCGGTGAGGATCCCCGACTGGTGCAGCTCGCCCACCTCGCGCAGCCGCCGCAGCAGGGTGTCGTGGTCCGCGGCCTCGCCCGCCAGCGCCGGTGCCGACTCCGCGAGCGGCAGCGGCCGGTCCGGCTCGGGCGCGGGCGCCGCCGGATGGGGCATCCGTACGGCCACGGCCGCCGCGACCAGCGCCATCAGCGGGTCCTTCTTGAAGCCGAAGAGCTCCACCGTGCAGCGGTCGTACTTGGGCGCGGACGCCGGCGGGGCACCCTCCAGGGTGAACCGCAGCCAGCCGTTGTCCAGGCCCTTCGAGGGGGACCAGTCCACCGCGCGCACGTCCGCGACCCGGAACTCGCACGGACCCCCCGAGCGCTTGGCCTCCTCCGTGGTCCAGTTCCAGTCCAGCACCACCCGGTCGCCGTCGAAGGAGGCCGTCGCGTCACCCGCGCCGAACGCGATCGGCACCGCCGGCCCCGGCATCAGGTACGCGTCGCACGGGCCCGGATCCACCTGGTCCAGCAGCAGGGCGTTGCGCACCTCGTCCACGAAGTACTCCGCGACGCCGCTGCGGTCCGACTCCACCGACAGCCGGTACGGGTCCGAAGACTCCGGCAGCCGGCCTCCCGTCACCTGTACCAGCGGGTCCGCCCCGTCGCGCAGCCGGAGCCGCAGCCGGCCCGCCTTGCGCCCCGGCTCGTAACTGATCCCCCCGATGGCGCGCAGCGGCACGACCACCTCGCCCAGGTGCTGCCGGAGCAGCCCCACCCCCTTGTCGCGGCCCGGCACGATGCGCACCGCGTCCCCGTCGAAGGTCCAAGTACCGTCCTTCTGGATGATTTCCGCCATCCGGTGATTCTCCCACCGTGATGTGGGGCCCGAGAGAGGGCCGTTTGGCCTATACCTGGGCGCATGAGAGCCCCGTGTCGCACGCTCGCCGCCCTCCTGGTCCTCGCCGCCGCCGTCTCCTGCACCGCGGCCCGCGGCGACGACGCCAGACCCGGCACCGGCCGGCCCGCCGCCCTCGCCCCCTACGAACGGCTCCTGCCGGCGCCGGCCTCCGCGCGGGCCTCGGGCGGCGCCGGGTACGCCTTCGGCGCGGGCACGGTGATCCGTACCGGGCCGGGCTCCCCGGAGGAGGTGCGGCGGGTCGGCGAGCTCCTCGCGGAGCAGCTGCGCGGGCCCAGCGGGCTGCCGCTGCCGGTGGTCGACGGGGAGGAGGGGGACGGGATCCGGCTGCGGCTGGACGACCGGGCCCGGGAGCTGGGCGCGGAGGGCTACCGGCTGCGGACCGCCCCCTCCGGGGTCACCCTGACCGCGCACACCCCGGCGGGCCTCTTCCGCGGCGGGCAGACGCTGCGGCAGCTGCTGCCGGTGCGGGGCGCGGGAGAGGTCCCGGGCGGCGACGTCACGGATGCCCCGCGCTTCGCGTACCGCGGGGCGATGGTCGACATCGCCCGCCACCACTTCCCTCTCGAACAGGTCAAGCGGTACGTCGACCAGCTCGCCCAGTACAAGATCAACACCCTGCACGTGCACCTCAGCGACGACCAGGGCTGGCGCATCGCCATCGACTCCTGGCCGCGCCTGGCCACGTACGGCGGCGCGAGCGAGGTCGGCGGCGGGCCCGGCGGCCACTGGACCAAGGCCGAGTACCGGGACCTGGTCGCCTACGCGGCGCGCCGCTACGTCGACGTGGTCCCGGAGATCGACATGCCGGGCCACGTCAACGCCGCCCTGGCCTCGTACGCGGAGCTGAACTGTGACGGCAAGGCCCCCGAGCGCTACACCGGGATCAAGGTGGGCTTCAGCTCGCTGTGCGTGGGCAAGGAGCGCACGTACGAGTTCATCGACGACGTCCTCGGCGAACTGGCCGCCCTCACCCCGGGCCGCTACCTCCACATCGGCGGCGACGAGGCCCACTCCACCCCGGCGGCGGACTACGCGGCCTTCATGGACCGGGCCCAGGCGGTGGTGGCCAAGCACGGCAAGACGGTGGTGGCCTGGCACCAGCTCGCGAACGCCCGCCCGGCACCGGGCGCGGTCCTCCAGTACTGGGGACACGACAAGACGGCGGCCGCGGAGAAGTCCGCGGTCGCGGCGGCGGCCCGTTCGGGCCACCCCCTCATCCTCTCCCCGGCGGACCGCGCCTACCTGGACATGAAGTACGACAAGGCGACGAAGCCGGGCCTGGCCTGGGCCGGCTACGTCCCGGTGCAGCGCTCCTACTCCTGGAACCCGGGCGCCTACCTCTCCGGCGTCCCGGAATCCGCCGTCCTCGGCGTGGAAGCCCCCCTGTGGACGGAGACCATCGCGACCCGCGCCGACTGGGAGCTGATGGCCTTCCCCCGCCTCCTCGGCCTCGCGGAACTCGGCTGGTCCCCGGCCGCGTCCCTGGACTGGACCGCGTACCGCCCCCGCCTGGCCTCCCAGGCCCCCCGCCTGGACGCGCAGGACACGGCGTACTACCGGGCGCCGGAGGTGCCGTGGGAGTAGGCGCCGACGGCTGGGCTGTCGCAGGTCCGTGCAACGATCTGTCGGGCTGGGGGAGGCCGGTCGACGGGAGCCAAGGGGGTAATCCTGTATGGGATTTGACGAGGAGTGGGCCGAGTCGCGGGCGGCCGCGGCCGAGCGGCTGGCTGCGGGGACCCCCGTGTCACCGGTCCCGGTGGCTGCCGGAGGGCCTGTGGATCCGCTCGGTGCGGCACGGGAGGCGGCCGAGGCGCGGCTGGCCGGGTTCCGTGCGCGGGTGGTGCTGGTTCCGCTGGACGCGCGGGGCGGGCTGTGGACCGCTGGGCTTGGCGGCGTGGACTGGATCTGCGCCTTCTCCGGGGAGGAGGCCCTGGCCAGGTTCGCCGAGGCGCGGGGCGAGGCGGGGCTGGAGTGGGAGTTCCGGCGGGTGGCCGGCGCGCGGCTGTTGGACGAGGTGATCCCGGAACTGGACTTCCCGGTCGGAGTCGCCCTGGACGCGGCCGGCCCCGACCGGGCGGTGTTCCCGCCGCTGCGCGGGATCGTGCCGGACGCGGTGGCGCTGGACGGGGAGGTGGCGGCGTGAGCGGGGACGGGGCCGACCTGGAGGCGTCGAAACAGGCACTGGGCCAGATAGCCGACGGGATCACGAAGACACTGGCCGAGCTGAAGGAGCTCGGCATGGCCGGCACGGCCAGTACGGGCCGGGGTTTCTCGGACCTGTCGCTTTCGGGGGTGGAGACGGGGCACGACGGCCTGACGTCCTCCTTCAACGCGTTCTGTGAGCGCTGGGAGTGGGGTGTGCGCTCCCTCGTCCAGCAGGGCAACGACTTCGCCGCCAAGGTCGGCCTGTCGGCCGGCCTGGTGCACGAGCAGGACCAGTACGTCCAGGGCGGCTTCAAGGTGCTGGCCAACTCGGCCATGGGCAATCCGTACGCCTCCGAGGGCGACATCACCGGGAAGGGCTGGGGAGAGGTCCTGGCCGACAACCCGTACACGCAGATCAGGGACGCGGACTACAGCGCGGAGTCCGTCCTGCGGGCCAACGAGAACAGCAAGGAGGCCTGGAAGGGCGCCGTACGGGACGTGAACAGCTCCGACACCATGCTCCACAACCAGCTGCTGAACGCCGCCGGTCTGCGCGACGAGATGGACAGGGCCGTGGAGGCCAGGTTCGGTCCCGCACCCGAGCCGGGCAAGGACGGTGAGCGCTGATGCCGGACTGGGAAGGTCTGGTCGACCGGGGGCTGGAGAAGCTGGAGGACGGCTGGGACGCCACCAAGAAGGCGGTCGGCGAGGGAGTGAGCGGGGCCGCTCACGGGGTCGGCGACGTCCTGGACCAGGTGGGTGCGCACGGCTGGGCGGACAAGGTCGACGACTGGGGTGACGGCGTCGCCTCGAACCTCGGCGCTTCCGTGGGGGAGCAGCAGCTCGGCCAGTCGGACCAGGCCGACGAGCTCGTTCACGGCAAGCCGGCGGCGATACGGGCGGCGGCCGCGCACCTCACGGACTTCCACTCCGCCTTCGACAAGGTCGGCCAGGGCATGAAGGCCCTGGACTCCGGCCAGTGGAAGGGGGCCGCGGCCGACGCGTTCCGCGAGAAGTTCGCGATGCACCCGACGGACTGGTTCCACGCGTCCGACGCGTGCGAGGCGGGAGCCAACGCGCTGAAGCACTACGCGGACACCGTGGAATGGGCCCAGAAGCAGGCCGCCCAGGCCATCGACCTCTACCGGCAGGGCGTGAGGGCCACGAAGGAGGCGGCAGACGCCTACAGGGCCAAGGCCGACGCGTACGAGGCCGCGGCCAGGGCCGGCGGCGACCCGGGTCCCTGCCCGGCACCGGGCGCCGACCCGGGCGAGGCGGCGCGGGGGCGCGCGCAGGAGATCCTCGCGGAGGCCCGCCGCCAGCGCGACGAGGCCGCCGGTACGGCCCAGCGGGCCGTGGACGCGGCCACCGAGAAGGCCCCGGCGATGCCGTCGGCGTCGGACCGGGCCTGGGGCAGCTTCGTCGACTACGAGGCCGGCCAGGTGGTGGAGCTGAACCACTTCGTGGGCGGCGTGCTCAAGGGCACGGCGGGCACCATCGACTTCGCCCGCGGTCTCAACCCGTACGACCCGTACAACCTCACGCACCCGGCCGAGTACGCCCGGCACGTCAACATGACCCTGGCGGGCCTCGTCTCCACGGCAGCCCACCCCGAACGCGTCCCGGGTGCGCTCCTCGACCCCATCAAGGACGACCCCAGCGAGGGACTCGGCCGCCTGGTGCCGGAGCTGCTGGGCACCAAGGGCATGAGCGGCGCCGGCGCCGGCGTACGCCTTGCCGAAGAAGGCGTGGAAAACTCGGCAAAGCAGACAGGGAAAAATGCGGCAAAGCCCGGAGTTACACCAGTCGAGTCCTTCGATTGGAAAGATCTGGCGAAGCCGACGGAAAAGATCCCCGAGAAATCCATTCATGCGGATTCGGTTTCCGAGGCGGATGCCAAGAAGTTCCTGGAGCACAAGTTCCCGTGGCTTGAGGAGATCAATCCTACCGGCAGTGCCGGCTATACCATGAATTGTTCACACAATGCGGTGACGGTGGAGCAGAGGCTGCAGGGGGTTGAGGTGTCGGCTGCTCCGAGGGCGGAAGGGGCGCATGTCCCTCCGGAGGCGCTCGGACTCAAAGACAGGGCGGTCGGTGAATATGACTGGGTTCACGGCTATGATGACATAATCCGCGACATTGAGGCACGTGGGCCCGATGCCAGAAGTGTTGTGTACATTCAGCGGGCGGATGGCAGTGCTCACGTGTTCAATGCCCTGAACACGGAGCATGGGGTGGTGTTCATCGATGGGCAGGTCGGAAAATTGGCTACTCTGGAAGATGTGTCGTATATCGGCCATATTCCGTATGGTGGAGGGAAATGATGTCGGTATCCCGGATGGAAGCGCATGCCAGCGCCCATAGGTTCTTGGAGCAGGCGTTTTCGGGGAGGTCTGGGTTGACGGTCGTCATGCAGCCTGACTTGTCGTTCGAACACGACTTCGCCTGGTGTGTTCGTTTCGATTCGCAGGAGCATCTCGATACGGGGAACCTGGCCCTGGCCCCGTTCACTCGTGTGGTGGTTGTTCCGAAGAACGGCGAGGCCCCTCATTTCCCGCCCACTCACCTTCCCGTGGCCGCGTATCTTGACCAACTCGCAGCGGGCGAATGGCCCCCGACCAAGGATTGAGCTCGCCTGATGATCGAACCTCGGGGCATTGCGCTGCAATGGCTCTTCGGTACGTACCGAGGGCTCGTCGAGCTGGCAGAGCCGAATCCGGTGGCGGAGGACGCTGGGACGTGGTTGTTCGCCTGTCGGACCGTTGAGCAGCCCGGATATCCTCGGACGCCGATGCTGGCCGCATCCGTGGTGGTGCCCAAAGACGGAGGACTCCCGTTTCATCCGGCGGCGGACGACCCGTGGGGCGACGCGGCGGCGTATACCCGGACTCGGCAAGCGCCGGACCCGGAAACGCAGGCGCGGCGGCTGAACTCACGCGGGTGCGTGGCGTCAGTGGCCTCTGCGATTGCCGGGGCGCCTTCGATGCCGTTGCCCTGGCAGCCGGCGCATGAGGCGCCGGGGTGGTGGGAGTTGCTTCTCCGGCGATACTTCCCCCATGCGGAGCAGCTACGGTGCGCGAGTTGGAGCGAGGTGATCCGGCGGGTCCGGGAGACCGGACCGGGCACCCAAGGCGTTGTCTGGGTTCGCAGGACGATCGGTGGGGCCGAGGCCAGCGGACATCTGATCCATGCGCACAACAGCGACGGCGAGGCCGTGTTCCTCGACGGGATGACCGGCGGCCTGGCGCGGCTGGACACTGATGGTGTGCTGGAGCTGGTGTTTGCCCGGGTGAAGCTCGAAGAACACCCCG
This sequence comes from Streptomyces sp. NPDC037421, assembly GCF_055602105.1. Classification (NCBI taxonomy): domain Bacteria; kingdom Bacillati; phylum Actinomycetota; class Actinomycetes; order Kitasatosporales; family Streptomycetaceae; genus Streptomyces; species Streptomyces sp. NPDC037421. Next base: position 48,195 of record NZ_JBVJWV010000028.1, read on the forward strand.
CGGTCGACGGGTTGGAGGCCGCCCGGGCCAAGGCCGAGGCGTGGCTGGAGCGGACGTACGAGGAGGCCGTCGAGCTGGTGGCGCCGGACCCGGCGGACGAGACGGCCCGGGGCTGGCTGTTCGCCTGCCAGACCACGGCCGCGCTGAAGACGGGGGACTGGCGGCACTCGATGCTGGATGCCGCTCTGGTCGTGCCGAAGGGGACCGGGGCGCCTTTCCTGCTGCCCAACTCCGATCCCTGGGGGTTCCTCGCCCGCTGGGACGCGGGTGAGGCCCCGGGGCCCACGCCCGAGCCGGGGAAGGCCGACTGGTTCGCCTCCACGATGGGTCAGTTGGGGCCCGTCATGCAGGTGTCCGAGTTCCCGACCGTCGCAGCTTCCGTCCAGGCGCTCGCAGCGCTGCCGGCCGGCGGCCGCGCCCTGGTGTGGGTACGCCGGCTGGACGGGCGGGGGCGGGAATCCACCGGCCTGCTGCTCACCGGTCTGCGCTCCGAGGCCGGCTTCGTGGGGCTCGTGGACGGCTCCGCGGAGGAGTTCAAGAGCCTGGACGGGCTCCGGGAGTCCGGGGTCCGGGTGGTCCGTTACCGGTGAAGGCCGTCCGGGCCGTGGCGCCGGGACCGCGAAGAGGGCCTTGGGCTTCGCGGCCCCGGCGTCAGGGCGGAGGGGCGGGCGCGGCGTCGAGGGACCGTATTCGAAGCCGCGACCGCCCCCGGGCCGTCAGCGCCGGGCGAAGGGCGCGACGGGGTTCTTGAGGGTGCCGATCAGCTGGAGGGCCGCCGCCGGGTCGGCGAGGTCGACCATCTGCTTGTTGTTCCGCAGCTGGAGGCGGTTCAGGCAGGACAGCTGGAACTCCTCCGCGAACAGGTCGTAGCGGGCGAAGCGGTCCGCGAGGGCGGGGATCGAGTCCTGGTAGTCGTGGGCGCAGTCGGCCACCGCCCGCCAGAAGGCGGATTCGTCGCAGATGCCTTCCGACACCAGGATCGAGTTCAGGAAGCGGAAGAAGCAGTCGAAGACGTCCGTGAAGATCGACAGGAGCTTCATGTCCTCCGGGATGTCGGCCCTGACGCGCTCCACGGCCGGCGGGAGGACCGCGTCCGGGTCCATGACCACGATCTCCTCGGCGATGTCCTTGAAGATCGCCCGCTGCACCACGCCGTCCTTGATCACCAGGATGGTGTTCTCGCCGTGCGGCATGTACGCCAGGTCGTACTGGTAGAAGCAGTGCAGGAGGGGGAGCAGGTAGGCGCGGAGGTAGGGCTTCAGCCATTCCGCCGGGGTGAGGCCCGATTCGGCGATCAGGGCGCCGACGAAGGACTTGCCGTCCGCGTCCACGTGGAGGAGCGAGGCCATGGTGGCCAGGCGCTCGCCGTCGCGCAGGGAGTTGACCGGGGACTCGCGCCACAGCGCCGCCAGCATCTTGCGGTACGGCGAGTAGCGGTCCGTCGCGCGCTCGTACTGGCGGTGGTGGTAGCCGATCGCCGCGCGCTCGCGGATGATCGAGAAGTCGACCGACCGGAGGACCTCGTCCGACTCGATCAGCTGGTGCAGCCAGTCGTTGATGGCCGGGGTGGCCTCCATGTAGGCGGCGGACAGGCCGCGCATGAAGCCCATGTTGAGGACCGATATGGCCGTCTTGACGTAGTGCTTCGTGGGGGTGGTGGTGTTGAAGAAGGTGCGGATCGACTGCTGCGCGAGGTAGGCGTCGGAGCCTTCGCCCAGCAGGACCAGGCGGCGGTTGGCGATCTCTGCCGCGAAGGTGACCGTGGTCTTGTTCCACCACTGCCAGGGGTGGACCGGCAGGAGGTGGTAGTCCGCCAGGTCCAGGCCCAGGGAGGTCATCTTCCCCGCGAAGAGGGTGAGGGCGTCCTCGCCCAGTTCCTCGCGCATGAACGAGTCGTGGTCCAGGCCCGCGCCCGCCGTGAAGGTGGAGACGTCCTTGCGGGCGGCGACCCACACCAGGTGGACCGGGCTCGCCGTCTCCGGGGCGTACGAGAGGTACTCGTGCACGCCGAAGCCCAGGCGGCCGTTGTTGGCCACGAAGCAGGGGTGGCCCTCCGTCATGCCCGTCTCGATGTCCTGGAAGGTGGACTTCGCGAGGGCGGACGAGCCGAGCTGCGGCTTCGTGTACTTGAAGCCCGTGCCGGCCAGGGTGGAGGAGATCTCCTCCAGGTAGACCGGCAGGACCTCCGCGCTCAGACCCAGGGTCTGGCGGAGTTCGATGTGGAAGTCCAGGGCGTCGAGCGGGAGCTCGATGCCGTTGCCGTGGCGGGTGACGGAGTCCTCGTCCACCGCCCAGTGGTCCAGGGCGTGGAGCTCGGCGCGGAAGCGGTACTCGACCGTGCCGTCGTCGCTGAGGACCGAGTAGAGGTCACCGCCGAGCGGCTTCGGGGTCAGCAGGCGCTCGTGGGAGAACTCCGCGAGGGCCTTGCGGACCAGGGCGCGGTTGGCGCGCGCCCACAGTTCGGGGGAGAGGTGGGAGATGGCGTCGGCCAGGCTCATATCGACTCCTGCTGGGTGGCCTCGAACTGCTCGCGGGTGCAGAAGCTGAGCAGGGCGACCTTCTCGGGCTTCCGGACCTCGCGCTCGGGAACGAAGCCGACCGCCTCGTTCAGGGTGTGGACCGCCTTGTTGCGGACGTCCGGTTCGACGACCACACGGGCCGTCGCCGGGTCCTCGAAGAGGGAGGCCATGACCGTCGTGATCACCGCGCGGGTGAAGCCGGGGACGGGGGTGTCCGTCGGGGCGACCAGGAAGTGCATGCCGACGTCGCCGGGCCGGGCGTCGTACAGGCCGACCAGCTCCAGCTGCGACGGGTCGTAGCTCTCCATCAGGAAGGCCGGGCGGCCCTCGTGAAGGCCGATGAAGGCGTTGTGGTGCTCGTGCGTGGTGATGCGCACGTACTCGCGCTCGACCTCGGTGAGGGAGGCGTCCTGCATCATCCAGAACGCGGCCTTCGGGTGCGTGACCCAGCCGTGCAGGAGTTCCGCGTCCGAGAAGGGGTCCAGGGGGCGGATGGAGAAGGTCCCGAGGGCCGCGTCGGTGCGGGCGAAGAGGAGTTCAGGGGTGGTGCTCATGCGTGGATGCCTTCCGGGGCCGCGAACTGCTGGAACGCGATGGACTTCTCGACCTTGTAGTGCTCGCGGCCGAGCAGCTCACCGACGATGTACGCGTTGCGGTACGCGGCCATGCCCAGGTCGGGCGAGGTGAGGGAGTGGTTGTGGGTGGTGCCGTTCTGGAGGTACACCCCGCGGCCGGTGACGTCGACGGCGTAGTTGCGGCCGGCGTCGAGGCGGCCGTGGCCGTCGAAGTTCAGCCGGCCGTGGACCGGGGCCAGGAACTCCGGGATCCGGTACTTGTAGCCCGTGGCCAGGACCAGGCCCTCCGTGGCGAGGGAGAAGTCCCGCTCCTGCTCCTCCTGGCGCAGCCCGAGGGTGTACGTGCCCGTGGTGGTGTCGTACGCCGTGCTGTTCAGGGATGTGTTGGTCAGGAGGGTCGTGGGGACCGCGCCCGGCATGGTGATCTTCTTCTGGTAGAGCAGGTCGAAGATGGCGTTGACGAGGTCGCCGTCGATGCCCTTGAAGAGGTTCTTCTGCTGGGTCTCCAGCCGGTAGCGGGTCTCCTCGGGGAGGGCGTGGAAGTAGTCCACGTACTCCGGCGAGGTCATCTCCAGCGTGAGCTTGGTGTATTCGAGGGGGAAGAAGCGCGGGGAGCGGGTCACCCAGTTGAGCTGGTAGCCGTGTACGTCGATCTCGGCGAGGAGGTCGTAGTAGATCTCGGCCGCGCTCTGGCCCGAGCCGACCAGGGTGATCGACTTCTTCTTCTGGAGGGACTCCTTGTGCTGCATGTACGAGGAGTTGTGCAGGAAGTCCCCGCCGAGGTCCTCGCAGGACGCCGGGATGTGCGGCGGGGTGCCGGTGCCCAGGACCAGGCGGCGGGCCCGGTGGGTCTCGCCGCGGTCCGTGTGGACCTCGTACACGCCGGCGGCCTCGTCGTACGTCACCTCGGTGACGGAGGTGGAGTACAGGACGTTGTCGAGCCGGTCGGCGGCCCAGCGGCAGTAGTCGTTGTACTCGGCGCGCAGCGGGTAGAAGTTCTCCCGGATGTAGAAGGAGTACAGCCGGTCCTTGTCCTTCAGGTAGTTCAGGAAGGAGAAGGGCGAGGTCGGGTCGGCGAGGGTGACCAGGTCCGACATGAACGGCGTCTGCAGGTGCGCGCCGTCCAGGAACATTCCGGCGTGCCACTCGAAGTGCGGCTTCGACTCGATGAACAGCCCGTCGAGCTCGTCGATCGGCGCGGTCAGGCAGGCGAGTCCCAGGTTGAAGGGACCCAGGCCGATGCCGATGAAGTCGTGGGGCTTAGCGGTGGACGGCAAGGGATTCTCCCAGGAACTGCTCGGCGTGTGCGGCGAGGAGGTCGAGGACGGCCGCGATGTCGGCCGTCGTGGTCTGCGGGTTGAGGAGGGTGAACTTCAGGTACTGCTTGCCGTCCACCTTGGTGCCGGCGACGACGGCCTCACCGGAGGCGAACAGGGCCTTGCGGGCGTGCAGCTGGGCCTCGTCGACGAGGTCGGGGCGCGTCTCGCCGGCGGGCAGGTAGCGGAAGACGAGGGTGGAGATCTGCGGCTCGACGACGACCTCGAAGCGCGGGTCGGCCGTGATGACCTCGTAGCCGGCGGCGGCGAGGTCGACGACCTGGTCGAAGAGCGAGCCGACGCCGTCGGCGCCCATGACGCGCAGGGTCATCCAGAGCTTGAGGGCGTCGAAGCGGCGCGTGGTCTGGATGGACTTGTCGACCTGGTTCGGGATCCGCTCCTCGGCCATCCGGCGCGGGTTGAGGTAGTCCGCGTGGTACGTGGCGTGCTTGAGGGTGTCGCGGTCGCGGACCAGCATCGCGCTGGAGCTCACGGGCTGGAAGAACGACTTGTGGTAGTCGACGGTGACCGAGTCGGCCTTCTCGATGCCGTCGAGGAGGTGCCGGCGGGTGGGGGAGACCAGCAGTCCGCAGCCGTAGGCGGCGTCCACGTGCATCCACGCGGAGTGCTCGTCGGCCAGGCGGGCGATCTCGGGGAGCGGGTCGATGGACCCGAAGTCGGTGGTGCCGGCGGTGGCGACGACGGCCATCGGGAAGAGGCCCTCGGCGGCGCAGCTCTCCAGCTCCAGGGCCAGGACCGAGGTGTCCATGCGGCGGTTGCGGTCGACCGGTACCGAGATGACGGCTTCGTAGCCGAGGCCCAGCATGGCGGCGGACTTCTGGACGCTGAAGTGGCTGGCCTCGGAGGTGAAGATGCGGAGCTTCGGCAGCAGTTCGGCCTTGGTGGGCTCGGTGCCGGCGTCGAGGGCGCGCTTCATCACGGTCCGGCAGGCCTCGTCGCGGGCGAGGAGCAGCGCGTGGAAGTTCGACTGGCTGCCGCCGGAGGTGAAGATGCCGTCCGCGCCTTCGCCGAGGCCGATGCGGCGGGCGGTCCAGTCGATCAGGCGGCGCTCGATGAGCGTGCCGCCGATGGACTGGTCCCAGGTGTCGAGGGAGGAGTTGACGGCAGACAGGACGGCTTCGCCGACCACCGCGGGGATGACGACCGGGCAGTTGAGGTGGCCCAGGTAGCGCGGGTGGTGGAAGTAGACGGCGTCGCGGAGGTAGACGTCCTCCAGCTCGTCGAGGGCGGCGGCGGCGTCGGCCAGCGGCTTGTCGAGGTCGATCCCGTTGATGACCGGGGCGAGTTCGTCGACGGATATGCCGGTGTGGGGCCGCTCGGTCGTGGCGAGTTTGGCGGCGACGCGGTCGACGCCCTCGGTGACGGAGCGCCGGTAGAGGTCCGCGGTCGTCTCGTTCAGCAGATGCGAGCGCATCAACTTTCCTCCGGGCAGGTGGGGGCACCGCCCAGCGTGAGCTGGGGAGAGCGGGGCAGGGGTGGGGTGTGAGAGTTAGGTTAGCCTAACCTTACTTCCATCACAAATGGAGGAGGGCCCCGGCTTCAGCCGGGGCCCTCCTCCATGAATTCCCTGCTCAGCGCAGGTGTTGGCTACAGCTCGGACGCCGGGTCCTCGCTCGGGGCCTGGCCCGCGTACGCCTCGGCGAGCAGCTGCTCCTCGCTCGCGCCGAGCCGCCAGTAGCCGGTGAAGCGCACCGCGCGCCGGTCGATGGAACGTTCCTGCACCAGATGGCGGCGTACCGCGCGGATCGTGCCCGCCTCGCCCGCGAGCCAGGCGTACGGGGCTTCGGCGTCGGGCAGTTCCGCCGCCCGCATCTCCTCCACCACGCGGCCCGCCCGCTCGGGGCCGGACGCGCCCTTCTCGCGCACGATCCAGGTGATGTCCGCGTCGGCGGGGGTGTGCAGGCCGAGCCGGTCGTCCGCGTGCGGGACCTCGAACCAGGCCTTGACCCTCGTCCCGGCCGGGAGCCGGCCCAGGATCGCGGCCGCGGCGGGCAGGGCCGTCTCGTCCGCGTACATCAGGAAGGCGTCGGTGGCGGCCGGGGGCTGGAAGCGCACGGACTTGTTCTCCGGGACGGCCGGCCCGATCGCCATGATCCGGCGGCCGGTGACCGCCCTGCCCGCCCAGCCGGAGGCCGGGGAGCCCGCCGCGGCAGCGGCTGATGTCCCTGTGCCGTGGAGGACGAAGTCGATGTCGACCTCGTCCACGCCCTCGTCCGTGCGCCGCTGCTCGCGCACGGTGTACGAGCGCATCACCGGGCGGTCCTCGTCCGGCATCCCGCGCCAGGCCCCGAACCAGGTGTCCTCGTCCGTGGACGGCAGTTCGGTGTGCTCGGCGTGCGCCGGCGGCAGGAAGAGCGAGAGGCTCTGGTCGTACCCGCCGGATCTGAAGTCCGCCAGGGACTCGCCGCCGAAGGTGACGCGCAGGAACGAGTGGCCGAGGCGGCGCGTGCGCAGCACTTCCATCGTGAAGAAGCGGAAGTGTGCCACGGCCTGTTCGGCCTCGGACGCGGTGGCGGTCATGCGCGAGTCCCCCCTGGGATTCGAATGGGCGCCGGCGGCGGGTGTGGTGCCGGGCGGTCAGTGCCGGAAGCCGGGCCGCGGGCGGTGGCCCGGGCCCGGCGTTTCAGGACCGGCGGAAGAGGGTCAGGAGACCTTCTTGGCGTTCTGGATGGTCTTGGCGAGGTCCTCGAGGATCTGCGCGCACTTCTCGTACGAGTAGATCGGCTCGGTCACGCGCGGGGCGACCTGGCCGGCCTTGACGGCGGGCAGCTCGTTCCAGGTCGGCTTGGCCTTCAGGGCCTCGGGCTGCAGGGCCTGGGTACGGTTGTCGAGCAGGACGACGTCGGCCTTGTACTTGCCGGCGTTCTCCCAGCTCAGGCTCTCGTAGAAGCCCTGCGGGTCCAGCTTGTCCTGCTCCGGGGCGACGAACTCGACGCCCAGGGACTCGAAGTACTTCAGGTCGGCCGAGGTCTTCGGGGTGGAGACGTAGAAGAGCTGGTCGGCGCCGGAGCCGACGAGCACCTTGATGCCCGGGTTGGCCTTGACGGCCTCGCGGACCTTGGCGGAGGCGGCGTCGAAGCGGGCCTTGGCGTCGGCGGCCTTCTTGGAGTTCAGGTCGGCGCCGAGGGACTTGGCGAGGTCCGCCGTGCGCTCCAGGGCCTTGTCCATGGAGGCCTTGTCGCCCACGCCGATCGCGGCGGCCGGGGCCAGCTTCAGGATCTTGTCCTTGGAGGCCTCGGGGACGTACCAGTACGTGCCGTCCCAGGTGTTGGTGGCGAGCAGCTCGGGCTTCAGGGCCGCGTACTTCTCGACGTTGAACTCGTCGTAGACGTTGCCGAGGATCTCGACCTTGGAGATGTCCATCGAGCCGGCCATCGGGTCCGGCTTGCCGTCGGCCAGCTTGGTCGGGCCGAACACGCCCTTGACCTGCACGCCGTAGTCGTACAGCGCGGCCGCGGTGCCGGTGTAGGCCACGATGTTCTTCGGCGTGGACTTCGCGCCGGCGGTCTTGTCGAGGTCGTCCTTGAAGCTCCACGCGCCCGAGGCGGCGGCCGTGCTGCCCTTGTCACCCTCAGCGTCCTTCGCCTTGTCGTTGCCGCCGCACGCGGTGAGTGCCGCGACGAGGCCGAGGGCGCCGCCGGCCGCGACGAGGCCGCGGCGGGAGAGGAACGTGGAGCTGGGCTTGGGCATGGCGAAGTCCGCTTTCGTACGTGCAGGGGCGGCCGGGGGACCCGAGGCCGTTCGGTGGGAAGGTTAGCCTAACCTTGGCCGAAAACGGTAAGGGGACCCTTATTTTCTCGGGTCCCCTCATCGCTCCCCGCACGCGGCGCGGGGGGTCCGTCAGCCGGCGAAGCCCAGTTCGCGGGCGATCAGCATGCGCTGGACCTCGCTCGTGCCCTCGCCGATCTCCAGGATCTTGGAGTCCCGCCACATACGGGCCACCGGGTACTCGTTCATGAAGCCGTAGCCGCCGTGGATCTGCGTGGCGTCCCGGGCGTTGTCGACGGCGACCGTCGAGGAGTACAGCTTCGCGATCGCCGCCTCCTTCTTGAACGGCTCCCCGTGCACCAGCCGGGAGGCCGCGTCGCGCCAGCCGATGCGGGCCATGTGGGCGCGGGTCTCCATGTCGGCCAGCTTGAACTGGATGGCCTGGTTGTCGCCGATCGGCTTGCCGAAGGCCTGCCGCTCCTTGGCGTACTTCACCGACTCGTCGACACAGCCCTGCGCGAGCCCCGTGGCCAGGGCCGCGATGGCGATGCGGCCCTCGTCGAGGATCCGCAGGAACTGGGCGTAGCCGCGGCCCTCCTGGCCCACCAGGTTGGCGAGCGGCACCCGTACGTCGTCGAAGGACAGCTCGCGGGTGTCGGAGGAGTTCCAGCCGACCTTGGAGTACGGCGCGGCCACCGTGAAGCCCGGGGTGCCGGACGGGACGATGATCGAGGAGATCTCGGGACGGCCGTCCGCCTTGCGGCCCGTCACGGCCGTGACGGTGACCAGGCCCGTGATGTCCGTACCGGAGTTGGTGATGAAGCACTTGGAGCCGTTGACGACCCACTCGTCGCCGTCGCGCACGGCGGTGGTGCGGGTGCCGCCCGCGTCGCTGCCCGCGCCGGGCTCGGTCAGGCCGAAGGCGCCGAGCACCTCGCCCGAGCACAGCTTCGGCAGCCACTCCCGCTTCTGCTCCTCGGAGCCGAACAGGTACAGGGGCATGGCGCCCAGGGAGACGCCCGCCTCGAGGGTGATCGCGACCGAGGAGTCGACGCGGGCCAGCTCCTCCAGGGCGATGCCGAGGGCGAGGTAGTCGCCGCCCATGCCGCCGTACTCCTCCGGGAAGGGCAGGCCGAACAGGCCCATGCGGCCCATCTCGCGGACGATCTCGTACGGGAACTCGTGCCGCTCGTACAGGTCGCCGATCTTCGGCGCGACGACGTCGTGCGCGAACGCCTCGACGGTGCGGCGGAGTTCCTCGTGCTCGGGGGTGAGCCGGTGGTCGAGGGACATGGTGTGACTACTCCTTGTGGGAGAGGGCGCGGACGGTGCGGGAGGGGCTGGGGCGCCCCAGCCGTTCGGCCATCCACACGCTCGTGGCGGTGAGGGCGGCCAGGTCGACCCCGGTCTCGATGCCGAGGCCGTCGAGCATCCACACCAGGTCCTCGGTGGCGAGGTTGCCCGTGGCGCTCTTCGCGTACGGGCAGCCGCCGAGGCCGCCGGCGGAGGCGTCGACCGTGGTCACGCCGTGCTGGAGCGCGGCGAGGGTGTTGGAGAGCGCCTGGCCGTAGGTGTCGTGGAAGTGCACGCCGATCCGGTCGGTCCCCACGCCCTCCTCGTTCAGCGCGGACAGCAGGACCTGTACGTGGCCGGGCGTGGCGACGCCGATGGTGTCGCCGAGGCTCAGCTCGTCACAGCCGAGGTCGAGCAGGGCCTTGGCGACGGAGACCACCTGGTGGACCGGGACCGGCCCCTCCCAGGGATCCCCGAAGCACATCGAGAGGTACCCGCGCACGTGCGCCCCCTCCGCCTTGGCGCGGGCCACGACGGGCTCGAACATGGCGAGGGACTCGGCGACGGTGCGGTTCAGGTTGCGGGCGGCGAAGGTCTCGGTGGCCGAGCCGAACACGGCGATGCGCGTGGCCCCCAGGGCGAGTGCCCGGTCCAGGCCCCGTTCGTTGGGGACCAGGACCGGGAGCCGCGCCCCGACGTCGGAGAGCAGGGGGAAGAGCTGCTCGGCGTCCGCCAGCTGGGGGACCCACTTGGGGTGGACGAAGCTGGTGGCCTCGATGGTGGTGAGGCCGGCCGCGGCGAGCCGGTGGACGAACTCGGCCTTCACTTCGGTCGGTACGGCCGTCTTCTCGTTCTGCAGCCCGTCGCGCGCGCCGACCTCGTGGATGCGCACGCGCGGCGGGAGCCCGGCGGGGGCCGGGACGGTCATGGGCAGCCCGTTCACGCGGCCTCCTCCTCTTCGTCGGGGGTGACCACGGCCAGGACCTGGTCCATGGCCACGGTGGTGCCCGGGGTGACGTCGAGTTCGGTGACGGTGCCGGCGTGCGGGGCGGAGATGACGTGCTCCATCTTCATCGCCTCGACGACCAGCAGGCTCTGCCCCGTCGTGACCTTGTCGCCGACGGCCACCTTGACGACGGTGACGGTGCCGGGCATGGGGGCGGCGAGGGTGTCGGCCCCCGCCCTGCCGCTGCCGCTGAGGGACGCCGTGACGGGGTCGTGGTGCTGGACGTGCCAGCTGTCCCCGTCGCGGCCGAGCCAGGTCCCCTCCGGGGAGGTGGCGTGGCTGAACCGGTGCGTGACGCCGTCCAGTTCGACGGTGACGGTGTCGGGGGTGAGGGCCACGACGCGGGCCCGCGCCGGTGCGGTGGTGCCCTGCCCCAGACCCCGCGCCTCAAACCCCGGCGCTGGATCTGCTGCGGCGCCGCCGTCGGCTGAGGGCAGCAGGACCTCCTGCTCCGTTCCCCGCTGCCGGGTGCGGACCTCCACCGGGTCCTGACCCGGGAGGCGCAGGTGGTGCACCGTCCAGGCGGGGGTGCCGCCCAGGCGCCAGCCGTTGCCGGAGTCGAACGGGTCGGCCCAGCCGGCGCCGTCCGGCCCCGCCCCGGCGGCCCCGGCCGGGCCCGCCGCCGCAGTGCGCGCCAGCAGCGCCGCCGCCGCGTACACCTCGGCCGGGACGCCCTCCGGGAGGAGGGACGGGAGGTCCCGCTCCACCAGGCCGGTGTCCATGTCGCCGGACACCACCTCCGGGTGCGCGAGCAGACGGCGCAGGAAGCCCGCATTGGTCTGGACGCCCAGGATCACCGTGTCGGCCAGGGCCCCCCGCAGTACCCGCAGGGCACTGGCCCGGTCGGGCCCGTACGCGATGACCTTCGACAGCATCGGGTCGTACGTGGAGCCCACCGGGACGCCCGCCGTCAGCCCGGAGTCGGTGCGCACCGACCCGCCCTGCGGCTCCGACAGCGCCAGCACCGTTCCGCCCGACGGCAGGAACCCGCGCGCCGGGTCCTCCGCGCAGACGCGGGCCTCGATCGCGTGCCCGGTCAGCCGGATCTCGTCCTGGGTGACGGGCAGGGCCTCGCCGGCGGCGACCCGCAGCTGCTGCTCCACCAGGTCCAGGCCCGTGACCAGCTCGGTCACCGGGTGCTCCACCTGGAGGCGGGTGTTCATCTCCATGAAGTAGTAAGAGGACGGGTCCCCGCCCGGGACGATGAACTCCACCGTGCCCGCGCCGACGTACCCGCAGGAGCGCGCCGCCTCCACGGCCGCCGCGCCCATCGCCGCGCGGGTCTTCTCGTCCAGCAGGACCGAGGGGGCCTCCTCGATGACCTTCTGGTGGCGCCGCTGGAGGGAGCACTCGCGCTCGCCCAGGTGCACCACGTTCCCGTGGGCGTCGGCCAGGACCTGGATCTCGATGTGCCGGGGCCGGTCGACCCACCGCTCCACGAGCAGGGTGTCGTCGCCGAAGGAGGACTTCGCCTCGCGGCGGGCGGCCGCGATCTCCTCGGCCAGCACCGCCTCGTCCCGCACCAGCCGCATGCCCTTGCCGCCGCCGCCCGCCGAGGGCTTCAGCAGCACCGGCATGCCGATCTCCGAGGCGGCCGCGGCCAGTTCGGCGTCGGTCAGGCCGCTGCCGGAGGAGCCGGGGACCACCGGGACGCCGGCCGCCCGGACCGTCTCCTTGGCCGTGATCTTGTCGCCCATCAGGGAGATGGCGGAGGCGGGCGGCCCGATGAAGGCCAGCCCGGCGTCCGCGCACGCCTGGGCGAAGGCCGCGTTCTCGGCGAGGAAGCCGTAGCCGGGGTGGACGGCCTCGGCTCCCGTGCGCTTCGCGGCGTCCAGGAGCCGGTCCACCGACAGGTAGCTCTCGGCGGCGGCCGCCGGGCCGATCCGGACGGCCGTGTCGGCCTCCCGTACGTGGCGGGCGTCGGCGTCGGCGTCGCTGAAGACGGCCACGGAGCGGATGCCGAGCTCCCGCAGGGTGCGGATGACCCGTACCGCGATCTCGCCGCGGTTGGCGACCAGAACAGTGCTGAACATCAGTGAGGTCCTCACGTCACACGTCACATACGGAAGATGCCGAAGCCCGAGTCGCCCAGCGGGGCGTTCGCGCACGCGGTCAGGGCCAGTCCCAGCACCTGCCGGGTCTCCATCGGGTCGATGACCCCGTCGTCCCACAGCCGCGCGGTGGCGTAGTAGGCGTTGCCCTGCTCCTCGTACTGCGCGCGGACCGGGGCCTTGAAGGCCTCCTCGTCCTCGGCCGGCCACTCCTGGCCCGCGCCCTCGATCTGGTCCCGCTTGACGGTCGCCAGCACCGAGGCGGCCTGCTCGCCGCCCATCACCGAGATCTTGGCGTTGGGCCACATCCACAGGAACCGCGGCGAGTACGCCCGGCCGCACATCGAGTAGTTGCCCGCGCCGTAGCTGCCGCCGACGACCACGGTCAGCTTCGGGACCCGGGCGCAGGCCACCGCCGTGACCATCTTCGCGCCGTGCTTGGCGATGCCGCCCGCCTCGTAGTCCCGGCCGACCATGAAGCCGGAGATGTTCTGGAGGAAGAGGAGCGGGATGCCGCGCTGGTCGCACAGCTCGATGAAGTGGGCGCCCTTCTGCGCGGACTCGGCGAACAGGATGCCGTTGTTCGCGATGATGCCGACGGGGTGGCCGTGGATCTTGGCGAAACCGGTGACCAGGGTCTGCCCGAACTCCGCCTTGAACTCCTGGAAGCGGGAGCCGTCCACGATCCGGGCGATGATCTCGCGGGCGTCGTAGGGGGTGCGGGAGTCGACGGGGACCGCGCCGTACAGGCCGTCCGGGTCCACCTTGGGCTCCTCGGGAGCCTCGACCGACCAGGGCAGGGCCCCGCGCGCGGGCAGGGTCGCCACGATGTTCCGTACGATCCGCAGCGCGTGCGCGTCGTCCTCCGCGAGGTGGTCGGTCACGCCGGAGACGCGGGAGTGGACCTCGCCGCCGCCGAGCTCCTCGGCCGTGACCACCTCACCCGTGGCGGCCTTCACCAGCGGCGGGCCGCCGAGGAAGATCGTGCCCTGGTTGCGGACGATGACGGCCTCGTCGCTCATCGCCGGCACGTACGCGCCGCCGGCCGTGCAGGAGCCGAGGACGGCGGCGATCTGCGGGATGCCGGCCCCGGACATGCGGGCCTGGTTGTAGAAGATCCGGCCGAAGTGCTCCCGGTCGGGGAAGACCTCGTCCTGCATGGGGAGGAAGGCGCCGCCGGAGTCGACCAGGTAGAGGCAGGGGAGACGGTTCTCCAGGGCCACCTCCTGGGCGCGCAGGTGCTTCTTCACGGTCATCGGGTAGTACGTGCCGCCCTTGACGGTGGCGTCGTTCGCGACGATCACGCACTCGCGCCCGCTGACCCGGCCGATGCCCGCGATCACCCCGGCGGCGGGGGCGGCGCCCCCGTACATGCCCTCGGCGGCCAGCGGGGCCAGCTCCAGGAAGGGCGAACCGGGGTCGAGGAGGGTGTCCACGCGGTCGCGGGGGAGCAGCTTCCCGCGCGCCGTGTGGCGGGCGCGGGCCTTCTCGCCGCCGCCGAGGCGAGCCGCGTCGAGCCGGGCGCGCAGGCCTTCGGCGAGTTCGCGGTGGGCGGCCTCATTGGTCCGCCAGGCCTCGGACGCCGGGTCCGCGGCGCTCGTCAGCACTGGTGCCTGCTGCATCGGTCGAGCTCCCTTGCTCGTGCACGCTTTGTTAATGACCGTTAACGCGTTCGGGTCTCAGGTTAACGAGCGCTAACCGCCCTGTCTAGAATGGATTTCCATGAGCACCAGAGCGGCCACCCCGACCCGTCGCGAGCAGATCCTCAGTGAGGCCGCTCGTCTTTTCGCGGAGCGCGGCTTCCACGGCGTCGGCGTGGACGAGATAGGGGCGGCGGTCGGCATCAGCGGCCCCGGCCTGTACCGGCACTTCGCCGGCAAGGACGCCATGCTGGCCGAGCTGCTCGTCGGGATCAGCGAGCGGCTGCTGACCGGCGGCCGGCGGCGCGTCGAGGAGGCGGCCGGGGACCCGGAGGCGATCCTCGCCTCCCTCGTCGAGGGCCACATCGACTTCGCCCTGGACGACCGGGCGCTGATCACCCTGCACGACCGCGAACTCGACCGGCTGCGCGAGGCCGACCGCAAGCTCGTGCGCCAGCTCCAGCGGCAGTACGTCGAGCTGTGGGTGGCGGTCGTACGGGAGCTGCACCCCGAGGTCGGCGAGGCGGAGGTACGGGTGGCCGTGCACGCCGTCTTCGGCCTGCTGAACTCCACCCCCCACCTGGGCGCGCCGGGCCGCGAGGCCACCGAGTCGCTGCTGCGCAGGCTGGCGAACGGGGCCTTCGGGGCGTTGTCGGGGTGAGGCGCGGCTTGAGCGGCACTTGGCGGAACGGACGCCTCCGGGTGGGCGGCGGCAGAATGGGCCGCATGCCGAAGCCGATAGAGACGCCCGTACCCAGCCGCGCCGAACTCGTCGACCACCTGGTCCGCACGCGGATCGCGGGGCAGGTGGCCACCCCGCGCGAGAACAACCTCTCCCACTACCGCAAGCTCGCCAACGGCGACCGGCACTACTGGCTCGGCCTGGAACTGGGCGACCGCTGGGCCGACGAGCAGGACGTACTGGCCGTGATGGCCGAGCGCGTCGGCGTGGTCGACGACCCGGCCCACCGGGCCGGCCAGGACACCATCGACCCGGAACTGACCGTCGCGGGCCTGGACCGGATGGCGGCCCGGCTGCACAAGGCCGCCCTGGACCGGCACAGCGTGCTGCTGGCCACCGGCCATCCCGGCGGCCTGCTCGACGTCCACCGCGCCACCGCCGACGCGCTGCGCGCCGCGGGCTGCGAGATCGTCCGGATCCCGGCCGGCCTGATCGCCGACGAGGGCTCGGTGTGGCAGTTCGCGGACGTGGCCGTGCTGGAGCGGGGCGCGACCCTGTGGCACACCCACTCCCCGGCCCCGATGGCCGCGATCCTGGACGGTCTCGCGGCGGAGGGCCGCCCGCAGCCGGACCTGGTCGTCGCCGACCACGGCTGGGCGGGCTGCGCGGCGCAGCGCGGGCTGGACGCGGTGGGGTACGCGGACTGCAACGACCCGGCGCTGTTCCTCGGCGAGGCGGAAGGCACCCTCCAGGTCGCCGTCCCGCTGGACGACCACGTCCGCGACCCGCGCTACTACGACCCGATGGTGGCGTACCTCCTCTCGGCGGCGGGCCTGTTGTAGCCCCGGCCCCCGGTCTCGGGCGGCGGGTGCCCGCGGGCGGGGGCGTTGTCAGTGGCCCCGCCTACGGTCGGCCGTGTGACCGACGCCGCGAACCCCCTGTCCGCACTGGACTCCGGTACCGCCGTTCCCGGGCTGCCGCCGGGCGGGCTGATCACCCGCGCGGTGCGCGGACGGCTGCGGCGGACGCGCCGGGAGCCGCTGCTGTGGCTCTCCGACGGGCCGGTGGACGCCCCGGCCGCCGCGTACCCCGCACCCGCCGGGCTGCGGGGCGTACTGCTGCACGACCGGCACGGGCCCGAGCGGTGGTGGGAGGACGAGGACTACGCGGAGCCGGCGCGCTGCTCGGACCCGGACGACCACGACGCCGAGACCGTGCTGCGGGAGTACTGGGACGCGGTCGTCCCCGACCCCGAGGAGGGGGAGGAGGGCGAGGAGCTCATCGCCCCCTTCGGCCGGTCCTGGCCCGGGACCGCCTGGCCCGGCACCCCGGCCGCCGAGCCCGCGGCGGCCGCCGCCGCGGTGGCGGGCGAACTGCTCGCGCAGGGGTGGCTGGGCGACGGCCCCAGGCTCGCACTGGTCCCCGCCGGACGCGGGGCGGACATACCGGCCGCGATCGGCTGGTGCGGCCCCGCCAACCACGAGAACGACACCGCCCGCATCAGTGCCGTCCTGCGCTCCTGGGAGGACCGCTTCGGCGCCCGCGTCCTCTCGCTCGGCTTCGCCACGCTCGACCTGTCGGTGGCGGCCCCGCCCCGGACGCTCGCCGAGGCCCTCCCGGTCGCCGCCGAGCACTTCGCGTTCTGCCCCGACAACGTCTGGCAGGGCTCCGGCACCGTCCGCGCGTACGCCGAGGAGGCGCTGGTGGGCCAGGCCCACTGGTCCTTCTGGTGGGACTGAGGACGGGACCGGTCAGCCGGCGTTGGGGCCGTTCCTGACCGGCCGCGTGTGGATCTTCGACAGGCAGGCCGGCAGGGCCGCGTCGGCCTCGTGGTCGCGGGCCCGGTACGCGCTCGGGCTCTCGCCCACCAGCTCCGTGAACCGCGCGCTGAAGGACCCCAGCGAGGTGCAGCCCACCGCGAAGCAGACCTCCGTCACCGACTGGTCGCCCCGCCGCAGCAGCGCCTTGGCCCGCTCGATCCGGCGCGTCATCAGGTAGCTGTACGGGGTCTCCCCGTACGCGGCGCGGAAGCTGCGCGAGAAGTGCCCCGCCGACATCAGGGCGACCTGCGCCAGCGCGGCGACGTCGAGCGGCTCCGCGTAGTTGCGGTCCATCAGGTCGCGGGCCCGGCGCAGCCGGGCGAGGTCCTCCAGGTTCACCCGTTCAGCCTTGCACAGCCCCGGGCGGTACCGAAGGTTCCGCGGGGGATGCGGGCGGCGGGGTGGGCGTCGGGTCCAGGTAGACCCGGCGGATCGCCGGCCACCGCTCCCGCAGCTGGTCCTCCGCGTCCTCGCAGGCCGCCTCCACCTGCCGGGCCGACGCCAGGTCGTGGAAGTCCACCTTCGCCGCGATCAGCACCTCGTCCGGCCCCTGCACCAGGGTGGTCAGCTCCAGCACCCCCTCGATGTGCAGGACCGACAGCAGCTCCTCGCGCACCTCCGCCCGCATCGGCGCGGGCAGCGGCCGCCCGATCAGGTACTGCGCGTTCGAGCGCCCCAGCTCCCACGCCACCGCCACCAGCAGCACCCCGATCAGCAGCGAGGCCACCCCGTCGTAGACGCCCGACCCCGTCAGCTGCGCCCCGAGCAGCCCGCCCGCCGCCAGCGCGAGGCCGGCCAGCGCGGCGGCGTTCTCCAGCAGGACCGCCTTCACGGCCGTGTCCGGGGTGTGCTTCACGTACAGCCCGAGCGGCGCCCGCATCCGCGCCGCCTCGCCCGTCACCTGCCGCCAGGCCACCAGCAGCGAGTACCCCTCCAGGACGAACGCGACGGCGAGGACGGCGTACGAGAACACCGGGTCGCCGGGCTCCTCCCCGTGCACCAGGGTGTGGACGCCGTCGTAGAAGGCGAAGACCGCGCCGCCCGCGAACGTGGCGATCGAGGCGAGCAGCGCCCAGATGTAGCGCTCGGGCCCGTACCCCAGCGGGTGCGCCTCGTCGGCGGGCCGGGCGCTGCGCTTCAGGGAGGCCAGCAGCAGCACCTCGGTGACCGTGTCGGCCACCGAGTGCGCGGCCTCGGACAGCATCGCGCTGGACCCGCTGACGATCCCGGCGACGGCCTTCGCGGCGGCGATGGCCAGGTTGGTGACCACGGCGACGACCACCGTGGTCACGCTCTCGGATCCCGCCCCCGCGCCCGAGGCTTCGGCATCGGCTTCGACCGGCATGGGGCGACGGTATGTCCGCTCAGCCGCGCGGGACGCGCACGACACCCTCTTGGATCACGGTGACCGCCAGGCGGCCGTCCTGGGTCCAGATGCGGGCCTGGCCCAGGCCCCGGCCGGCGGACGCCGAAGGGGACTCCTGGTCGTACAGGAGCCACTCGTCGGCGCGGAAGGGCCGGTGGAACCACATGGCGTGGTCGAGGGAGGCGCCGACCACGTCGCCGACCGCCCAGCCGCCCCGGCCGTGCGCGAGCAGCACCGAGTCCAGCAGGGTCATGTCGGACACGTAGGTGGCCAGGCAGATGTGGAGCAGCGGGTCGTCCGCGAGCTTGCCCCGGGTGCGGAACCAGACCTGGGAGCGCGGCTCCAGCGGTTCGCCGACCGACCCCCACGGCGGGGTGGTCGCGTACCGCAGGTCCACGGCGCCGCGCGCCTCGAGCAGCCGTTCGACGGTGCCGGGGTCTCGGAAGATCGAGCGGTACGCCGGCAGTGCCTCGGCGGCCGTCGGCAGGGTCTCGGGGTCCGGCGCGGCAGGCATCGCGGCCTGGTGCTCCATGCCCTCCTCGTACGTCTGGAAGGACGCGGAGAGGTGGAAGATCGGCTGGCCGTGCTGGACGGCGACCACGCGGCGGGTGGTGAAGGACCGCCCGTCGCGGATCCGGTCCACGGAGTACACGATCGGCGCGCCGGAGTCGCCGGTGCGCAGGAAGTACGAGTGGAGCGAGTGCGGCAGCCGGTCCGCGGGCACCGTGCGGCCGGCCGCGACCAGGGCCTGGGCCGCGACCTGGCCGCCGAACACGCGCGGCACCAGGGAGGTGCGGCTCGTGCCCCGGAAGATGTTCTCCTCGATCTGCTCCAGGTCGAGCAGATCGAGGAGGTCGGCCAGGGCCGCGTCTCTTGCGAACTCGGCCAAGTGGGTTACAGACCCATCGACTTGGCGATGATCGACTTCATGATCTCGCTGGTGCCGCCGTAGATGCGGTTGACGCGGTTGTCGGCGTACAGGCGGGCGATCGGGTACTCGTTCATGTAGCCGTAGCCGCCGTGCAGCTGGAGGCAGCGGTCGATGACGCGGTGCGCGACCTCGGTGCAGAAGAGCTTCGCGGAGGCGGCCTCGGCCGGGGTCAGCTCGCCGGCGTCCAGGGCCTCCAGGGCGCGGTCGGCGACGGCCTGGGCCGCGTCCACCTCGGCCTGGCAGGCGGCCAGCTCGAACTTGGTGTTCTGGAAGTGCGCGACCGGCTTGCCGAAGACGGTGCGGTCCGTGACGTACTGCTGGGCGAACCGGACGGCCGCGGCGGCCTGGGCGTACGCGCCGAAGGCGATGCCCCAGCGCTCGGAGGCGAGGTTGTGGCCGAGGTAGTAGAAGCCCTTGCCCTCCTCGCCGAGCAGGTCCTCGACCGGGACCTTGACGTCGACGAACGCCAGCTCGGCGGTGTCGGAGGTCTTCAGGCCCAGCTTGTCGAGCTTGCGGCCGATCGAGTAGCCCTCGGACTTGGTGTCCACGGCGAAGAGGGAGATGCCGAAGCGGCGGTCCTCGGCCGACGGGGCGGAGGTGCGGGCGCAGACGATCACGCGGTCGGCGTGCACGCCGCCGGTGATGAAGGTCTTGGAGCCGTTGAGGACGTAGTGGGTGCCGTCCTCGGAGAGCTTGGCGGTGGTCTTCATGCCCGCGACGTCGGAGCCGGTGCCCGGCTCGGTCATCGCCAGCGCCCACATCTCCTCACCGGAGACGAACTTCGGGAGGAAACGCTTCTTCTGCTCGTCGGTGGAGAGCATCTTGATGTAGGGCAGGGCGAGCAGCACGTGCACGCCGGAGCCGCCGAAGTTGACGCCCGCGCGGGAGGTCTCCTCGTAGAGGACGGCCTCGAACTTGTGGGTGTCCAGGCCCGCGCCGCCGAACTCCTCGGGCACGTTGATGCCGAAGATGCCCAGCTCGCCGAGCTTGTAGTAGAAGTCGCGCGGCGCCTGGCCGGCCTGGAACCACTCGTCGTAGACGGGGACGACCTCGGCCTCGATGAAGGCGCGGAGGGTCTCGCGGAACGCCTCGTGGTCCTCGTTGAACACCGTACGGCGCACGGCCGGCTCCCTTCGTCGCGGCGGTCCGCCGCCCATGTCTAAGCGCTTGCTCATAGCTAAGTTACCGGCGGGTTGTCGATCCTGTCCATAGCGGGTCGGTCACACCGGCCGCCGGTGGCGTCGGCCGGCCGGACAGGCGCAGCGCGAACCACAGCTCCATCCGGACGTCCGGGTCGTCGAGGTCCCGGTCCAGCAGCGCCGCGCAGCGGGCGACGCGCTGGCGGACCGTGTTGCGGTGCACGCCCAGGGCCGCCGCGCTG
Source organism: Streptomyces sp. NPDC037421 (assembly GCF_055602105.1). NCBI lineage: Bacteria > Bacillati > Actinomycetota > Actinomycetes > Kitasatosporales > Streptomycetaceae > Streptomyces > Streptomyces sp. NPDC037421. Next base: position 68,504 of record NZ_JBVJWV010000028.1, read on the forward strand.
CGGTCCCAGCCGCCGTGGTGGGCCAGCCAGCCGCGCAGGGTGTCCCGCAGGGCGGGGGAGAGGGGCTCCAGCAGGGCCTCGGCGTGGGCCCGCGCCTCCGCCTCGCCGACCAGCCCCGCGAAGCCGGGGTCCGTGTGCCGGGACAGCGGGGTCCGCGCCGCCTCGGCGCGGGTGAGGGCGCGGCGGGCCTGCGCCGCGGCGGTGGCCAGGGCGCCGGGTGCGGCCGGGGCGCTGACCCCGAGCCGCCATCCGGGCTGCGGGCCGGGCTCGCGGTCGGTGAGCAGGCGTACGCCGTCCCCGCGCGGGTCCAGCAGTACGGTGCCCAGCGCGGCGGCGAGGGCCTGCGGGTCGCCGCCGCCCCGGGCGTGGACCGCGTACCAGGGCCCGGGGGCGAGGGCCCCGGCCGGATCCCCGTCCAGCAGCAGCCGGGTCAGGGCCGCCGCCTCGTCCCCCGCGGGGCGCTCCGCGGTGACCAGGGTCAGCAGGACGGCGGCGATGGAGGCGATGGTGTGATCGCCGGGGGTCCGCCCCGGGGTGGCCAGGGCCAGCACGCGCCCGCCGCCCACGGCGTACGCGGCCAGGCTCACGGCACCGAGCGCGTCCGTGGCGGTGGCCGCGGCCCCCGGGGCCACGCGGCGGGCCAGGGCGGCCACGGCGTCGAGCACGCCCGCGCCGGGAGCCGCCCCCGCGGCCGCGACGGCGCCCCGGGCGGCGCCGGCGGCTCCGGCCGTCCCGGCCGCTCCGGCGGCATCGGCACCCGGGTCGAGCAGCGCGGCCCACCCGCCCAGGCTCGCCGCCAGCCGGGACAGCACCGCCGGGACCGGATCCGGGCGGGCCGCGGCCGCCGCCAGGGCCTGCTGCGCCTCCGCGACCCGGCGCAGTTCCCGCGTACGCGCCTCCGCCATCAGCCGCCCGACGCTGCGGGCGACCGCCGTGAACGGGGTCCCGGGCGGGACCTCGACGAGCGGGAGGCCGTACCGCTCGCACGCCTCGGCCAGACCGGGCGGGACCACCTCGTGCACCGGGGTCACCCCGAAGCCGAGCGCGGCGGCCCCGGCGCGGGCGAGCCTGCCGACGTAGGCGGAGGCCCCGGCCTCCGTCAGCGCGGCCCCGGCCGTCAGCAGGAGCTCGCCGCCCAGCAGGTACGGGGACGGGTCCGCCATCTCGGAGGCGTGCACCCCGTGCACCTCCGCGACCGCCGGTCCCGCGAGGTGCCGCAGCCCGAGCCCCCGCTCACCGAGCAGCCCCGCGAGCCCCACGGGCGGCGTCATCGGCTCCCCGGCGGGCGCCGCCGCCGGCCCGTTGCCGGGGTTCGGGGGGACCGGGACGTCGGCCATGGATACTCCGTACATTTCGGTGCTGCCAGATGGATGAAACGTACCCTCCCCACCCCCGCGCGGCACGCTTACGCTCGAAGGACCGCACCAGCAGGACCACCAGAAGGGCACCCCCCATGAGCACGCAGCCGCGCGGCCCCGTCGACTCCTCCCGCATCCCGCGCTACGCGGGCCCGGCGACCTTCGCCCGCCTGCCGCGACTCGACGAGGTCGGCTCCGCCGACGTCGCCGTGGTCGGCGTGCCCTTCGACTCCGGCGTCTCCTACCGCCCCGGCGCCCGCTTCGGCGGCAACGCCATCCGCGAGGCCTCCCGCCTGCTGCGCCCGTACAACCCGGCCCAGGACGCCTCCCCGTTCGCCCTCGCGCAGGTCGCGGACGCCGGTGACATCGCCGTGAACCCCTTCAACATCAACGAGGCCGTCGAGACGGTCGAGGCCGCCGCCGACGAGCTCCTCTCCTCCGGCTCCCGCCTGATGACCCTCGGCGGCGACCACACCATCGCGCTCCCCCTGCTGCGTTCGGTCGCGAAGAAGCACGGCCCCGTCGCCCTGCTCCACTTCGACGCCCACCTCGACACCTGGGACACCTACTTCGGCGCCGAGTACACCCACGGCACCCCGTTCCGCCGCGCCGTCGAAGAGGGCATCCTCGACACCGAGGCGCTCTCCCACGTCGGCACCCGCGGCCCGCTGTACGGCAAGCAGGACCTCGACGACGACGCCAAGATGGGCTTCGGCATCGTCACCTCCGCCGACGTCTACCGCCGCGGCGCCGACGAGGTCGCCGACCAGCTGCGCCAGCGCATCGGCGACCGCCCGCTGTACATCTCCATCGACATCGACGTGCTCGACCCGGCCCACGCGCCCGGCACCGGCACGCCGGAGGCGGGCGGCATGACCTCCCGCGAGCTGCTGGAGATCATCCGCGGCCTGTCGTCCTGCAACCTGGTTTCGGCCGACGTCGTCGAGGTCGCCCCGGCGTACGATCACGCGGAGATCACCTCGGTCGCGGCCTCGCACACCGCGTACGAGCTGACCACGATCATGAGCCGTCAGATCGCCGCCTCCCGCCAGGGCTGACCCCCGGCACGGCGGCGAAGACGGAGCGGCAGCCGAGCACGAAGGGCACCACACACCCGTGACGCACGACCACGACCTGGTACTCCGTCCCACCGAGGCCCAGACGGCGGCCGCCCTGGCGCCGCCGCCGGGCCGCACGGGCGGGGACCTGGTCGTGGAGACGCTGCGCGGCCTCGGCGCGACCACCGTCTTCGGCCTGCCGGGCCAGCACGCGCTGGGCCTCTTCGACGCGGTCGGCCGCTCCGACCTGCGCCTGGTCACCCTGCGCACGGAGAACAACGCGGGCTTCGCCGCCGACGCGTACGGGCGCCTCACGGGCGAGGCGGTGCCGCTGCTGCTCTCCACCGGGCCCGGGGCACTGATGTCCCTGCCCGCCCTCGCGGAGGCGGCGGCCGCCTCCGCCCCGGTCCTCGCGATCTCCTCCCAGGTCCCCACGGCGGGCCTGGGCGGGGGCCGCCGGGGCCACCTGCACGAGCTGCGGGACCAGTCCGCGTCCTTCCGCGACGTGGTGAAGTCCGTCCACACCGCCCGCACCCCCTCCCAGATCCCCTCCGTGGTCGCCGAGGCCTGGGAGTCGGCGATCACCGCCCCGCACGGCCCGGTCTGGGTGGAGATCCCCGAGGACGTGCTGCGCGCCGAGACGCTGATCCCGCAGGTCACCGGCATGGACGCGACCCCGCACGAGCTGGCCCCGCGGCCGGAGCTCACCGCGCTGGCCGCGCACTGGCTCTCCGAGGCCTCCCGCCCCGTGATCATCGCGGGCGGCGGGGTGGTCCGCGCCGACGCCGCCGGCAAGCTGCGGCAGCTCGCGGAGCGCCTGAACGCCCCCGTGGTCACCACCTTCGGCGGCAAGGGCGCCTTCCCCTGGACCCACCCGCTGTCCCTGCGGTCCTGGCTGGAGGACCGCCACACGACGGACTTCCTGGAGGACGCGGACGTCCTGCTGGTGGTCGGCTCCGGGCTCGGCGAGCTGTCCTCGAACTACCACACGTTCTTCCCCACGGGCCGGGTCGTCCAGATCGAGGCGGACCTCGGCAAGCTGGAGTCCAACCACCCGGCCCTCGGCATCCACGCCGACGCCCGCCTCGCCCTCCAGGCGCTCCTGGAGACGGTCGAACCCCGCGAGGACGACGGGGCCCCCGAGCGGGTCCGCGCGCTCCTCGCCGCGGTCGAGGACCGCCTCGCCCCGCAGGACGTCACCCTCGAACGGGAACTCCTGGCCTCCATCAGGCAGGCCCTCCCGCCGCGCTCCCCGTCCTTCTGGGACATGACGATCCTGTCCTACTGGGCCTGGTCCGCGTTCGACCCGAAGCACCCGAACACCATGCACTCGGCGCAGGGCGCGGGCGGCCTCGGCTACGCCTTCCCGGCGGCCCTGGGCGCGGCGGTCGCCGAGCCCGGCACCCCGGTCCTCGCGGTCTCCGGCGACGGCGGGGCGATGTACTCCCTCTCGGAGCTGGCCACCGCGAAGGAACACGGCCTGGACGTCACCTGGCTGATCGTGGACGACGGGGGCTACGGCATCCTGCGCGAGTACATGACGGCCTCCTTCGGCGGCCGCACGACGGCCACGGAACTGGCCCGTCCCGACTTCACCGCCCTGGCGGCCTCCTTCGGCGTCCCGGCGGCCGCCACCACCCCGGACACCCTCCGCGAGGACCTGGCCCGTGCCCTCAAGACCCCGGGCCCCTCGGTCCTGGTCCTGCCCGCGACCCTCAAGATGTTCGCCCCGACGCACGTATAGGGGGTGTCCTGGCCGTCAGTCGGCCTTCAGCCGGGCGCTGGTCCATTCCAGGGCCGGGGGGATCTCGCGGTTCCAGGTGTTGAAGTTGTGGCCGCCGCGGTCGAGGGTGATCGACGAGACGTGGGCCGGGTCCTTCACGGCCTTGACGAACTGCTGGGTCGGCCGGAGGTTGCCCTCGCCCTGGAGCGAGGTGGTGACCAGGAACGACGCGTTCGGCTGGGGCCGGTTGGCCAGGTGCCACAGCAGGTCGGACCGTTTCTCCTCGTCCTTGTTCCCGTGGAAGAGGTCGCCGGAGTCCGCGTCGACCTCCGGCTTGTAGTCCGCCGAGAGACCGACCCCGGCCGCGTACGTCTCCGGGTGCTGGAGGGTCATCTTCAGGGCGCAGTAGCCGCCCGTCGAGTCGCCGATGATCGCCCAGTTCCGGGCGGCGGTGCCCACCCGGTAGTGGCTCGCGACGGTCCTGGGGACGTCCGTGCCGAAGAAGGTCTCGCTCCGCGGGCCGCCGCCCGGGACGTCGACGCACTGGCTGTTGGTCGGGCCGACCACCGGCCGCATCATCACCAGGATCATCGGCTGGGCCTTCTTCTGCCTGGCCTGCGTCCAGGCCGTCTTCGGGTACCGCAGCCCCTTCAACAGGTTCTCCGCCGTGCCCGGGTAGCCCGTCAGGACCACGGCCGCCGGGAACCTGCGCTGCTCGGAGCCCTTCTGGAAGTACTCCGGCGGCAGGTACACGTACGCCTGGGCCGCCACCCCCGACCGCTGCCCGTGCAGGGTCACCTTCTCGATCACCCCGCCCGTGCGGGGGTCGCGCCCGCCCGGCACGTCCGGCGCCTGCCGCCCCAGCACCTGCACGGCCGCCCCGCCGGCCACGGCCTCCTGGCGCGGCGCTCCGGCGGCCAGGTCCTCCCACGAGCCGTAGATCAGGAAGCTGCGGTTCGCCGTGAGCGCGACGGAGGCCAACAGGAACACCTGGACCAGGAGCAGCAGCCCGAAGCGCCCCAGGACCGGTCCCCGGCCCCCTCCCCCCAGCCGCGGCCACAGCCACACCGTCGCCGCGAACGCCAGCACCGTGCACAGCACGGCGCTCGCCAGGAGCGTGCCACTCGTCAGTCCCATGAACCGGCGAACCCTTCCAAGAAGCCCAGAGCACCGCCAACCGGTGCGCACCCGGCTAGAGCGCCCGCGGGGCACAACGGTTCCCCGGCCCGAGCCCGTTCCAGCGAGGGTCGAGCGGCCGGCGGTCCCCTGGACGGACGAGCCCCCCGAGCGCTCCCCGGACACCGGTGCGATTGTTGCGGTGGGATGAAATCCGCCGGTGGGGGCGTTGGGGGAGGCGGCAGGACAGGACCGACGGGGAGGCACTCACGTGACGGCGGCGCAGGCTGGGGAGAAACAGGGGTGGGGCAGGCGGCTGGCCGCCTACACCTGGCGGTACAAGGCCAACGTGCTCCTCGCGCTCGGGTCCTCACTGGCGGGCATGGCCGTCATGGCGCTCGTCCCCCTCGTGACCCGGGTCATCATCGACGACGTCATCGGCGACGAGAGCAAGCCCATGGGTCCCTGGGCCGGCATGCTCTTGGGCGCCGCCCTGCTGGTCTACGTACTGACCTACATACGCAGGTACTACGGCGGGCGCCTCGCCCTCGACGTGCAGCACGACCTGCGCACCGACATGTACGACACCATCGCCCGCCTCGACGGGCGCCGGCAGGACGAGCTGTCCACCGGTCAGGTCGTCGGCCGGGCGACGAGCGACCTCCAGCTGATCCAGGGGCTGCTCTTCATGCTGCCCATGACCATCGGGAACTTCCTCCTCTTCGGGATATCCCTCGGCGTCATGCTGTGGCTCTCCCCGCTGCTGACCCTCGTCGCGCTGCTGATGGCCCCCGCCCTCTGGTTCATCGCCAAGCGCAGCCGCAAGAAGCTCTTCCCCGCCACCTGGTACGCCCAGCAGCAGGCCGCGGCCGTCGCCTCCGTCGTCGACGGAGCGGTGACCGGCGTACGCGTCGTCAAGGGCTTCGGGCAGGAGGAGCAGGAGACCGGCAAGCTCCGCGCGGCCGGCCGCCGGCTCTTCGGCGGGCGGATGCGCGCCATCCGCCTGAACTCCCGCTACACCCCGGCCCTCCAGGCCGTCCCCGCCCTCGCGCAGGTCGCCATGCTCGCCCTCGGCGGCTGGATGGCCACCCGGGGACAGGTCACCCTCGGCACCTTCGTCGCCTTCTCCACCTACCTCGCCCAGCTCGTCGGCCCCGTCCGCATGCTCGCCATGGTGCTCACCGTCGGCCAGCAGGCCCGCGCCGGCGCGGAGCGGGTCTTCGAGCTCATCGACACCGAGCCCGAGATCCGCGAGGGGACGAGGGAACTCCCCGCCGACGCGCCCGCCACCGTCGAGTTCGAGGACGTCCGCTTCGGCTACGAGCCCGGCCGCCCCGTCCTCGACGGGTTCTCCCTCGCCCTGGCCGAGGGCGAGACCGTCGCCCTCGTCGGCGCCTCCGGCAGCGGCAAGTCCACCGTCTCCCTGCTCCTGCCGCGCTTCTACGACGCGGACCACGGCACCGTCCGCGTCGGCGGCCACGACGTGCGCGAGCTGACCTACGACTCGCTGCGGGGCGCCATCGGCCTGGTGCCCGAGGACTCGTTCCTCTTCTCCGACACCATCCGCGCCAACATCGCCTACGGACGTCCGGGCGCCGGCGAGGAGGAGATCCGCGCCGCCGCCCGCGCCGCCCAGGCGGAAGGGTTCATCGAGGCCCTCCCCGCCGGCTACGACACCAAGGTCGGCGAGCAGGGCCTGACCCTCTCCGGCGGCCAGCGCCAGCGCGTCGCGCTCGCCCGCGCCATCCTCACCGACCCCCGCCTGCTGCTCCTGGACGACGCCACCTCGGCCGTCGACGCCCGCGTGGAGCACGAGATCCACGAGGCGCTGCGGGCCGTCATGGCCGGCCGCACCACCCTGCTGATCGCCCACCGCCGCTCCACCCTCGCGCTCGCCGACCGGATCGCCGTACTGGAGCACGGGCGGCTCGCCGACATCGGCACGCACGAGGAGCTGGAGCGCCGCTCCCCGCTGTACCGGCGGCTGCTCACCGACCCCGAGGTCCTCGGGGCGCACTCGCCTCGCACCCCCGACGCGCCGTCCATGGCGGAGTTCGAGCGGGACCTGGAGAAGGACATCGAGCTCGAAGCGGAGATCGACTCCGAGCAGGTGAGCGCCAAGCGGCGCGTCGCCGACGGGGTCACCCCCGAGCTGTGGCGCCGCGGGGAGCAGTCCGAAGCCGACCCGGTGCCGGGCGCCACCCCCGAACTGCTGGCGCAGGTGGCCGCGCTGCCGCCCGCCGACGACGAGCCCGCGGTGGACGAGGCCCGGTCCGCGGCCGCCGAGGAGAGCTACGGCCTGCGCAGGCTGCTGGGCGGCTTCTGGGCCCCGCTCGCCGTCAGCCTGGGCCTGGTCGCCCTCGACGCGGGCTCCGGGCTGCTGCTGCCCGTCCTGATCCGGCACGGCATCGACCAGGGCGTGGAGCAGGCCGCCCTCGGCGCGGTGTGGGCGGCGTCCCTGCTCGCCCTCGCCGTGGTCGTCGGGCAGTGGGCCGCGCAGTTCGCGGAGACCCGGATGACCGGGCGCACCGGGGAGCGCGTGCTCTACTCCCTGCGCGTCAAGATCTTCGCTCAGCTCCAGCGGCTCGGCCTGGACTACTACGAGCGCGAGCTCACCGGCAAGATCATGACCCGGATGACCACCGACGTGGACTCCCTGTCGAGCTTCCTGCAGACCGGGCTCGTCACCGCCGTCGTCTCCGTGCTGACCTTCTTCGGCATCCTGATCGCCCTGCTCGTCCTCGACGTCGAGCTCGCGCTGATCGTCTTCGCGACCCTGCCCGTGCTGGTCCTCGGCACGATCGTGTTCCGCCGCAAGTCGGTGGCCGCGTACGAGCTGGCGCGCGACCGGGTCAGCCTGGTCAACGCGGACCTCCAGGAGTCCGTGGCCGGGATCCGGCTGGTGCAGGCCTTCCGCCGGCAGGACGCGGGCCGGGCCCGGTTCGCCGAGCGCAGCGATTCGTACCGCGAGGCGCGGGTGCGCGGCCAGTGGCTGATATCGGTCTACTTCCCCTTCGTGCAGCTGCTCTCCTCGGGCGCGGCGGCGGCCGTGCTGATCGTCGGCGCGGGCCGGGTCGAGGCGGCCACCCTCACCACCGGCGCGCTGGTGGCGTACCTGCTCTACATCGACCTGTTCTTCGCCCCGGTCCAGCAGCTCTCCCAGGTCTTCGACGGCTACCAGCAGGCCACGGTCTCCCTCGGCCGGATCCAGGACCTGCTGCGCGAGCCGACCACCACCCCCCGTCCGGCAGACCCCCGCGAGGTCACCGCGCTGCGCGGTGAGATCGCCTTCGAGGGAGTGCGCTTCCGGTACGGCACCGCCGAGGAGCGCGGGACGAAGGGCGAGGCGCTGGCCGGGATCAGCCTGCGGATACCCGCCGGGCAGACCGTCGCCTTCGTCGGCGAGACCGGGGCGGGCAAGTCCACGCTGGTCAAGATGGTGGCCCGGTTCTACGACCCGACCTCCGGCCGGGTCACCGCAGACGGCACCGACCTGCGGGAGCTGGACTTGACGGCGTACCGCCACCGGCTCGGCGTCGTCCCCCAGGAGCCGTACCTCTTCCCGGGGACGGTCCGCGACGCCATCGCCTACGGCCGGCCCGGGGCGAGCGACGCCGAGGTGGAGGCCGCCGCCCGCGCGGTCGGCGCCCACGACATGATCGCCACCCTCGACGGCGGCTACCTGCACGCCGTCGCCGAGCGCGGCCGCAACCTCTCGGCCGGACAGCGCCAGCTGATCGCGCTGGCCCGCGCCGAGCTGGTCGACCCGGACGTGCTGCTGCTCGACGAGGCCACCGCGGCCCTGGACCTGGCCACCGAGGCGCAGGTCAACCAGGCCACCGAGCGCCTCGCCGGCAAGCGCACCACCCTCGTGGTGGCCCACCGGCTGACCACGGCGGCCCGGGCCGACCGGGTGGTGGTCATGGACCGGGGCCGGGTCGTCGAGGACGGCAGCCACGCGGAACTGCTGGCCCGCGGCGGGCGGTACGCGGTGCTGTGGCGGACCTTCTCCGGCGAGGACGAGGCGGCCGCGGCCGCGTAGCCGCGCGGCCGCGGCCACAGGGGCGCCCCCGGGATCAGAGCTCGCCGAAGAGCAGGTTCCCGGGGGCGTCCTCGTCGTCACCGGTGTAGTACTCGCGCACGGCGTCGAGGAGTTCGTCCACCGACAGGTAGCCGTCGTGGTTCTTGTCGATCTTCGCGAAGAGGGTGTCCGCGTCGGCGGGCTCCAGCCGGGTGTCGAAGGCCAGCTGTGCCTTGTGGAACTCCTCGGGGCTGATGTGCCCGTCGCCGTTGGTGTCGACGACCGTGAGGATCGCCTTCATCATCGGCCGGAAGGACTTCTCGTAGGCCGGGCCGCCGTCCTTGTACAGGCGGGTCATGCCGTCCCGGTACTGCACGGGGGTCAGCTTCTGGTCCTGGCCGACGCCGAGCTCGTTGAAGAGGTCCACCCAGAAGTCGGTGAGTCCGCGGAACACCTCGGTCGCCTTGGGGGAGTCGGCGGGCTCCGACAGCGCCGTCAGCAGCCGCGACCCGAGCGCGATCATGTCCTTCTCGTCGATCACGCCGTTGTCGTCGGCGTCCAGGTGTGCGAACGCGCGCTCCAGCTTGCGGTCGAGCAGATCGGTCGTCATGTCGGCTGCCTTTCACGGCTACGTTGTGCATTCGGTCGATCGCCCAGGGTAGTGCAACCTTCCGGGGCGACTGAGCGTCGTACGTGAGTACGTGTTACGTACGACCGATCGGGGGGGCAGGATGGGGCAGGGCCGCAGGCGGCGGGGGCGGGTCGTGTCGCTGGGGGTGTTCGGGGGCGCGCTGTGGCTCGCGATGGGGGGCGTCTTCGCGGCGCCGGCCGCGTCGGCGGCGACCGGCGGCTGCGGGGGGCAGCTGGTCAGGACGATGCCGCTGCCCGGCGCCGAGGTGCGGGTGTTCAAGAGCCGGACCCAGGTCTGCGCGATGACCGTCGCCCTGCATCCCGGGGAGCACCGTCACATGGCGGTGAGCGTTCAGCCGCGCGGAGGCGTCCCGGTGGGCGATGTGGGGCAATTCACCCGGTACGCGGGCCCCGTCACCGTGGGCGCGATCAACCGGTGTGTGTACGTAAGGGGTGAAGTGGCGGCCGGATCCGTCGAATCTGGCTGGATCCTGTGCTGAGGCCGCGTCCCAACTGGGACTGTTCACAGGAGTGTTGACCCCGCTAGGTTCACGGGCGACCACAGTGAACTCAAGGGGAGGGTGAATGCGCAAGACGCTTGGCCGGGTGCTGCCCGTCGCGGTGCTGATCGGCACCATGGGCACGGCCGGTTTCACGGCTCAGACGGCCACCGCCGCAGAGCCGGCCGCCGCCGCGCAGGCCACCGCCGGACAGGGCTCCGCAGCGGACATCAAGGACCAGATCCTCGCGATCCCGGGCATGAGCCTGATCGAGGAGAAGCCGTACCCCGGCTACAGATTCTTCGTACTGAACTACGAGCAGCCGGTCGACCACCGGCAGCCGTGGAAGGGCACCTTCAAGCAGCGCATCACCCTGCTGCACAAGGACGTCTCCCGGCCCACGGTGTTCCACACCTCGGGCTACAACGTCAACACCAACCCGCGCCGCGCGGAGCCGACGACCATAATCGACGGCAACCAGCTGTCCATGGAGTATCGATTCTTCAACCCGTCCCGCCCCGACCCGGCGGACTGGTCGAAGCTGGACATCTGGCAGGCCGCCAGCGACCAGCACCGCCTCTTCACCGCTCTGAAGAAGGTCTACCCCAAGAACTGGCTGTCCACGGGCGCCAGCAAGGGCGGCATGACGGCGACGTACTTCGAGCGCTTCTACCCGCACGACATGGACGGTGTCGTCGCCTACGTGGCGCCCAACGACGTCGTCAACAAGGAGGACTCGGCCTACGACCGGTTCCTGAACAAGGTCGGCACCAAGGAGTGCCGCGACAAGCTGGGCGGCGTCCAGCGCGAGGCCCTGGTCCGCCGTGAGCCGCTGGAGGCCAAGTACCGGGCCGCCGCCGCCGAGAACGGCTGGACCTTCAACACCGTCGGCAGCCTCGACAAGGCCTTCGAGGCCGTGGTCCTCGACTACACCTGGGCCTTCTGGCAGTACAGCCTGCTCTCCGACTGCGCCGCCATCCCGGACGCCAAGACCGCCACCGACCAGCAGATCTGGGACACGGTCGACACGATCTCCGGCTTCTCGGCCTACGCCGACCAGGGTCTTGAGACGTACACGCCGTACTACTACCAGGCAGGCACCCAGCTCGGCTCGCCCGACATCAAGCAGCCGCACCTGAAGGGCCTGAGCCGCTACGGCTACCAGCCGCCGCGCAACTTCGTGCCGCGCGACATCCCCATGACCTTCCAGCCGGCGGCCATGGCGGACGTGGACACCTGGGTCCGCAACAACGCCGACCGGATGCTGTTCGTGTACGGGCAGAACGACCCGTGGGGCGCCGAGCCCTTCCGCCTCGGGTACGGGGTCCGCGACAGCCACGTGATGACCGCTCCGGGCGCCAACCACGGGGCGAACGTCGCCAAGCTCCAGGAAGGCGAGAAGAACCTGGCCACCGCGCGGATCCTCCAGTGGGCCGGAGTGGCCCCCGCCGCCAACGTGTTCAGCACCGAGGGGGCCGCCCCGCAGGCGGTGGCGCCGCTCGCCGCGCCGGACCCGGTGCTCGACCAGACCGACCTGCGCCGCGAGTCGCTGCGCCGGTAAGGGGCCCCGACGGACTGTCGTACCGGGGTACGCGTACCTCAGTACGACAGCCCGTGGCCCAGCGGGTAGCGGCCCGGGACGGGCACCGGGAGCCGGCCCGACGGCCGGCTCGCGCCCGTCAGCACCCGGGCCGCCGCCCGCATCTCCACGTCCGTCCAGGTGTACGTGGCCACCTCGGCCGCGCACTCGGGCAGCCGCGCCGGATCGTACGGATTGCGGACCGCCACCAGCACCACCGGGACGCCCGTCGCGGCCAGCTCCGCCACCAGCGTGCGCTGCGGACTCTCCCCCTCCGGGACGTTGTACGTGCACACCAGCACCGCCGCGTGCCCCGGGGCGGCCGCCACCGCCCGCTCGGACGGGAGCGCCTGTGCCCGGCACCCCAGGGCGGTCAGCTCCCGCGCCAGGACCGCCGTGGAGGGTCCCGTGGTGCCCGTGGGGGAGACCGGGTCGGTGCCCGTCACCAGCAGCCGCGGCCGGGCCGACGCGTCCAGTGGCAGCAGCCCGCGCGGATTGGCCAGCAGGGTCGTCGTACCCGCCGCGACGGCGTCGGCGGCCGCCAGGTGCCCGCCGGTCCCCACCACCGCGTCCACCGCCGCGTCGGAGGTGTACGGGTCCTCGAACAGGCCCCGGCGGGCCTTCAGCTCCAGGATCCGCAGCACCGACTCCTCGATCCGGCCGCGCGCCAGCTCGCCCGACTCCACCGCCGCCAGCACGCTGCGCTGGGCCAGCCCCAGGTCCGGCGCGTTCAGCAGCAGGTCGCAGCCCGCCTTCAGGGCCAGCACCGGCACCCGGTCTTCCCCGTACTTCTGCCGGACCCCGGCCATGTCGAGGGCGTCGGTGACCACCACCCCCTCGAAGCCGAGGTGTTCGCGCAGGAGGCCGGTCACGATGGGCCGCGAGAGGGTGGCCGGGTCCCCCGAGGGGTCGAGCGCGGGGAAGACGATGTGCGCCGTCATGACCACGTCCACGCCCGCGCGCACCGCCGCCCGGAACGGCGGTGCGTCCAGCTCCTCCCACTGGGCGCGGGTGTGCCTCATCACCGGCAGCCCGACGTGGCTGTCGGTCTCGGTGTCCCCGTGGCCCGGGAAGTGCTTCGCCGCGGCCGCCACCCCCGCCCCCTGGTAACCGCGCACCTGGGCCGCGGCCAGGGCCGCGACGGCGGCCGGGTCGGAGCCGAAGGAGCGCACGCCGATCACCGGGTTGGCCGGGTTCACGTTCACGTCGGCCACCGGCGCCCAGTCCTGCCGGATGCCCAGCGCCGCCAGCTCCGTCCCCGCGACCCGGGCCGCCCGGTGCGCCCCCTCGGCGGAGCCCGCCGCGCCCAGGGCCATCGCCCCGGGCAGCAGGGTCGCCGGCCGGCCGATCCGGGCGACGGCCCCGTGCTCCTGGTCCACCGACAGCAGCAGCGGGAGCCCCGCCCCCGAGTCCGCGGCGGCCCGCTGGAGCCCGTTGGACAGGGCGGCGATCTGGTGCGGGGCGCGGGTGTTGTGCGCCCACGCGAAGTAGACGACCCCGCCCAGGTGGTAGCGGGCCACCAGCTCGGCGGCGGTGCGCACCCCGAAGTGCTTCAGGTTCAGCTCGGCGTCCGCCGGATCGGGGTCGGTCGCCGAATGCCCGTAGGCCCGGGACACGAACAGCTGCCCCACCAGCTCGGGCAGCCCGAGCCCGGACACCAGCGCCCGCAGCCGCTCCCGGTCCGGGCGGCGGCCGGGCGGCCCGGCGGGGGCGCGGGAGTCGTCCGGGGTCCGGGGGGCGGCGGTGGAGGCCGTGGAGGCGGCACCGGCGGCTCCGGCGGCCGTGACGGCGGCCATGGCGGCGGCGGCGAGCAGGGCCCGGCGGGAGGCGTGGTTCGGCACCTGTGGGACCCTACTGCCGTACCCCGCGCCATGCCTGACGGACACTCGGGAATGGCCCGTTAGGTACGCTCCCGCGCCGCCCAGTGCTCCCGGAGGGTCCGTACGGTCTCGGTGATCGCGGGCCGGCGGGCCGCTCCCGTCCGCCACAGGGCGTACAGCCTGCGTACCGGTCCCGGCTCCAGCGGTACGGCCACCGCGCCCGGCGGCAGCGCGCCCGTACCCAGCCGGGGCACGACCGCGACCCCGAGGCCGGCCGCGACCAGCGCGACGATGGTGTGGTTCTCCTCGGCGGTGTGCGTGATGTCGGGCTCGAACCCGGCCGTGCGCACGGTCCGCACCAGCCAGTCGTGGCACACCCGGCCGGGCGGCTGGCACACCCACCGCTGGCCCCCGAGGTCCGTCCGGCGCACCACCCGCCGCGTGGTGAAGGGGTGTCCGGCCGGGACCACCAGATCGCAGGGGTCGTCCCCGATGACCGCCTGCTCCACGCCCTCGGGGGCGGGCAGCGGGGCGATGTCCCAGTCGTGGGCCACCGCCAGGTCGGTGACGCCCCGGGCGACCAGGTCCACCGACAGGTGGGGATCGACCTCCGTGAGGCGTACGTCCAGCGCCGGATGACGGCCCGCCAGCTCGGCCAGCACCCCCGGCAGCAGCCCGCGCGCCGCCGAGGCGAAGGCGGCCACCGTCAGCAGCCCGCTCGGGCACCCCCGCCGCTCCTCCAGGGTGGTCTCCGCCCGCTCCACGATCGCCAGCAGCTCCCGGGCGGTGTCGGCCAGGTGCCGGGCCTCCTCGGTGAGCGCGACCCCGCGCCCGCGCCGCTCCAGCAGCGTGGTGCGGGTCTCCCGCTCCAGCTTGGCGATCTGCTGCGAGACCGCGGAGGGGGTGTAGCCGAGGGCGGCCGCCGCGCCCGCGACCGAACCGTGGACGGAGACGGCGTGCAGGGCGCGCAGCCGGGACAGGTCGAGCATCCGCCAATCGTAAGCACTGCTTCATCCATCCCGGTAGGGATCCGCGCTGGTGCTACATGGTCCGGGCGCCGATGCTCGGAGCATGCGTCCCGTACACACCGCACTCGCCGTACTCGTCGCCGCCGTCTGGGGGTTCAACTTCGTCGTCATCGAGATCGGCCTCGGCCACTTCCCGCCGCTGCTGCTGTCCGCGCTGCGCTTCCTCGTCGCCGCGCTGCCCGCCGTGTTCTTCGTGGGGCGCCCCAAGGTCGCCTGGAAGTGGATCCTCGGGGTCGGGGCCGCCCTCGGCATCGCCAAGTTCGGGCTGCTGTTCACGGGGATGGCCGCCGGGATGCCGGCCGGGCTGTCCTCGCTCGTGCTCCAGATCCAGGCCGTCTTCACCGCCGTGCTCGCCGCCGCCGTGCTGCGCGAGCGGCCCGGCCGGGTGCGGGTGCTGGGCATGGCCGTGGCGCTGGCCGGGATCGCGGTGGCCGCCGTGGACCGGGGCCTGTCCGGGCCCGTCACCGGCTTCGTCCTGGTGGTGGCGGCCGCCGCCTGCTGGGGCGTGTCCAACGTGCTCACCCGCAAGGCCGCCCCGCCCGACGCCATGAACTTCCAGGTGTGGGTGTGCGTCGTCCCGGTGGTCCCGCTGTTCGCGCTCTCGCTGCTGCTGGAGGGACCCGAGCGGGACCTGGCCGCGCTGCGCGCCCTGGACTGGTCCGGGCTGGCCGTCATCGGCTACGTCGCCTGGGTGTCCACGGTGTTCGGCTTCGGGGTCTGGGCCTACCTGCTGCGCCGCTACCCGGCCTCGGCCGTGGCGCCGTTCTCGCTGCTGGTGCCGGTGTTCGGGATGTCCTCGGCCGCCCTGGTGCTCGGCGAGGGGGTCTCCGGGCCGGGCTGGCTGGCGGCGGTCCTGCTGGTCGGCGGGGTGGGCCTGACCTCGCTGGCACCCGCGCGCGCGAAGGCCCGTACGGGCACCGTCAGCGCGGGGAGCCCTCGCGCAGCGGCAGCCGCCAGTCCTGCCCCGTGAGGCAGGCCCCGTACGAGCGGTGCGGGCGCTCGGCGACCAGCGTGAAGCCGGCCCGCTCGTAGAGCGAACGGGCCGCGGCCAGTACGTCGTTGGTCCACAGCACCAGCTCGCGGTAGCCCGCCGAACGGGCGAAGGCGACGACGGTGTCGACCAGCAGGGTGCCGACCCCGAGCCCGCGCCCGGCCGGCTCCACGAGCAGCAGCCGCAGCCGGGCCGTGCCGGGCGAGCCGTCCTCGCGCACGCACATCACCGAGCCGACCGGCTCGCCCTCGTGCTCGGCGATCCAGACCCGCTCCAGATGGGGGTCGTGGTCCTCGGCGAAGTCCGCGACGATCCGGGCCACCAGGCCCTCGAACTCCTGGTTCCAGCCGTACTCGGCGGCGTAGAGCGCGCCGTGGCGCTGCACGATCCAGCCCAGCTCGCCGGGCCCGGGATCCCGCAGCCGCACCGCCGCGCCGGAAGTCTCCATGGCTGCCGAGGATAGCGCGGGGCGGTCCGCCGGGCGGGGCTACTTCTTCCCGCCGCCCAGGATCTGTCCCAGCAGGTCGCCGAGGCCGCCCGCGCCGGGGGCCGCGGCGCCGGGGGGGGGGGGGGGGGGGGGGGGGGGGGGGGGGGGCAGGGGGGGGGGGGGGGGGGGGGGGGGGGGGGGGGGGGGGGGGGGGGGGGGGGGTACGCACTCCCCCCCCCCCCCCCCCCCCCCCCCCCCCCCCCCCCCACCCCCCCCCCCCCCCCCTCCCTCCCCCCCCCCCCCCCCCGCCTCCCCCCCCCCGGGGCAGGGGCGCCCGCGCCCTTGCCGGCGGCGGCCCGCTTGGCGAAGACGGCCATCAGCACCGGGATCAGCAGCTCGATGACGCGCAGGACGGTCGCGGCGGGGATGCCGGTCCGCTTCGAGACGGCCTCCGCCACGGGCTTGCTCACCTTGGCGAGCACCCCGGCCATCATCCCGCCGCCGAGCAGGCCGCCGAGGCCGCCGCCGAGGGTGGCCACGCCCTGGAGGGGGGCCTCGGACACCTCCGCGAAGGCCTGGCGGACCTCGTCGTCGTCGGCCTCGGCCTTCTCCTGGAGGCCGCCGGTCATCGCCCCGACGGTCTGGGTGACGGTCTCGCGGGCGCCGTCGGCGTCGGTGCCGAGCAGGGAGGCGATCTCGTTCAGCTTGTCGTCGCCGAGCTCGCCCAGTACGTCGTCCTCGAAGGAAGAGTCGCTCATGCCGGAAACGCTACTTGTGCGGCGATTTCATGGCACCTCGGAGTACTCCCGGGGTGGCTGAATGTAACGGAAAGGTAAAGCCGTGATTCCGCATGCAACCCTCCGGGCGGCACGCGGGTCGTATGTTGCGTCGGGACTTCCGGGTGGGGATCCGGGGGGATCGGGAAGTCCGACGAGGGAGGGGTAACCGTGAGGGGGTCCGGCCGCGAGGCCGGACCCCCTTTCGTTTCCCCGGAAGACCCCGCCGGTCCCGCGGCCGTTGTCCACAGGCCCCGGCGCCCTGTCGGCGGCGGACTGTAGCTTCTTGCCATGGTGAACAACGGGGCGGTGCAACTGGCGGTGGTCGAGGGGGTGCTGGAGCGCATCACCTACGCCAACGAGGAGAGCGGCTACACGGTCGCCCGGGTCGACACCGGCCGGGGCGCCGGAGACCTGCTGACCGTCGTCGGCTCGCTGCTCGGCGCGCAGCCCGGCGAATCCCTGCGCATGGAGGGCCGCTGGGGCTCGCACCCGCAGTACGGCAGGCAGTTCAGCGTCGAGAACTACTCGACGGTCCTGCCCGCCACCATCCAGGGCATCCGCCGCTACCTCGGCTCCGGCCTCATCAAGGGCATCGGCCCGAGGATCGCCGACCGCATCGTCGAGCACTTCGGCCTCGACACCCTCGACGTCATCGAGGGCGAGCCGAAGCGGCTGATCGAGGTCCCCGGCCTCGGCCCCAAGCGGACCAGGCTCATCGGAGCCGCCTGGGAGGAGCAGAAGGCCATCAAGGAGGTCATGGTCTTCCTCCAGGGCGTCGGCGTCTCCACCTCCATCGCGGTCCGCATCTACAAGAAGTACGGGGACGCCTCCATCTCGGTGGTGAGGAACCAGCCGTACCGGCTCGCCGCCGACGTCTGGGGCATCGGCTTCCTCACCGCCGACCGCATCGCCCAGGCCGTCGGCATCCCGCACGACAGCCCCGAGCGGGTCAAGGCCGGCCTCCAGTACGCCCTGTCCCAGTCCACCGACCAGGGGCACTGCTTCCTCCCCGAGGAGCGCCTCATCGCCGACGGGGTGAAGCTGCTCCAGGTGGACACCGGGCTGGTCATCGAGTGCCTGGCCGAGCTCGCCGCCGATCCGGAGGGGGTCGTACGGGAGCCTGTGCCCGACCCCCAGGGCGGCCCGGACCCCCTCACCGCGGTGTACCTGGTCCCCTTCCACCGGGCCGAGCTGTCGCTGGTCGGCCAGGTCCGCCGGCTGCTGAACGCCGAGGAGGACCGGATGCCCGGCTTCCGGGACGTGGACTGGGACAAGGCCCTCGGCTGGCTCGCCGGCCGCACCGGGGCCAGCCTCGCCCCCGAGCAGCGGGACGCGGTCAGGCTGGCCCTCACCCGCCGGGTGGCGGTGCTCACCGGCGGGCCCGGCTGCGGCAAGTCCTTCACCGTGCGCTCCATCGTGGAGCTGGCCCGGGCCAAGAAGGCCAAGGTGGTGCTCGCAGCGCCCACCGGCCGCGCGGCGAAGCGGCTGTCCGAGCTGACCGGGGCCGAGGCCTCCACCGTGCACCGGCTGCTGGAGCTCAAGCCCGGCGGGGACGCGGCGTACGACCGGGACCGGCCGCTGGACGCCGACCTGGTCGTGGTCGACGAGGCCTCGATGCTGGACCTGCTGCTCGCCAACAAGCTGGTCAAGGCGGTGGCGCCGGGGGCGCACCTGCTGCTGGTCGGCGATGTGGACCAGCTCCCCTCGGTCGGCGCCGGCGAGGTGCTGCGGGACCTGCTGGCCGAGGGCGGGCCGGTGCCCGCCGTCCGGCTGACCCGGATCTTCCGCCAGGCCCAGCAGTCGGGCGTGGTCACCAACGCGCACCGCATCAACACCGGGGTGCCGCCCATCACCGACGGCCTGCCGGACTTCTTCCTCTTCCCCGAGGAGGACACGGAGGCGGCCGGGATCCTCGCCGTGGACGTGGCCGCCCGCCGGATCCCGGCCAGGTTCGGGCTCGACCCGCGCCGGGACGTCCAGGTCCTGGCCCCCATGCACCGGGGCCCGGCCGGCGCGGGGAACCTCAACGGCCTGCTCCAGCAGGCGATCACCCCGGCGCGGCCGAACCTGCCCGAGAAGCGGTTCGGCGGCCGGGTCTTCCGGGTGGGCGACAAGGTCACCCAGATCCGCAACAACTACGACAAGGGTGCCAACGGCGTCTTCAACGGCACCGTCGGGGTGGTCACCGCTCTGGACGTGGACGAGCAGCGCTTGACGGTCCGTACAGAGGAGGACGAGGAGGTGGGGTACGAGTTCGCGGAGCTGGACGAGCTGGCGCACGCGTACGCCGTCACCATCCACCGTTCCCAGGGGAGTGAATATCCGGCGGTCGTGATCCCCGTCACCACCGGGGCTTGGATGATGCTCCAGCGGAATCTGCTCTACACCGCCGTGACCAGGGCGAAGAAACTGGTCGTCCTGGTCGGGTCCCGCAAGGCCCTCGGGCAGGCGGTGCGTACCGTTTCCGCAGGCAGGAGGTACACGGCGGTCGCCGCACGGCTCGCCGGCCGGGTTTCGGTGGGAAACATCACCTAGATGATCGATCATTTGGGGTTCCGACAACCGGCGCGGAGGGGGCAGGATGAGCAGGTTGAAGGCACTCAGTGCCGTCAAATAGACCAAAGGCCGACCCCGAGTGCACTCTCCTGCGCCAAATGGGGGAAGGTAGAGGCAGTCAGGGCACCTCGAAGAAGAGGCACTACGTCGGTGAGGGATGACGTGAGCGACAACTCTGTAGTACTCCGGTACGCGGACGGTGAATACACCTACCCGGTGGTCGAAAGCACCGTCGGTGACCAGGGCTTCGACATCTCGAAGCTCCGGGCCCAGACCGGGCTCGTCACGCTGGACAGTGGCTACGGCAACACCGCCGCCTACAAGTCGGCGATCACCTACCTCGACGGTGAGCAGGGCATCCTGCGCTACCGCGGCTACCCGATCGAGCAGCTGGCGGAGCGCTCGACCTTCATCGAGGTCGCCTACCTGCTGATCAACGGTGAGCTGCCGACCGTCGACCAGCTCGCGTCGTTCCGCAACGAGATCACCCAGCACACGCTGCTGCACGAGGACGTGAAGCGGTTCTACGACGGCTTCCCGCGCGACGCCCACCCGATGGCCATGCTGTCGTCCGTGGTCAGCGCGCTGTCGACGTTCTACCAGGACAGCCACAACCCGTTCGACGAGAAGCAGCGCCACCTCTCGACGATCCGTCTGCTGGCCAAGCTCCCGACGATCGCCGCGTACGCGTACAAGAAGTCGGTCGGCCACCCGGTGGTCTACCCGCGCAACGACCTCGGCTACGTCGAGAACTTCCTGCGCATGACCTTCTCCGTGCCGGCCCAGGAGTACGACCTGGACCCGGTCGTGGTCTCCGCGCTCGACAAGCTGCTGATCCTGCACGCGGACCACGAGCAGAACTGCTCGACCTCCACCGTGCGTCTGGTCGGCTCCTCGCAGGCGAACATGTTCGCCTCGATCTCCGCCGGCATCTCGGCCCTGTGGGGTCCGCTGCACGGTGGCGCCAACCAGTCCGTCCTGGAGATGCTGGAAGGCATCAAGAACGACGGCGGCGACGTCGACGCCTTCATCCGCAAGGTGAAGAACAAGGAGGACGGCGTCCGCCTGATGGGCTTCGGGCACCGCGTCTACAAGAGCTTCGACCCTCGGGCGAAGATCATCAAGGCGGCGGCGCACGACGTCCTCTCGGCGCTCGGCAAGAGCGACGAGCTGCTGGACATCGCGCTCAAGCTGGAAGAGCACGCGCTGGCCGACGAGTACTTCGTCGCCCGCAACCTCTACCCGAACGTGGACTTCTACACCGGTCTGATCTACCGGGCCATGGGCTTCCCGACCGAGATGTTCACCGTGCTCTTCGCGCTCGGCCGCCTTCCCGGCTGGATCGCCCAGTGGCACGAGATGATCAAGGAGCCCGGCTCCCGCATCGGCCGTCCGCGCCAGATCTACACCGGCGAGGTCCTGCGCGACTTCGTCCCGGTCGAGGCCCGCTAGGCCCTTCCGGGCCGCTCCGGTCATACGGAAAGCGCCCCGCCGTCGATCCCCCCACGGGTCGACGGTCGGGGCGCTTCCCTTTTCCCCGGCAGCGGATTCCCCCCACGGGACCCGCGCCGGGGCGTCGGTGTGTGCCGGGACCCGTTCGGGTCGGGAGGGCCGCTCAAAGCTTCCCGAGGGCACGCGTCCCGGCCGGCGGATGCCCGGACGTCCCCCAAAGACCTCCGTGAAACGTCCCCCAAGACGTTTTCGGCATCGCCCCATTAGACCCGTGCCGACCCCGGATGGTTACGTTGTCATCACTGTGATCTGCGTCTCCAGTGAAGGATCTGTGGAGGGAACGAGGAGGAGATCCTCTACCGGAACGAGCGCAGCCGCAGGCTGTTGGTCACCACGAAGACCGACGAGAAGGCCATGGCGGCCCCGGCGATCATCGGGTTGAGCAGTCCCGCGGCGGCCAGCGGAAGCGCCGCCACGTTGTAGCCGAAGGCCCAGAACAGGTTGCCCTTGATCGTGGCCAGGGTCCGCCGGGAGAGCCGGATCGCGTCCGCCGCCACCCGCAGGTCTCCGCGTACGAGGGTCAGGTCGCCGGCCTCGATGGCCGCGTCGGTGCCGGTGCCCATCGCGAGGCCCAGGTCCGCCTGGGCGAGCGCGGCCGCGTCGTTGACCCCGTCGCCCACCATGGCGACCGTACGGCCCTCGTCCTGGAGCCGGCGGATCACGTCCACCTTGTCCTGCGGGAGCACCTCCGCGATCACCTCGTCGATGCCCACCTCCCGGGCCACCGTCTCGGCCACGGCCCTGTTGTCGCCGGTCAGCAGCACCGGCGTGAGGCCGAGCGCCCGCAGCCGGGCCACGGCCTCGGCGCTGGTCTCCTTGACGGCGTCGGCCACGGTCAGGACCCCGCGGGCCGTGCCGTCCCAGGCGACCAGCACCGCGGTGGCGCCCGCGGCCTCGGCGGCGGCCTTCGCGTCGGCGATCGGCGCGGGCAGTGCGATCCCCCGGTCCGCGAGCAGCCGCTCGCGCCCCACCAGGACCTCGCGCCCCTCGACCGTGCCCCGTACGCCCAGTCCGGCGAGGTTTTCGAAGGACGAGGGCGCGGGCAGGTCCCCGGCCGCCGCGGCGGCTCCGGTGGCGATCGCCCGCGCGACCGGGTGCTCGGAGGCGTGCTCCAGCGAGCCCGCGAGCCGCAGCAGTTCCTTCTCGTCCACACCCTCGGCCGCGTGCGCCCCGGAGAGGGTCATCCGGCCGGTGGTGACCGTGCCGGTCTTGTCGAGCACGACGGTGTCCACGCGCCGGGTGGACTCCAGCACCTCGGGACCCTTGATCAGGATGCCCAGCTGCGCGCCCCGGCCGGTGCCGACCATCAGGGCGGTCGGCGTGGCCAGGCCCAGGGCGCAGGGACAGGCGATGATCAGGACCGCCACGGCGGCGGTGAACGCGGCGGTGGGGTCGTCGGTGATGAGCAGCCAGGTGACCCAGGTGCCGAGCGCGAGGAGCAGGACCACGGGCACGAACACCGCCGAGATCCGGTCCGCGAGGCGCTGCACCTCGGCCTTGCCGCTCTGGGCCTCCTCGACCATCCGGGCCATCCGGGCGAGCTGGGTGTCGGCCCCGATCCGGGTGGCCTCCACGACGAGCCGGCCGGAGGTGTTCACGGTGGCGCCGGTGACGGCGTCCCCGGCGGTGACGTCGACCGGGACGGACTCGCCGGTCAGCATGGAGGCGTCCACGGCGGAGGAGCCCTCGACGACGGTGCCGTCGGTGGCGATCTTCTCCCCGGGGCGGACCACGAAGCGGTCGCCGACCGCGAGCGCGCCGACGGGGATCCGCACCTCGCGGCCGCCGCGCAGCACGGCCACGTCCCTGGCGCCCAGCTCCATCAGCGCCCGCAGGGCGGCGCCCGCCTTCCGCTTGGAGCGGGCCTCCAGGTAGCGGCCGAGCAGGATGAAGGTCACGACGCCCGCCGCGACCTCCAGGTAGAGGGCGGAGGAGCCGTCCGTCCGCCCGGCGGTGAGGTCGAAGCCGTGCCGCATCCCGGGCATCCCGGCGTGGCCGAGGAACAGGGCCCACACGGACCAGGCGTAGGCGGCCAGCGTGCCGACGGAGACCAGGGTGTCCATGGTCGCGGCGCCGTGCCGGAGGTTGGTCCAGGCGGCCCGGTGGAAGGGCAGGGCGCCCCACACCACCACGGGCGAGGCGAGGGTGAGGCAGAGCCACTGCCAGTCGTCGAACTGGAGGGCGGGGACCATCGAGAGCAGGACCACCGGCAGGGCCAGGGCGGCGGACACCAGCAGCCGCTGCCGGAGCGCGGCGAGCTCGGGGTCGCGTACGGCCGCGGTGTCCTCGGGCTCCGCTTCCGGTTCGGGCCGTGGCGGCGGGGGCTCCTCGGCGGTGTAGCCCGTCCTGACCACGGTCGCGATCAGGTCGGCCACCTGGACCGCGCCGCCGTAGGAGACCCGGGCCTTCTCGGTGGCGTAGTTCACCGTGGCGCTGACGCCGTCCATCCGGTTGAGCTTCTTCTCGATGCGGGCCGCGCAGGAGGCGCAGGTCATCCCGCCGATCGTCAGCTCGACCTCGCAGGCGGCGGCGTCCGTTATGGGCCCGTCGTGCACTGTGCTGCTGCTCATGTTCCCGCTCCAGGGGGAGGGCCGGGCCGTACGGTCCAGTATGAGCTGGCGGGTGCGGCCCGGCGGGTACCGCGTTGGCGAGGGGTGGGGCTCAGGCCGCCACGCCGGCGAGCTCGTACCCGGCCTCGTCCACGGCGGCGCGCACGTCGGCCTCGGAGAGCGGGGCCTGCGACTCGACGGTGACCTCCCCGGTGGCGGCGACGGCCTTGACCGAGGTCACGCCGGGGAGGGCGGTGAGCTCGGCGGTCACGGCGCCCTCGCAGTGCCCGCAGGTCATCCCGGTGACCTTGTACACGGTTACCGTCACGGCGGTCATGTCGTTCTCCTCTGTCGGGGAATGGCTCTCGTGGCATTCTATACCCCTAGGGGGTATTGAGCCTTCATTGGGCGGAGTTCGAGCGGAGCTCCGGCGGACGGGACCATCGAACCGTACGCAAACGGCGCACATGACCCATTCTGTGACGCCGACGCCGACGCCGACGCCGACGCCGACGCCGACGCCGACGCCGACGCCGACGCCGACATCGACATCGACGCCGACATCGACACCGAGGGACTCCGGGGACCTGGGCGGCCGGTGCGGCGCCGGGGAGGAGTCCTGGCGACCGGGGCGGGTCCGGGTGCGGGGTCCCGCCCCGTACCGCCGGATCACTCCTCGCGGCGGCCGCGGTTGCCGGGGCGGCGCGCCGCCCAGGTCCGGATGGTGTCGGCGTACCAGTAGGGCTTGCCGCCCTCCACGTGGTCGGGGGCGGGCAGCAGCCCGTGCTTGCGGTAGGAACGCACGGTGTCCGGCTGGACCCGGATATGGGCGGCGATCTCCTTGTAGGACCACAGCTGCCGGTCGCTCATCGACGCCACCTCCTGGTCCACGGCGCGGGGCCGGCCGGGAGGCCGTCGGGGGAGCCGGCGCGTGGACACTGACGATCACTCGGGTTGTGCCCGGAGAACGACGCTCGGTGAGCGCGGGGGAGGGTCTGTGGACTCCCTGTGACGGAAAACCCGCGTAGTGCGGACATGTGTGACACGGCAGCGACTCCCGTGACGAATGCGGCACAGGAGCCGCCCGTGGCGGTGGCCGGGGGGCGGCCTCAGCGTGCGTACAGCTCCGGCCGCTCCGCCAGCCGCACCTCCGTCCGTACGCCGCTGCGCGCGGCCGCCAGCCCGGCCTCCGACACGGCGGCGGCCGCGTACCCGTCCCAGGCGTCGGGTCCGTCCACCCGCCCCCGCGCGGCCGCCGCCACCCAGCGCCGCACCTGGCGGTCGTAGGCGTCGGCGAAGCGCGTGGTGAAGTCCTGGGTGATCTCCCCGCCCCAGCGGCCGCCCGACTGGACGACCATCGCGTGCCCGTCACCGATCCGGGCGCTGCCGGACTCGCCGACGGCCTCGCACTGCACCTGGTAGCCGAACCCGCAGTTGACGAAGATCTCCACGTCGACCACCGCCCCGCCCGAGGTCTCCAGCAGCACCAGCCGGGGATCGCGCAGCCCCTCCGGCGCCGCCGAGGACGGCGTGGGGGAGAGCACCGTCACCGCGGTCACCTCCTGGCCCAGCAGCCAGCGCGCCGCGTCCACCTCGTGCACCACCGAGTCGCTGATCAGCATGTCGCTGGTGAAGAAGGACGGCGAGGCGGCGTTGCGGTGGCGGCAGTGCAGGAACAGCGGCCGGCCGATGCCGCCCGCGTCCAGCAGCTCCTTGAGCCGCTCGTACTCGGCGTCGAAGCGCCGCATGAAGCCCACCTGCACCAGCCGCCGGCCGAGCCTGCGCTCCGCCTCCAGCACCCGCAGCGCCCCCTCCGGATCCGGGGTCAGCGGCTTCTCGCAGAGCACCGGCAACTCCCGCTCCAAGGCGTGCAGGATCGCTTCCTCATGGGCCGGTCCCGGCGAGGCGATCAGTACGGCGTCCACCCCGGGCGCCGCCATCGCCGCCGCCGGGTCGGTGTACGCGCCCGCCCCGTCCAGTCCCGCCGCGACCTCCTTGACCCGGTCCCCGTCCGGGTCGGCCACGGCCACCACCCGCGCCCCGCCGACCGCGTCGCCGATCCGGCGGACGTGGTCGGCGCCCATCTTCCCGGTGCCGATGACGGCGATGCCGAGCGTGCTCATGTCTCTCCTCGGAGGTTCGGGACCGTCAACGGGTGCCGCAGGAGCGCAGATAGGCGCGGGTGCGCCGGGCGATGGGCAGCGGACGCTCGGGCGGGCACGGGTACATGTCCTGCTCCACGATCGCGAACAGCTCCACCCCGAGCCGCTGCGCCGCCGCCAGTACGGGCTCCAGCGCGGGCACCCCGGACGGCGGCTCGCACATCACCCCGCGCGCCACGGCCGGGCCGAACGGCGTCCCCTCCGCCCGCACTTCGGCGAGGACCCGCGGGTCCACCTGCTTCAGGTGCAGGTACCCGATCCGCTCGCCGAAGGCCTCGATCGCCTCGACGCTGTCCCCGCCGCAGTACGCGTAATGACCCGTGTCCAGGCACAGGGAGACCAGCGCCGGATCGGTGGCGTCCAGGAACCGGGCCACGTTCTCCGGGGTGTCGACGTGCGTGTCCGCGTGCGGGTGGACCACGATCCGCAGCCCGTACCGCTCCCGGACCTCCCGGCCCAGGCGATCGGTCTGGGAGGTCAGTTCACGCCATTGGACGGGGCTCAGGACCGGGTCCTCCAGCATTCCGCCGGTCTTGTCGTCGCGCCAGAAGGAGGGGATCACCACGAGGTGCTCCGCCCCCGTGTCCCGGGTCAGCGCGGCGATCCGCGACACGTGTGCCCAGGTCTGCTCCCAGACGCCGGGGCCGTGATGGAGTCCGGTGAAGACGGTGCCCGCGGACACCCGCAGGCCGCGCTTGGCGGTCTCGTCGGCGAGCCGGGCCGGATCGGTGGGCAGGTAGCCGTACGGGCCGAGCTCGATCCACTCGTACCCGGCGTCGGCGACCTCGTCGAGGAACCGCTCCCAGGGGGTCTGAAGGGGATCCTCCGGGAACCAGACACCCCAGGAGTCCGGAGCCGAACCGACACGGATACGGGTCAACGCGGGTGGGGAGGAGGTCATGACGGCCACCTTAGGGTGCGGGGTTCGAGAGGAGAGGGAGGACGAGTGGGAGGAGAGCCAGCTGTGGACACCTCGGACGGGACGGCGGCGGAGGGGCTGCCGGCGGAGGAGCCGTCGGACGCGGAAGCCGTCCACGACCTGATCACGATGGGGCGGATCGGGGTGGATCTCTACCCGCTCAAGACCGGCGTACCGCTCGCCGAGGCCGACACCTTCGGCAAGTTCCTCGGCGGCTCGCCGGCGAACGTCGCCGTCGCGGCCGCCCGGCTGGGGCGGCGCACGGCCGTGATCAGCCGGACCGGGGCGGACCCCTTCGGGGCGTACCTGCGCGCAGAGCTGCGGGGGTTCGGGGTCGACGACCGGTGGGTGGGGGAGGTCGCGGCCTATCCGACGCCCATCACCTTCTGCGAGGTCTTCCCGCCCGACCACTTCCCGCTCTACTTCTACCGGCTCCCGAAGGCGCCCGACCTGGAGATCGGGCCGGACGAGATCGACCGGGCGGCGGTGCGGGCGGCGCGGGTCTTCTGGATGACCGGCACGGGGCTGAGCGCCGAGCCGAGCCGCGCCGCGACCCTGGCCGCGCTGGAGGCCCGCTCGAAGTCCGGCATCACGGTCTTCGACCTCGACTGGAGGCCGATGCTGTGGGACGGCCCGCCGGAGCCCTGGTACGAGCGGGCGCTCGGGCTGGCGACGGTGGCCGTCGGCAACACCGCGGAGTGCGAGGTCGCGACCGGGTGCCGCGAGCCGTACGCGGCCGCGGAGGCGCTGCTCGCGGCCGGGGTGGAGCTGGCGGTGGTCAAGCGGGGGCCGGAGGGGGTGCTGGCCGTCCACCGGGACGGGACGGCGGTGGAGGTCCCGCCGGTGGAGGTGGAGGTGGTGAACGGGCTGGGCGCCGGGGACGCCTTCGGTGGCGCCCTGTGCCACGGGCTGCTGGCCGGCTGGGACCTGGAGCGGGTGCTGCGGTACGCGAACGCCGCCGGGGCGATCGTGGCCTCGCGGCTGGCGTGCTCGTCGGCGATGCCGTTTCCGCACGAGGTGGAGGAGGTGCTGGGCCGTGCCGGTGCTGTCTGAGACGGGGATGGAGCTCACCCGGCTGGTGGTGCTGGAGCTGGCTCCGGGCGAGGTGTACGCGCACACGTGCGGGGAGGCGGAGTGGATCGTGCTCCCGCTGGCCGGTGCCTGCGAGGTCCGCTGCGCGGACGCCCTGCCGGAGCGGGCCCCGGCGGGGACCCCGGTTCCGGGAAGGGGCGGGGTGGGGGAAGGCCCCGCAGTGAGCTTCCGGCTGCGCGGCCGCGCAAGCGTGTTCGACGGGCCCACCGACTTCGCGTACCTCCCCCGGGACGCGCACGCCGAGGTCACCTCGGCCGGCGGCGGCCGGTTCGCGCTGGCCGGGGCGCGGTGCCGGCGGCGGCTGCCCGCGCGGTACGGGGCCGCTGACGCGGTGCCCGTCGAGCTGCGCGGTGCCGGGCAGTGCTCGCGGCAGGTGCACAACTTCGCCGCCGCCGGGGTGTTCGCCTGCGACCGGCTCATCGCCGTCGAGGTGCTCACCCCCGGCGGGAACTGGTCCTCGTACCCCCCCCACAAGCACGACGAGCACCACCCGGGCGAGGAATCCCGCCTGGAGGAGATCTACTTCTACGAGATCGCCCCCCACGGGACCACCCCCGGCGTCGGCTACCAGCGCGTGACGCCCTCGCCCGCCGGGAAGACCG
Source organism: Streptomyces sp. NPDC037421 (assembly GCF_055602105.1). Classification (NCBI taxonomy): domain Bacteria; kingdom Bacillati; phylum Actinomycetota; class Actinomycetes; order Kitasatosporales; family Streptomycetaceae; genus Streptomyces; species Streptomyces sp. NPDC037421. The sequence goes on from NZ_JBVJWV010000028.1 coordinate 96,926, forward strand.
ACGTCCTCGCCGAGGTCCGGACCGGCGACACGGTCCTCATCCCCGACGGCTGGCACGGCCCGTCGATCGCGGCGCCCGGGCACGACATGTACTACCTGAACGTGATGGCCGGCCCGGACGCGGAGCGGGAGTGGCTGATCCGGGACCACCCCGACCACGCGTGGATCCGCGGCAGCTGGCCCGGCCGGGAAACCGACCCCCGGCTGCCGTTCACCCCAGGCCCCGAGTCCGGCTCCGGAACCCGGCCCGCCGTCCGTCCCGAGGAGACCCCGTGACCGCGCGGCGCAGCGTCCGGCTCACCACCGCGCAGGCGCTCGTGCGCTTCCTCGCCGCCCAGTACGCCGAGCGCGACGGCCGCCGGCACCGGCTGATCGCCGCCACCTGGGGGATCTTCGGGCACGGGAACGTCGCCGGGATCGGGCAGGCCCTGCTGGAGACCGGGCCGCAGGCCATGCCCTTCCTCCAGGGGCGCAACGAGCAGGCCATGGTGCACGCCGCCGTCGGGTACGCACGGCAGCGCGGACGGCTCTCCGCGCACGCCGTGACCACCTCCATCGGGCCCGGTGCCACCAACCTCGTCACCGGCGCCGCCCTCGCCACGATCAACCGGATTCCGGTGCTCCTGCTCCCCGGGGACACCTTCGCGACCCGGCCCGCCGACCCGGTGCTCCAGCAGCTGGAGGTGCCCTGGGCCGGCGACGTCTCCGTCAACGACACCCTGCGGCCCGTGTCCCGCTACTTCGACCGGATCACCCGCCCGGAAGCCCTGGTCCCGGCCGCCCTCCAGGCGATGCGGGTCCTCACCGACCCCGTGCAGACCGGGGCCGTCACCCTCGCGCTGCCGCAGGACGTGCAGGCGCAGGCGTACGACTGGCCCGAGGAGTTCTTCGCCGAGCGGGTGTGGCGGGTGCGCCGGCCCCGGCCCGACGCGGACGAGCTGCTCGCCGCCGCAGAGGCCGTACGGGCGGCCCGCCGCCCCCTGCTGATCGTCGGCGGCGGCATCCGCCACAGTGGTGCCGAGGACGCCCTGAGGGCCTTCGCCGAGGCCACCGGCATCCCCGTCGCCGCCACCCAGGCCGGCAAGGGCGCGCTGCGCCACGACCACCCCGCCGAGGTGGGCGCCGTCGGTCACACCGGCACCGCCACCGCCGACGACCTGGCCCGCGCGGCCGACCTGGTCATCGCGGCCGGCACCCGGCTGACCGACTTCACCACCGCCTCCTCGACCCTCTTCCAGGACCCCGGCGTCCGCTTCCTCGGCCTCAACCTCGACCCCTACGACGCCCACAAGCAGGCCGCGCTGCCGCTGGTCGCCGACGCCCGCGAGGGCCTGGACGCCCTGCGCGCGGAGCTCGCGGGCCACCGCGTGGACCCGGCGTACGAGCGGACGTACCGCAAGGCCAAGCTCTACTGGGAGGCCCTGGTGGACCAGGCCTTCCACGCCCCGGACGAGAGTGCCGTCCCCACCCAGGCCCAGGTGCTCGGCGCCCTCGACGCCGTCGTCGACGACACCGACGTGATCGTCAACGCGGCCGGCTCGCTCCCCGGCGACCTGCACCGGCTCTGGCGGGCCCGCTCCGCGTACCAGTACCACGTGGAGTACGGCTACTCCTGCATGGGCTACGAGATCCCCGGCGCCCTCGGGGTGGCCCTCGCCGCCCCGGACCGGCCGGTGTGGGCGCTCGTCGGCGACGGCTCGTACCTGATGAACCCCACCGAGATCGTCACCGCCGTCCAGGAGGGGATCCCGGTCAAGGTGGTGGTCCTCGACAACCACGGCTACGCCTCCATCGGCGGCCTCTCCGGGGCGGTCGGCGGGGAGGGCTTCGGCACGGCGTACCGCTTCCGGGGGCAGGACGGTTCGTACGACGGGCCGCCCCTTCCGGTGGACCTCGCGGCCAACGCGGCCTCCCTCGGGATGGCCGTGATCCGCACCCGCACCATCGGTGACCTGCGAAAAGCCCTGGCCGAAGCCCGCCTGTCGGACCGGCCCACATGTGTCTACGCACAGACCCGAACACCCGACACTGTGTCGGGCCCGCCCCCGGCACAGGCGTGGTGGGATGTTCCTGTGGCCGAGACCGCGACCCGTGCGTCGGCGGCCCAGGCCCGTGAAGAGTACGACCGGCAAGCCGCGCAGCGACGTCGCCATCTGTGAAGGAGCAGCACAATGAAGACCGTCAACCACTGGATCGGTGGCAAGACCGTCGAGGGCGCGTCGGGCAACTACGGCCCGGTCACCGACCCGGCCACCGGCGAGGTCACCACGCAGGTCGCGCTCGCCTCCGCCGATGAGGTCGACGCGGCCGTCAAGGTCGCCCAGGAGGCCTTCCTGTCCTGGGGGCAGTCCTCGCTGGCTGCCCGCACCAAGGTGCTCTTCGCCTACCGCGCCCTGCTGGACGCCAACCGCGACGCCATCGCCGAGCTGATCGTCGCCGAGCACGGCAAGGTGCACTCCGACGCGCTGGGCGAGGTGGCGCGCGGCCTGGAGATCGTCGAGCTGGCCTGCGGGATCACCACGCAGCTCAAGGGCGAGCTGTCGACCTCCGTCTCCAACCGGGTGGACGTCTCCGCCATCCGCCAGCCGCTCGGCGTCGTCGCGGGCATCACCCCGTTCAACTTCCCGGCGATGGTCCCGATGTGGATGTTCCCGCTGGCCATCGCCTGCGGCAACACCTTCATCCTCAAGCCGAGCGAGAAGGACCCGTCGGCCTCCAACAAGCTGGCCGAGCTGATGACCGAGGCCGGCCTGCCGGCGGGCGTCCTGAACGTCGTCCACGGTGACAAGGTCGCCGTCGACGCCCTCCTCGCCCACCCCGGCATCTCCGCCGTCTCCTTCGTCGGCTCCACCCCGATCGCCCGCCACATCCACACCACCGCCTCCGCCAACGGCAAGCGCGTCCAGGCGCTGGGCGGCGCCAAGAACCACATGCTGGTGCTCCCGGACGCCGACCTGGACGCCGCCGCCGACGCGGCCGTCTCCGCCGCCTACGGCTCGGCGGGCGAGCGCTGCATGGCCATCTCGGCGGTCGTCGCCGTAGGCTCCATCGCCGACGAGCTGGTCGAGAAGATCCGCGAGCGCGCCGAGAAGATCAAGATCGGCCCCGGCAACGACCCGACCTCCGAGATGGGCCCGCTGATCACCGCCGCCCACCGCGACAAGGTCGCCTCCTACGTCAAGGGCGCCGCGGCCCAGGGCGCCGACGTGGTCCTCGACGGCACCGGCTACACGGTCGAGGGCAACGAGAACGGCCACTGGATCGGCCTCTCGCTCCTCGACAACGTCAAGACCGACTCCGACGCCTACCGCGACGAGATCTTCGGCCCGGTCCTGTGCGTGCTGCGCACCGAGACCTACGAGGAGGGCGTGGCCCTCATCAACGCCTCGCCGTTCGGCAACGGCACCGCGATCTTCACCCGCGACGGCGGCGCCGCCCGCCGCTTCCAGCTGGAGATCCAGGCCGGCATGGTCGGCGTCAACGTGCCGATCCCGGTGCCGGTGGGCTACCACTCCTTCGGTGGCTGGAAGGACTCGCTCTTCGGCGACCACCACATCTACGGCAACGACGGCATCCACTTCTACACGCGCGGCAAGGTCGTCACCACCCGCTGGCCCGACCCGGCCGACGGCCCGGCCGGCGTCGACCTGGGCTTCCCCCGCAACCACTGAGCCCCGACGCCCCGCAGACCAGCAGCCCCCGGCCAACCCTCACCGGCCGGGGGCTGCCCCGTTCCCCCAGCCCCGTTCCCCCAGCCCCGTTCCCTCAGCCCCGTTTCCTCAGCCCTGGAGCAGCGGCCAGACGTCCGCCGCCGCCGTCCGCGACCAGACCGCGTCACCGTGCCCGTAGCCCGGGACCACGGCGAAGCGGACCCGCTCGTTGCCCGCCGCCCGGATCAGCTCCGCGCCGTGCGGCTCGTCGCCCCGGCCCAGTTCGGTGTTGACCCACACCACCTCGCAGCGGATCCGCTCCCACGCGATCCCGTACGCCTTCCCGTCGCCCGCCCACACCGCCGCGAGGTCCCGCATCAGCGCCGTCGGGACCAGCCCGCTGCCGAGGGCCGACGTGGCCGCGTGCCAGGCGGCAAGCGGGGTGCGGGCCAGCGCGAAGCGGTCCTCGGCCGGGGTGGCGCCGAAGACGTACTCGCCCGCGCCGTGGCCCTGGCGGTAGATCCAGTTGGCCGGGCCGGGCAGGTCCGCGGTACGGACCAGCGCGTAGTGGGCCAGGCCGGCGTGCGTGAAGCGCCGGGCCGGGTCCGGCGGCCAGGGCGCCTCCGACGCGCCCGACGGGTCCGCCACCGCCCGGGCGACCAGCGCCGCGAGGCCCGGGCCGGCCGCGTGGACACCCCGCGCGAGCTGCTCCTCGTACACATCCCGGGTCTCGGCGGCCCGCTCGGCCAGGGCCCCGGTGTACGGCCCGGTCGTGTCCAGGACCAGCACCCTGCGCAGCCGCTCCGAGGGGTCGTGCGAGGCCGCGTCCAGGGCCAGGGCGGCGCCGGCCGAGTGGCCCGCGTACTCGTAGGGCAGGCCCAGTAGGGAGTCCAGCGCGGCCACCACCCCCGCCAGGTCCCGGCGGTGCCCGGCGAGCCCGAAGTCCGCGGTGACGTCCTCGGGGCGGGCGGCGTCCTCGCGCGGGGTCACGCCGACCACCAGCAGGCCCTGGCGGCGCAGGTGGTGGGCCAGGTTGTCCCGGCCCGGAGTGAAGAAGTCCGCCGCGAAGTTCAGGCCACCGCCCGGCAGCAGGTACGCGATCCCGCGCGGGGCCCGCACGGTGTCCGCGACCACGTCCACCGTGACGGGCGCCGGGCCGCCGTCGTCGAGCGGGAGGGTGAGCCGTATCCAGCCGTCCCCGGGCAGGTAGGCGGCGGTCCCCGTGCCCAGCGCCCGCTCGATGCGGGTCAGCAGGCCCACGCCCCTGACCGGCCGGGCGGCGGGCGCGGCGGACCCGGACTCGCTGTGCTCTCGTTCCATCCGTTGTGCCTCCCCGTCACAGGTGATGGCCGAATGCCGTCACCCCCCGGGGACACCCTTGCCGGTCAGCGGGCCCGCGCCAAGTCCGGTTCGCTCAGCGCTTCTTCCGGAGTCCCGCGGCGGCGCCGGCGCAGCACCAGGAGGGTGATGCCGGCCCCCGCCAGGACCAGGGCCGCGCCCGCCGCCGGCCACGGGACGGCGACGAAGTCCGTACCGGCGTCCGGGGTGAGGTCCGGATAAGCGGCCGCACCCGCCCGGACCTTGACGGACACCCGGTCCAACTGCGGGGCGTCCGGCCACGGTTCGGTCAGCTCGACGCGCTGGCCGGGCAGCAGCACGAGCTTCAGGTCCCGGTCGGGCCGGTTCAGCACCCGGCGCCCGAACAGCCCCTCGGCGGACACCGCCACCCGCGGCCCGACGACCACGTTGCCCCGGTTGACCAGCGTGTACGTGATGGTGGCGCGGGCGTCCTTGACCCACGGCAGGAGCGGGGCGCTCCGGTTGACCCGTACGTCCTCCACGCTCAGCCCCGGGGTCAGCGGGCCGGGCACCCGGAAGTACAGCCGGGCGCCCACCTGGCGCTGGACCCCGACCTGCACCCTGCCCTCCTTCTGCACCCCCTCGACCTGCGTGTTCAGTGCGACGATCCCCCCGACGTGGTCGCCCGGCACGGCGTCCTGGGGGACTTTGACGGTGAAGGGGATGTCCTTGCGGCCCCGGGGCGGGACGGTGACCGTGGCCGCCGCCCCGGGCGCCAGCGCGACCCAGGCGCCGACGTCCTTGGGCTTCGTCTGCACGGGCAGCAGCGCGAAGGCGCCGCCCGAGGGGGTGTTCACCGCGTCGGTGGCGAAGACCCGGAAGGTCAGCTCCTGGTCGGAGGAGTTCAGGATCGTCGCGCTGTCGCTGATGGTGGTCCCGGCGGCGCCCTGGTGGAAGAAGTACGCGCGGTCGGTCACCGACGCGCCGGCCGGCGGCGTCGGGAAGACCCCCCACGTGCCGTTGTCCGCGGCCGTCGCGGGGGCGGCGGGGAGCAGCAGCACCAGCGCGCCGCACAGGGCTGGGAGGAGGGAGCGGACAACGGTGCCGATGCGCATGGGCGTTGGTCTCCAGTGTCGCGGCGGGGAATGCGGCGGTGGGAACGCGGGAGGGTGGTGCGGCGCCGGAGCACCGCACCACCCGGTTCGGGCCGTCCGTCAGGAAGCCCGTCAGGCGATGGAGAAGGTCACGACCGACCGGTAGGTGTCGGCGAACATGAACGGCGGCAGCTGGATCACCGCCGCGCCGCCCACGGCGAACTCGCCGCCGGTCAGCTCCTCACCGCCGGCAGCCTGGGAGGCGACCTTCATCGGCGTGCCCGAGATCGCGCCCGGGGCGCCGGCCGTGCAGGTGCTCGGGCTGTCCGGGTTGGTCACGGTGCAGGACGGCTGGATGCCGAGCTGCGCCTTGGCCATCGAGTGGCCCGTCGCCTGGTTCAGGAACGGCGTACGGGTCGCCGTCACGTCCCAGCCGAGGCTGCCGCCGCGGAAGTCCTGGACGGTCGCGGCGTTGAACGCGCCGAACACCGACTGGGCCTTGCCGTTGATGGTCACCGCCCCGAAGCTGACGGCCGGCTGGCCGTCCTTCGGGCCGAGGGCCAGCGGTCCGGGCAGCACCTCGACGTCCACCGGGTTCTGCACGCCCGCCTGCTCCTCGATGAACACGAAGGGCTTGGCTGGGGCGACCGATCCGTCGATCTTGATCGTGTCGGCCTTCTTGGTGATCGTGATGTTGCAGGTGGCGGCGCCGGACGCGTCCGCCGTGCCGGTACCGGCGTCACCGGTCGCCGCGCCCGCGAGCTGGGCGGAACAGGTGACCGGGCCGGCCGGGAAGTTGGCGCCGGTGACGGTGACGGCGGTGCCGGCCTTGCCGCTGTTCGGCGTCAGCTTGGTGGTGACCGGGTCCTTCGGCAGGGCTTCGACGGCGATCGAGGCGACCGGGGCGCTGGGGCGCGGGTCCGGCGTACAGGTCGTCGTGTAGACCGTGCCGCCGAGGTCGGCGTCCGTGACCACCTGGTCGATCGTGATCTGGACCGTCGTGCCCTCGGTGCCGTCCGGGATCTTGATCGTGCCGTTGAAGGCGGGCGGGTCGGCCTTCTTGCCGGCTTCCTGGTGGCTGTTCACGGGCGGGCTGGTGACCGTCTGCGCGACCCCGCCGACGAGCAGCTTCGCCTTGATGGTGTTGACCGTGTCGATGGTGAACATCGGGACGACCGGCGTCTCGCCGGGGTCGATGGTGATCGGTACGGTCTCGCCCGCCTTGGCGGTGTCCGGCACCGTGACCGTGTAGTCCTGGTTGCCGTTGGCGCCCGGCTGGGGCGCGGGGGCGACGCACTTCACCGGCACGGGCGTGGTCTTGGTCGCGGCCTGCGCCGGTCCCGTCAGGGCCACGACGCCGCCCGTCAGGGCCAGGGACAGGGCGCCCGCCCCGGCCAGCACTCTTCGTCTGAGCGTTCTCGTACTCACAGGGTCGCGACTCCTTCGTCATGACGAACCCCTCCCCCCACCCGCTGTGCGGGGAAGGCCGAGCCGGTGCGGATGGCCGTCATTGACGCGTCGCGGTGTTGAGAAGTCAATGGCTTGCTTTCGCCCGAAGCGCACAGACATTGATGTCCCATCAGACCCGGTCTGATGGGACATCGGATACCGACTGGTCGGTGCCCGGGGCTACCGCTCCGCGGGGACGTGCAGGAGCAGGTTCGGGGTCCCGGCGGTCAGGTTCGCGATCCTGTCCGGGACGGCGTCACGGACGAGCAGCCGGCCCACCTCGCCGGGGGTCCGGGCCTCGCCGTCCGCCAGGAGCAGCGCGGCGGCGCCGGCGACGTGCGGGGCGGCCATGGAGGTCCCCGAGGCCCGCGCGAGGGCGGTGGGGGAGCCCTTCCAGGCCGAGGTGACGGCCTGTCCCGGCGCCGAGATGTCCACGCAGCGGCCGTGGTTGGAGAAGGCCGGACGCCGGTCCGCGCCGTCGGTCGCGCCGACCGTGAGGGCCTGCGGGACGGCCGCCGGGGAGCCGGAGCAGGCGTCCCTGGCCTCGTTGCCGGCGGCGACGGTGAAGGTGATCCCGTAGGCGACCGCGCGGATCACCGCCGCCTCCATGGAGCGGCTGCGGGTGCCGCCCATGCTCATGTTGGCGACGGCGGGCCCCCGTGCCGGGTTCCTGACGTGGTCCTTCACCATCCAGTCGAGGCCGCGCAGGATGACCGAGAGGCTCCCGTCGCCCCGGCAGTCGGCCACCTTCACACCGACCAGGGAGGCCTCCTTGGCGACCCCGTACGTCGCCCCGCCCACGGTGGCGGCGACGTGGGTGCCGTGGCCGTTGCAGTCCTGGGCGTTGTCCGCGAACAAGCCGTTGTAGCCGTTGCGGGCGCGGCCGCCGAACTCCTGGTGGAGGGTGTTGATCCCGGTGTCGACCACGTAGACGGTGACGCCCCGGCCCTTGTTCCCGGAGTACGTGTACGAACCGTCGAGCGGCAGCTCGCGCTGGTCGATCCGGTCGAGGGCCCAGGGGGCCGGCCGCTGGGTCACGGCGGTGGAGGCCTGCGCGGGGGCGGGTGCCACGACGGGCACGGGGACGGGGGCCGGGACGGGGGCGGCCGGCGGTTCGGGGGCGGCCGACGGTTCGGGGGCGGCCGACGTGCCGGAGATCCGGAACGGTGCGTCCGGCTCCACGGAGGCGACCCGGGGATCGGCGGCGAGGGCGGCGGCGCGGGCCGCGGTGGTGCGTACCGCGAAACCGTTGAGGGCGGCGTCGTAGACCGCTCCGACCTCGTCCCCCGCCCGCCCGGCCTCGGCGGCCAGGGCCCGGGTCGGGGCGCGGGAGGTGGTGTCCTTCAGCATGACGACGTAGGCGGCGCGGGCGTCGTCGTCGGCGGCGGCGGGGTGCGGCGGCGGCAGGACGGCGGCCGCCGCCAGGAAGGCGGCGGCCGGGAGCAGGGAGGTCATGGCGGTCATCGCGGTCATGCGGCCGATGCTCGGCCAGCGCGACCGGCCCCGCGCGGAGGGTGCGCCGACTGGCCGCACGACACGCCGCCGGAGGGGGCATCCGCTGGGTCCTGTCCGGGCGATCTTCGTGGATCAGGCCGCGGGGTCTGGTGCGGTGCATCGCAAGGCGGAGGAGCGCAGCTCGTACTCGGCCGTACT
>NZ_JBVJWV010000029.1:0-105740 GCF_055602105.1 Streptomyces sp. NPDC037421
CCCCCCCCCCCCCCCCCCCCCCCCCCCCCCCCCCCCCCCCCCCCCCCCCCCCCCCCCCCCCCCCCCCCCCCCCCCCCCCCCCCCCCCCCCCCGCGGCCGTTCTCCGTTCCGGTCAGCGCCGCTCGTGCGCCCCCGGCAGCGGGAGCTCGAACCAGACGACCTTTCCGCTGCTCAGACGGGTCGCGCCCCACCGCCGGGCGAGGCGGTTGACCAGGAACAGGCCGCGCCCGCCCTCGTCGGTGTCCCGGGCCCGCCGCTGGCGCGGCAGCTGCGGGGAGTCGTCGCCCACTTCGCAGCGCAGCACGTCCGTCCGCAGCAGGCGCAGCGTCACCGGCCGCTCGGCGTACCGGACGGCATTGGTGACCACCTCGCTGACCAGCAGCTCCAGCGAGTCGCTCAGCTCCTCCAGGTCCCAGCGGGCCAGCGCACGCCGGGCGAACCGGCGGGCCCGGCCCGGCGCGGTCTCCTCCGGGTCCAGGAACCAGTACGCCACGTCGCTGGGCGCGATGCCCTCGAAGCGGGCCGCGAGCAGCGCGATGTCGTCGTCCCGGTCGCCCGGGCCCAGCATGTCCAGCACGTCGTCGCAGAGGGCCTCCAGCGGCGGCGAGTGGTCCAGCCCGGTCAGCTGCGCGGTGGTCGCGAGGCGCTCGCGCAGCTGCTCGATGCCCGTCCACACGTCCCGCAGCCGGGACTCCACCAGCCCGTCCGTGTACAGCAGCAGGGTGGCCCCGGCCGGAGCGTCCAGCTCCACGGCCTCGAAGTCCACGCCGCCGACCCCGATGGGGGCGCCCGGCGGGACGCGCAGCACCTCGGCGCGGCCGCCCAGGTGCAGCAGCACCGGCGGCGGGTGGCCGGCGTTGGCGATGGTGATGCGGTGCGAGACCGGGTCGTAGACCGCGTACAGGCAGGTGGCCATGCGGTCGGAGCCCAGCCGCTGGGCCTGTTCGTCCAGGTGGTGCAGCACCTCGGCCGGCGGCAGGTCCAGCTGGGCCAGGGTCTGCGCGGTGGTGCGGAGCTGGCCCATGATCGCCGCCGAGGTCATGGAGTGGCCCATGACGTCGCCGACGACCAGCGCGACCCGGCTGCCCGGCAGCGGTATGGCGTCGTACCAGTCGCCGCCCACCCGGGCCGTCTCGGCGGCGGGCAGGTAGCGGGAGGCCAGCCGGACCCCGGTGGGCTGGGGGAGGCCGTCGGGCAGCATGGTGCGCTGGAGCTCGTCGGCGATGTACGCCTCGCGCCCGTAGAGCACCGCCTTGTCGATGCCGAGCGCGGTGTGCGTGGCCAGCTGCGCTGCGACGAGCAGGTCGTTCTGCTCGAACGCGTCCCGGTCGGGGGTGCGCAGGAACACGGCCGCGCCGATCACGCGCCGGCGGCCCCGCAGCGGGGCCAGGATGGCCCGCTGGCCGCGCGGTACGGGATGGTCGGTGCCCAGCAGCTCCGGGAGCGCGCCCTTGGCCCCGGCGGCCGACCCGAAGACCGGCCGTACGCCGCGCAGCACCTCGGCGAGGGCCCCGCCGGGGCGGATCTCGCACAGCTCGGCCGCGGGCAGGTCACCCTGCGGGCCGACCAGCGGCAGCTGGCTGAAGTCGAGCTCGCCGGCGGCCCCCGCGGCCCCGGCGCCCTCGGCGGCGTCGGTCAGGTCGTCGATCGGCCGGAGCCGGTCGGTGCGGCGCAGCCTTAAAACGACCGGGCCGACGGGCCGCTCGTCACCGACGGGCAGCGGGTCGCGCAGGTAGACGAGGATGGCGTCGGAGAACGTCGGCACGGTCGCCCGGCACAGGCCGAGCACGATCTCGTCGAGGTCGATGCCGCGCGCGATCCGGCGCGTCGCGGCGCCGACGAAGCGCAGCCGGTCGCCCTCGCGGCGGGCCACGCCGACCTCGCCGGGGCCGGATCCGGCACCCGCGCCGGAGCCCCCGAGCGGGACCGCGCGTACGGCCCCCGCGCCGGCCGGCTCCGGCCCCGGCGATGCCGGCGCGGCCTGCCCGCCGGCCGGGTTGCGCCGGCCCGCGTTGCGCGCGGCCTCGCCGTCCCGGCCGCGCGCGGACGCCGCGGCGGTGTCCGCCGGGCCGTGCCCGGAGCCCTCGCCGGTGGTGCCGCGCGGGCGCGGGAAGTCGGCATGCGTGCGTACGGCCTCGGCGGCCGCGATGGGGGCCTTGCCGTGGCCGAGCTCATCCGTACCTCCGCCGGAGGCGACGGTGGGCTGCGGGCCCTCCTGGGAGGTGGGGTACTCCGTCACGCGTGGAATTCCGTCCGTTTGCGCTCGATGTGCGCTGCACTCAACTCGGTCAGTCGCGGTATACCCGCTCAGCGGCGGGGGCACCATCACCCCCGGGTACCGCGTCCCGCTCGTTACCTTTCGCTCGCGTCGACCTCCGGTCAAGTCCCGGTCGCCGCAGGTCATTTACGGATGCGGGACCGGCGGGGCCCCTCGTGCACGACCTGCGGAGGACGATCCTACGTTTGACCCCCGGGGGCGCATCAAGGGTCTCATGAGGTCATATGCGCCGGGGTGCGGTCCCAGTCCTCGGGCAGAACCGGAACTCCCCAGGCCGGATCGGGCCTCCAGTCCTGCCATCCGTCGCAGAACGGAGCCCCCCAGGCCTTGACGACCTCCACCGCCGCGCGCCCCGCGTCCACCACCCGGCGCGCCTGGTCCTGGTCCATCAGCCCGATCCGCTGCGCCTGCGCGAACTCGTCCTCGTCCAGCCACTTCCAGCTGCGGTCCGGGTAGACCGCGATGTCGAGGAAGTGGTCCACGGAGTCGACCCCGCCGGCCCACCGGGTGCGGGGCTCCTCCAGGTTGACGTACCAGTTCCGCAGGTGCCAGTCGTCGTCCCAGAACAGCCAGACCGACCACGGCTGGCCGGGCCGGGCCAGCTTCAGCACGCCCCCGCCGAACCAGCGCGAGCGCGCGGTGGTGCGCGGCGCGGTGTACCGGGTGGCGAGCGGCTCCCGGTGCACCGGACTTCCGTCGGCCAGCACCGGCTTGACGCACTCGGTGCCGGGCGCCATCCACACGGCGAGCAGTTCGTCGGTGTCGCGCACCACCGTCACCGGGCGGGCGATGTGGAACTGGCCGTCCGCTCCCGGGGCGTGGTCGCGGTAGCGCCAGAGGATCTGCTCCCCGGGCGCCCAGTGCCGCTCGAACGCCGCGCCCCCCGCGGCGGGCCGCGCCGCGCGGCCCCCGGGCCCCCCGTAGGTACCTGTCATGCGCAGATCTTAGGGCGGCGGCCCCGCGAGATGCTGCGGTGCAGGTCACGGAGGTGTCCGGGGACGGTAAACGACCGGATTCGGCCCCTGTCCGGAACCGATTTCAGGGCCGGGTCATCCGCAGCACGTCGAGCGCCTCGTCCAGCTGCGCGAGGGTGAGCGCGCCCCGGTCGACGTAGCCGGACTCCAGCACGACCTCCCTGATCGTCTTCCGCTCGGCGAGCGCCCGCTTGGCCACCTTGGCCGCCTCCTCGTAGCCGATGTACCGGTTGAGCGGGGTCACCACCGAGGGCGAGGACTCGGCGTACTCCCTGGCCCGCTCGGAGTTGGCGGTGATCCCGTCCACGGTGCGGTCGGCCAGCAGCCGGCTCCCGTTGCCGAGCAGGCGGATCGATTCGAGCAGGTTCCGGGCCATCACCGGGAGCATCACATTGAGCTCGAAGTTGCCGGCCGCGCCCGCCACGGCGACCGTCGCGTCGTTCCCCATCACCTGCGCGGCGATCATCAGCACGGCCTCGGGGACGACCGGATTGACCTTCCCCGGCATGATCGAGGACCCCGGCTGGAGATCCGGCAGATTGATTTCGGCCAATCCGGTGCGCGGGCCGGAGGCCATCCAGCGCAGGTCGTTGCAGATCTTGGTGAGCGAGACGGCGATCGTACGGAGCGCCCCCGAGGTCTCCACCAGCGCGTCCCGCGCCCCCTGGGCCTCGAAGTGGTCGCGGGCCTCGGTCAGCGGCAGCCCCGTCGCGTCGGCCACCTCGGCGATCACGGCCGCCGAGAACCCGGGCGGGGTGTTGATGCCGGTGCCCACCGCCGTACCGCCCAGCGGCAGCTCGGCCAGCCTCGGCAGGGCGGACCGCAGCCGCTCGACCCCGTAGCGGACCTGGGCGGCGTACCCGCCGAACTCCTGGCCCAGGGTGACCGGGGTGGCGTCCATCAGGTGCGTGCGCCCGGCCTTGACCACCTCGGCGAACTCGGCCGCCTTGCGCTCCAGGGCGGCGGCGAGGTGCTCCAGGGCCGGGATCAGCTCGCGGGAGACGGCGGCGGTGGCGGCGATGTGGATCGACGAGGGGAAGACGTCGTTGGAGCTCTGCGAGGCGTTGACGTGGTCGTTGGGGTGGACCTCGCGCCCGAGCCGCTCGGTGGCCAGGGTGGCGATCACCTCGTTGGTGTTCATGTTGGACGAGGTCCCGGACCCGGTCTGGAACACGTCGACGGGGAAGTGCTCGTCCCAGCGTCCTTCGGCGACCTCGGCGGCGGCGGACCGGATCGCCTGCGCCACGTCCTCGTCCACCACCCCCAGCCCGGCGTTGACCAGGGCGGCGGCGGCCTTGATCCGGGCGAGTGCCTCGATGTGGGCGCGCTCGATGCGCTGCCCGGAGAGCGGGAAGTTCTCCACCGCGCGCTGGGTCTGCGCGCGCCACTTCGCGTGCGCGGGGACCCGTACCTCGCCCATGGAGTCGTGCTCGGTCCGGAACGCCTGCGGCTGCTGATCGTCAGTCATCTTTGTAGCCTCCTCAGAAACTTGAGCAATTGTCTTGTTCGAACTGTTCCCATCTCCCCTACCGGCCAGTAAATACCGGTGGTAACACCGATATCGGGGAGGCGTTCATGGCACGTGCCCGCACGAAACCCAGGCTCAGATGTACCTTCGCCGCCGTCGCGGCGTTCGCGGCCGCCCTCGGGGGCGTCACCGCCGTCACTCCCATGGCCCAGGCCGCACCCGCCGCGTCCGGCGCGATCGCACCCCTCCCGCCGGAGCTGGAGGCCGTACGCGCCGCCGAGGCCACCAAGATCTACGGGGACCCGGCGGTCCGGCCGCCCGCCGAGCGCAAGACCGGCCTCATCTCGCTCGGCGACAGCGAGATCTCCGGCGAGGGGGTCGGCAACTACGACCCCGCCACCAACACCCCGTCCAACCAGTGCCACCGCTCGCCCGACGCGGCCATCCACCGCACCGGCATCCCCGCCGACCTCACCTTCAACGTCGCCTGCTCCGGCGGCTACACGGGCAACATCCGCATCGGCGGCAGCAAGCAGTACGCCGACGAGCTCGTACAGAGCGACAGCCTCGCCATCAAGGCCCGCAACACGAAGATCAAGATGGTGCTGCTGGTCGCCGGAGCCAACGACGACCTCCAGTTCGGCCCCGTCATGACCGACTGCGTCACCCGCTGGGTACTCAGCCAGGGCACCTGCGAACCCAAGTACGGCCCCGGCTGGCAGGCCCGCGTCGACGGCCTGAGGCCCAAGGTCGAGGCCACCGTCGCCGACCTCAAGACGGTCATGCGCGACGCCGGCTACGCCGACTCCGACTACAAGCTCGTCGTCATGGGCTACCCCAGCCCGATCGGCCCCGACTTCAACGACAACCCGAACTTCCCCGGCAAGCTCCCCGGCGGCTGCGCCGGCTACGACTCCGACGCCACCTGGGGCCGCAACCACGCCGTGCCCGCCTTCGAGAAGGGCATGCGCGCCGCCGCGCTCGCCTCCGGCGCGGTCTACCTCGACAACTCGCGGCTCTTCCACGGCCACGAGGTCTGCATGGAGGACGCCTGGGCCCGCGGCCTCTACCTCGACCTCGGGGACCACTTCCCCTGGGACGAGAACACCGCCCGCCAGTCCTTCCACCCCAACTACCGGGGCCACGGCGCCTTCGCGTCCTGCCTGACCCAGCTCTACGACTCCGGCCTGCGCGAGGCCTCCTGCGCCGACCCCGCCAGCACCGGCACCCCCGTACTCCAGGCCGGAGCCTGGGACTCCCTCTACAAGCCCCTGAAGAACGAGGCCACCGGCAACTGCCTCGACTCCTTCGGCGGCTCCAGCGCCAACGACACCAAGGTGGTCGGCTGGGACTGCCACGGTGGCCGCAACCAGGGCTGGTGGTACGACTCCGCGAAGAAGTCCCTCCACGTCGAGCTCACCCACGACCGCTGCCTCGACGCCCCGGGCGCCAACTACGGCGCCGGCACCGGGCTGATCCTCTACAACTGCCACGGCGGCGCCAACCAGCAGTTCGTCCGCGACGGCGCCACCCTGCGCCCCGCCGCCGCCACCGGCATGTGCCTCACCGTCGCCGCCGCCCACGAGCAGCTGCGCCTCCAGCCCTGCAACGGCTCGGCGAACCAGCGCTTCGCGTAACCCCGACGGCATCCCCCGCCGCCACCGCACCCCCCACACCCGGCCGGACCCTCCCGGCCGGGTGTTCCCACGTCAGCGGGCCCGCAGGAGGCCCTCCAGCTGCTCCCGCACCTGCCGGGGCCGGTTGGTGATGATCGTCTCCACCCCGAGCCGCACGCACAGCTCCACGTCCTCGGGCTCGTCCACGGTCCACACCCGCACCCGCAGCCCCTTGGCCCTCAGCCGCCCCACCAGCCCAGGATCCCTGCGCACCAGGTCGATGCCGGGACCGGCGTGCCCCGCGAACGGCGGGCGCGGGGGCCGCAGATCCCGCTCGATCAGGTACACGGCGGGCAGGCCGGGCGCCAGCCGGTGCATCCGGGTCAGCGCGCTGCGGGAGAAGCTCATCACCTCGACGCGGCCGTCGGAGCCGTCGGCGAGCCCGTGCTCCTTCAGCACCCGCACCAGCTCGGCCTCCAGCCGCCCGCCGGCCCGGGTGGGGTGCTTGGTCTCCACGGCCAGCCCGACGGGCCGGTCCGCCGCCAGCGCCTCCTTGAGCAGGTCCTCGAAGAGCAGCACCCGCGCCCCCCGGTGCTCCGCGCCCTTCCACCCGCCGAAGTCGAACGCGCACAGCTCCTCGTACGTCATCGCGGAGACCACCCCGCGCCCGTCGGAGGTCCGCTCCACCGTCCGGTCGTGCACGCACACCAGCCGCCCGTCACGACTGAGGCGGACATCGCACTCCAGGGCGTCGGCCCCGTCGGCGATGGCCTTGCGGTAGGCCTCGATGGTGTGCTCGGGGTGCTCGTGAGAGGCCCCGCGGTGCGCGACGACCCGGGTGGCGCGGGCGGTGCGGAGGGAGGGAGTCGTCGCTGTCATACGGGGATCCTTGCGAACCGGGGTGAACGTCTTGCCGCTCAGCTGCGTCCCCGACGTTAACCCGCGTCAGCGCGGCAGCGGCGACAGGGGGGCCGGAGTTACCTTGAAGCCGCCCTTGACGACCTCCGTGAAGGGGGCCGGGGCCATGCAGGTGCCCACCCGGGGCTCCGGCACCGAGCCGTCGGCCTTCACATCGGTGTTGGCGACGCCCCAGGAGAAGCCGACCCGGTCAGGGGCGCCGTGCTCGCCGTCCTGGACGCTGATCCCGATCCGCTTGCCCTCCCAGCCGACGTTCGAGGTCTTGACCACGGCGGTCAGCGTGGCGGTCTTGCCGCCCGTGACCAGGCAGTCCACCTCCGCCTCGGCGGTGCCGGTGAAGCCGTTCTCCGTGAAGTGGTGGGAGATCGTCACCCGGCCCCGCGCATCCGTCGGCAGGCCCTTCTCCAGGCCCGGCACCGGATACGGCTTGGTCCACGGGGCCGACTCGGCGTCGACCGTGAAGCGGATGTCGTCCTTGGGGGAGTAGGGGAAGTGGATCGCGCCGCCCCCGTGCACCGAGGCGGTCTTCGGGGCGACCGGTGCCGCCGGGGCGGGGCTCGCGAGGGCCAGGGCCGCGAGCAGGGCGGCGGTTCCGGCGAAGGCGAGGGCGCGCGTGCGGGTCTTCATGGTGAACTCCCTTTTCGGGTGGGCCGTTTGGGTGCGGAACCAGCCTCGCCGGGAGCCCGCCCGCCTGCCATCTGCCGATGGGCGGAGATGGGCGAGGGCCCCTCCCCCGATCGGGGGAGGGGCCCTCAGCCGTGCGCCACGGGCTACAGGCCCGGGCCGCGCACCGGGATGTGGGTGAACGTCGGCTCCGGGGCCGGGTTCTGGAAGAAGTCGTTGCCCTTGTCGTCGACGACGATGAAGGCCGGGAAGTCCTCGACCTCGATCTTCCAGACCGCCTCCATGCCGAGCTCCTCGTACTCCAGGACCTCGACCTTCTTGATGCAGTCCTGCGCCAGGCGCGCCGCCGGGCCGCCGATCGAGCCGAGGTAGAAGCCGCCGTGCGCGCCGCACGCGTCCGTCACCTGCTGCGAGCGGTTGCCCTTGGCCAGCATGACCTTGGAGCCGCCCGCCGCCTGGAACTGCTCGACGTAGCTGTCCATGCGGCCGGCCGTCGTCGGGCCGAAGGAGCCGGAGGCGTAGCCCTCGGGGGTCTTCGCCGGGCCGGCGTAGTAGACCGGGTGGTCCTTCAGGTACTGCGGCATCTCCGCGCCCGAGTCCAGCAGCTCCTTGATCTTGGCGTGCGCGATGTCGCGGGCCACGACCAGGGGTCCGGTGAGGGACAGGCGGGTCTTGACCGGGTGCTTGGTCAGGGTCGCGAGGATCTCGTCCATCGGCTGGTTCAGGTCGATGGAGACCACGTCCGAGGACTCGTCCAGGTGGGAGTCCGTGGTGTCGGGCAGGAAGCGGGCCGGGTCCGTCTCCAGCTGTTCCAGGAAGACGCCCTCGGCGGTGATCTTCGCGACCGCCTGGCGGTCCGCCGAGCAGGAGACGGCGATAGCGACCGGCAGGGAGGCGCCGTGGCGGGGGAGGCGGACGACGCGGACGTCGTGGCAGAAGTACTTGCCGCCGAACTGCGCGCCGATGCCGATCTTCTGGGTGAGCTCGAAGACCTGCTGTTCGAGGGCCTCGTCGCGGAAGCCGTGGCCGAGGGCGGAGCCCTCGCGCGGCAGCTCGTCCAGGTAGTGCGCGGAGGCGTACTTCGCGGTCTTGAGCGCGTGCTCGGCCGAGGTGCCGCCGACCACGATCGCCAGGTGGTACGGCGGGCAGGCCGCCGTGCCGAGCGAGCGGATCTTCTCCTCCAGGAACTTCATCATGGAGGCCTCGTTGAGGACCGCCTTCGTCTCCTGGTAGAGGAAGGACTTGTTGGCGGAGCCGCCGCCCTTGGCCATGAAGAGGAACTTGTACGCGCCGCCGTCGGTCGCGTACAGCTCGATCTGCGCGGGCAGGTTCGAGCCGGTGTTCTTCTCCTCCCACATGGTCAGCGGGGCCATCTGCGAGTAGCGCAGGTTCAGCTTGGTGTAGGCGTCGTAGATGCCGCGCGAGAGGGCTTCCTCGTCGCCGCCCCGCGTGAGGACGTTCTGGCCGCGCTTGCCCATGACGATCGCCGTGCCCGTGTCCTGGCACATGGGCAGGACGCCGGCCGCCGCGATGTTCGCGTTCTTCAGGAGGTCGAGCGCGACGAACTTGTCGTTCGAGCTCGCCTCCGGGTCGTCGATGATCCGGCGGAGCTGCGCGAGGTGCGCGGGGCGCAGGAAGTGCTGGATGTCGTGGATGGCCTCCGCGGCGAGCTTGCGCAGTGCCTCGGGCTCGACCTTGAGGAACGTACGGCCGTCGGCCTCGAACGTCGAGACGCCCTCCGACGTCACCAGCCGGTAGGGGGTGGTGTCCTCGCCCAGGGGCAGCAGGTCGGTGTACGCGAACTCCGGCATTTGGGTAGCCATTCCTCACTCGGCAGACAGCGCTGGCGACCAATTGGCAGCGCGGACATCAAGCGTAGGACCTCTCGCGCCGGCTGTGTCTGTGAGGTAAGGCTCACCCAGCAGTATCGCGATCTATCGTGTCTCGCTATGCTGAGGGGCGTGGACCTGGAAAAGCACTCCGCCGCCCCTGCCCCTGCGCCCGCCCCCGGCGCGCCTGCCGCCGGGCCCTCCGGGCTGCGCGCCTCCGACGCCGACCGGGACCGGATCGCGCAGATCCTCTCCGACGCCCTCGCGGAGGGCCGGCTGACCTCCGAGGAGCACTCCGAGCGCCTGGACACCCTGTACGCGGTCAAGACGGTCGGGGAGCTGGACCGGCTGGTGCGCGACCTCCCGGCGGCCACGGGCGGCCACCGGCCGGCCGCGCCCGCCGCCGTCGCGGCCGCCGGCGGGCCCGGCGAGACGGTGGTCGCGGTGTGCAGCAGCTCCGCCCGCAAGGGCCGCTGGCGCCCCGGCTCCCGCACCCGTGCGGTATCGGTCATGGGCGACATCACCATCGACCTCACCGAGGCCGTCTTCGAGCAGCAGGTCACCGAGATCACGGTGACCAGCGTCCTCGGCAACGTCGAGGTCCTCGTCCCCGAGAACGTCACCCTGCGCGGCTACGGCAGCGGCGTCCTCGGCAACTTCGAAGTGCGCGGCGAGGGCGTCGCCGCCGACCCGCAGGCCCCCGTGGTGATCGTCCGCGGCTTCGCCCTGCTCGGCAACATCGAGGCCCGGCCCAAGCGCGGCGCCCGCCTCGTCGACCTGGCCGCGAAGCTCCGCGAGAAGCTGGACTGAAACCCGACCGCGCGGCGGCCGGTTTCGGACGAACCGGGTCGCCCCGGTGGCGCACGGTGCATAGCGGCACGCGCAGCGGGTAGGGACTGGTGCATCGTCTCTCGCTCGCGTATACGTCGTCAGGAGTAGACCGTGCCGCATCCGCCGCATCAGTCCCTGCAGGCAGCCGCCGTCCAGAGTCTTCCGACGCGCCCGGCCGCCGTGCCGAAGCCGCGGGTTCCGGCCAGGGAAGAGGACGGCCCATGGCACGCAGAGGCCGTCTGCCGCAGGGATGAGGCGGGACTCTTCTTCGCACCGTCCAAGGAGCCGACCGCGGCCCGGCTCGCCCGCGAGGAGGCCGCCAAAAGGGTGTGCGCCCGCTGTCCGGTGATGGTCGCCTGCCGCGAGCACGCCCTGCTCCAGCCGGAGCCGTACGGGGTCTGGGGCGGGCTCACCGCCGCCGAGCGCCGGGTGGTGCTGGGGCGCAGGCGGCGCCGGGCCGCCGAGCTGCTCCCCGGCGCGCCCGGGCCGGTCGCCGCGGCGGGCTGACCGGCGCGCGCCGCGTCGTGGACGTGCCGAAGGGGCGGCCCCCCGCACAGGGGCCGCCCCTTCGCCGTGCCGTCGCCGGCCGGACCGCTCCTACTGGGCGCGGTCGAAGTCGATGTCGCTGTAGGCGCGCAGCTTCGACAGGCGGTGCGTGGAGTCGATCTGCCGGATCGTGCCCGACTTCGAGCGCATGACCAGCGAGGACGTGGTCGCGGTCTCCGAGCGGTAGTGGACGCCGCGCAGCAGCTCGCCGTCCGTGATGCCGGTGGCGACGAAGAAGACGTTCTCGCCGGACACCAGGTCGTTCGTGGTCAGGACCCGGTCCAGGTCGTGGCCCGCGTCGATGGCCTTCTGGCGCTCGGCCTCGTCCTTGGGCCACAGCTTGCCCTGGATGACGCCGCCGAGGCACTTTATGGCGCAGGCCGAGATGATGCCCTCGGGGGTGCCGCCGATGCCCATGAGCAGGTCGACGCCGGTGCCCTCGCGGACGGCCATGACCGAGCCGGCGACGTCGCCGTCGGAGATGAACTTGATCCGGGCGCCGGTCTCGCGGATCTCCTTGACGATGCCCTCGTGGCGGGGACGGTCCAGGATGACGACCGTGACGTCCTCGGGGGCGATGTTCTTGGCCTTGGCGACGCGGCGGATGTTCACCGAGACGGGGGCGTTGATGTCGACGAAGTCGGCGGCCTCGGGGCCGGTGACCAGCTTGTCCATGTAGAAGACCGCGGACGGGTCGAACATGGTGCCGCGGTCGGCGGCGGCCAGGACGGCGATGGCGTTGGGCATGCCCTTGGCGTTGAGCGTGGTGCCGTCGATCGGGTCCACGGCGATGTCGACCTCGGCACCGGTGCCGTCGCCGACGCGCTCGCCGTTGAAGAGCATCGGGGCTTCGTCCTTCTCGCCCTCGCCGATGACGACGACGCCGTTCATCGAGACGGTGGAGATCAGGGTGCGCATCGCGTTGACCGCGGCGCCGTCGGCGCCGAGCTTGTCGCCGCGGCCGACCCACCGGCCCGCGGCGAGGGCCGCGGCCTCGGTGACCCGTACGAGTTCCAGGGCGAGGTTGCGGTCAGGCGAATCGGGGGCGACTTCGAGCTGGGGCGGCAGGTTGTGCTCGGTCATCGGAGCGCACCTTTCTGTACGACGACGGCCGGGATGTGAGGGTGCTGGAACTCTATCGGTTCATCGACATATTGAGCAGACCGGGTCACGTATGAGCGGTATATCGGTCATGCCGTACGGCTGAGCGGACATCGTGTGCCTCTGGCGGGACGCCCGCCCGGCCCGCCACGCCCACCCCCGCCGCTGATCGCCGAGGGCGATGCGGGACGATGGTGCGGTGGCAGGTATGAAAGGCAAGCAGACGGTCTGGGACATGGTCCGGTCGCTGGCGGTGATCGGCGTGGTCGTGGCGGGCATCTACATATTCATCCCCCATGACGACGATGCCGACCCGACGCGCACGGTGGACTACCGGGTGGAGACCATCACGGCCCGGCGCGCGGCGCCGTACCCGGTGGCGGCCCCGGTGGGCCTTCCGGAGCAGTGGAGGGCCACCTCGGTGACCTTCGAGCGCAAGAACGCGAACGCCTGGCACCTGGGCTTCCAGGACCCGGACAAGCAGTACGTGGCGGTGGAGCAGTCCACCGACGCCTCCGCCAAGAACGTGGCCAAGCTCACCCAGCAGGCGAAGGCCACCGGGCAGACCCAGCAGGTCGGCGACCGGGCGTGGGAGCGGTGGGACGGCGAGAAGTACGACGCGCTCGTCCGGCAGGAGCAGGGCTACGTGACCGTGGTGACGGGCACGGCCGGCTTCGAGCGGCTCGGCGCGATGGCGGCGGCGCTGGAGTTCAAGCAGGGGCCGCAGGTCCCGTAGCGGCCGCGCCGCGCGCGTACGGCGGAAGGCATGACGAAGGCCGCCCGCCCCGGGATCCCGGGGCGGGCGGCCTTTCGTCGTACGTCGTGTCCGTGCCGGTGCTCAGGCGGCGCGGGCGGCTCAGACGGTGGTGATGACCTGGTCGAAGTCCAGGCGCGGGGAGCGCGGGAACCAGGCGTTCTCGCCCGGCTTGCCGATGTTGATGACCATCAGCGGGGTGTGGTCGGCGTCCAGGAACTCCTTCTGCACGCCGGCGAAGTCCAGACCGGTCATCGGGCCGGCGGCCAGGCCGGCGGCGCGGACGCCGATGATGAAGTAGGCGGCCTGGAGGGCGCCGTTCAGCAGGGCGGCCTGCTCGCGGACCGGGCGCTCGGAGAAGAAGGCGTCCTTGGCCTGCGGGAAGTGCGGCAGCAGCTGGGGGAGCTCCTCGTGGAACTCGTTGTCCGCGGAGAGGATCGCGACCAGCGGGGCGGAGGCGGTCTTGGCCTGGTTGCCCTCGGCCATGTGCTTGACGAGGCGCTCGCGGGCCTCGGGGGAGCGGACGAGGGTGATGCGCAGCGGGGTCTGGTTGAAGGCGGTGGGGCCGAACTTCACGAGGTCGTAGATGGCCTGGACCTGCTCCTCGGTCACCGGCTCGTCGGAGAACGAGTTGGCGGTGCGGGCCTCGCGGAACAGCAGGTCCTGGGCAGCGGCGTCGAGCACGAGAGACATCGGTAAGCCTTCTTCTATGCGGAGGTTCGAGCGGTGGCTCCGACTCTACGGCCAAAGTAGATGAAATTTCAACTACTAACTGGGCGGGTGGTGCGGGTCACTCCTCGCGGCCGTCCCCGTCGCCCCCGGCCGCCGCTTCGCGGGCGGCCAGTGCCGAGTCCAGCCGGGCGCGGGCCCCTTCGAGCCAGTGCCGGCAGACCTTCGCCAGCTCCTCGCCGCGCTCCCAGAGCGCCAGGGACTCCTCCAGGGAGGTGCCGCCGGCCTCCAGCTTGCGGACGACCTCGACGAGCTCGTCCCGTGCCTGTTCGTACCCCAGCGCCGTATCGGTGTCGGTCATTCCTTGGGTCCCATCGTAGGAGTGCGGTGCGTCTGATTAGCGTGGAATGTGTCAGTTTTCGAGGGGGTCTGGACCGGTGGTCGAGCCGGCTTCCACCGCCGCTTCCCGGACCTGCGACGGGGCCGTTCCGGGGCCGGACTCCGCGACCGACACCGTGAACTCGCCCGCCGCCACCCGGGCGCGCAGCACATCGCCCGCCACGACCTCCCCGGGCGCCCGCACCACGTGCCCGTCGGCCCGCTGGAGCACCGCGTACCCGCGCTCCAGGGTGGCCGCCGGCGACAGCGCGACCACCCGGGCGCGGGTGTGTTCGAGCTCGGAGTCGGCCCGGTCCAGCAGGTGCCCGAGCGTGCGCCGGCTGCGGGCCAGCAGCGCCTCCAGCTCGGCCTCCCGCGTCTCCACCATCCGCTGCGGGTGTACGAACACCGGGCGCGCGAGGGCGTGCGCCAGCCCCCGCTCCTCCCGGTCCAGCAGCCCGCGCAGCGCCCGCAGCCCCCGGCCCTGGAGCTGGCGCACCCGCTCCAGCTCCTCGCCGACGTCCGGGACCACCTTCTTGGCCGCGTCCGTGGGCGTGGAGGCCCGCAGGTCCGCGACCAGGTCCAGCAGCGGGGAGTCCGGCTCGTGCCCGATCGCCGAGACCACCGGGGTGCGGGCGGCCGCGACCGTCCGTACGACCTCCTCGTCGGAGAAGGGCAGCAGGTCCTCCACGCTGCCGCCGCCCCGCGCCACGATGATCACGTCCACGTCGGGCCGCGCGTCGAGCTCCTTGACCGCCTGCACCACCTGGGGCACCGCGTGGACCCCCTGCACGGCCACGTTGCGCACTTCGAAGCGGACCGCCGGCCAGCGGCGCCGGGCGTTCTCCAGCACGTCACGCTCGGCCGCCGAGGCCCGCCCGACCACCAGGCCGATCAGCTGCGGCAGGAACGGCAGCGGCTTCTTGCGGTCCAGGGCGAAGAGCCCCTCGGCGGCCAGCGACCGCTTCAGCCGCTCCAGGCGGGCCAGCAGCTCCCCGATGCCGACCGGGCGGATCTCGGTCACCCGCAGGGACAGCTGCCCGCGCGGGGCGTACCACTCCGGCTTGGCCAGTACGACGATCCGCGCGCCCTCGGAGACCACGTCCGCGACCTCGTCCCAGACCTGGCGGAAGCAGGTCACGCTGACGGAGATGTCGTGCGACGGGTCGCGCAGCGTCAGGAACACCACCCCGGCTCCCGGCCGCCGGGACAGCTGCGTGATCTGCCCCTCCACCCACACCTGGCCCAGGCGGTCGATCCAGCCCCCGATGAGCCGGGACACCTGACCGACCGGCAGCGGCGCATCAGCCGACGTATTGAGACCCATGCACGCAGGCTAACCGCCGCCGCTGACAGAGTCTCAGGCCGCGTGCCCGGTGTCGGCGCCCCCGCGTGGCCGTCCGCGCTGTACGAGGAGCACCCCCAGACCCGCCAGCAGCCACACCGCCCCCACCAGCTGCGCGGTCCAGGAGGCCTCCACGATCACGGCCACCGTCACCGCCGCCCCCAGCACGGGCACCACCAGGTGCTTCCACCAGACCGGGGCCCCCTCGCGCCGCCGGACCACGAACCACCCCACCACCGAGGCGTGCAGCAGGGTGAACGCCACCAGGGCCCCCACGTCCACCACGGAGACCAGGTGGTCGAGGCCGTCGTCGCGCCGGGCCGCCCACACCGCCGCCACCAGCGTCACCGCGGCCGCCACCAGCAGCGCCGCCCTCGGGGTGCCGCCCGAGGTGCGCGCCAGCGCCCGCGGCAACCGCCGCTCCCGGGCCATCGCGAACAGCAGCCGCCCGGCCGCGGCCTGCCCGGCCAGCGCCGCGAAGGCCGCCCCGACGGCCTTGCTCGCCGCCACCAGGTCGTGCAGCCAGGGCCCGACCGAGGCCTCGACCGCGTCGTAGAAGGCCGGCCCCTGCCGCCCCGGGTCGGCCGCCAGCTCCGCCGAGGACACCGGGGCCAGCAGCGCCGCCAGGTAGGTCTGCGCGACGAACAGCACCCCGGTCAGCGCCAGGCAGAACAGCACCGCCCGGGCCACCCGGGCGCTGCCCCCGGTGACCTCCTCCGCGAAGGAGGCGATGGCGTCGAAGCCCAGGTACGACAGGACGGCGACGGACACCGCGCCCAGCACGGCCCCCGCCGAGAAGCCCAGCGAACCGTCCCCGGTCAGCGGAGAGAGCCAGCCGCGCCGGGCCCCGCCCTGGACCAGCACGGTCACCGCCGCCACCAGGAACACCAGCAGCACCACGATCTCCATGGCCAGCACGGCGAAGCCCACCCGCGCGGCCGCCCGTACGCCCCACAGGTTCAGCGCGGTGGTGACCACCACCGCCAGCGCCGTCCACACCCACCGGGACACCTCCGGCACCAGCGCGTTCATCGCGATCCCGGAGAACAGGTACGCCACCGCCGGGATCAGCAGGTAGTCGAGCATCGCCATCCAGCCCGCGATCAGCCCCGCCCCCTCGCCGAGCCCCTTGCGGGCGTACGTGAAGACCGAGCCGGCCTGCGGGGCCACCCGCACCATCTGCGCGTAGGAGAAGGCCGTGAAGGCCATCGCGACGGTCGCGACGACGTACACGAGGGCGACCGCGCCGTGCGACTTCGCGTCGAGGGTGCCGAAGACCCCCACCGGGGCCATGGGGGCGATGAAGAGCAGCCCGTAGACCACCAGGTCCCGGAAGCCCAGGTTCCGGCGCAGCGCCGCGGGGGCCGCCGTGCTGGAATCCGTAGCGGATGCCATCGATCCTCCGGGGGACGGTCGGTACGTACGTTCGACCAAGTCTGTGCCGAACGGGCGACGTCCGGCCTGCTGGAGACCCCCGTACGATGGAGCACATGACTGCTGCCGCCCCTGCTCCCGCCTCCCGCCGCGTCCTGCTCGCCGCCCCCCGCGGTTACTGCGCGGGTGTGGACCGTGCCGTGATCGCCGTCGAGAAGGCCCTGGAGCAGTACGGTGCTCCGGTCTACGTCCGCCACGAGATCGTGCACAACAAGTACGTCGTCCAGACGCTGCAGAAGAAGGGCGCAATCTTCGTCGAGAAGACGGAGGAGGTCCCGCCCGGCAACATCGTGATGTTCTCCGCGCACGGCGTGGCGCCGGTGGTGCACGAGGAGGCGGCGAGCGGCCGGCTCGCGACCATCGACGCGACCTGCCCGCTGGTCACCAAGGTCCACAAGGAAGCCATCCGCTACGCCAACGAGGACTTCGACATCCTCCTCATCGGCCACGAGGGCCACGAGGAGGTCATCGGCACCTCCGGCGAGGCCCCGGACCACATCACCATCGTCGACGGCCCCGACGACGTGGCCAAGGTCGAGGTCCGCGACGAGTCCAAGGTCGTCTGGCTCTCCCAGACCACCCTCTCGGTCGACGAGACCATGGAGACCGTCGACGCGCTGAAGACGAAGTTCCCGCTGCTCGTCTCCCCGCCCAGCGACGACATCTGCTACGCCACCTCGAACCGGCAGGCCGCCGTCAAGGTGATGGGCGCCGACTCCGACCTGGTCATCGTCGTCGGCTCCAAGAACTCCTCGAACTCCATCCGCCTCGTCGAGGTCGCCCTCGACGCCGGCGCGAAGGCCGCCCACCTGGTCGACTTCGCGAGCGAGATCGACGAGGCCTGGCTGGACGGCGTCACCACCGTCGGCCTGACCTCGGGCGCCTCGGTCCCGGAGGTACTGGTCGAGCAGGTGCTGGAGTGGCTGGCGGAGCGCGGCTTCGCCGACGTGGAGATCGTCAAGACGGCCGAGGAGTCGATCGTCTTCTCCCTGCCCAAGGAGCTGCGCCGCGACCTGCGCGCGGAGGCCGCGGAACTGGTCGCCGAGAAGTAAGTCCTTTCGTACCGTATGTCCATGCAGATCTTCGGTGTGGACATCGGCGGTTCCGGCATCAAGGGCGCTCCCGTGGACCTGGCCCGCGGCGAGCTGGCACAGGAGCGCCACAAGGTACTCACCCCACAGCCGGCCACCCCCGAGGGGGTGGCCGGCTGTGTCGCGGAGGTGGTCGGCGCCTTCTCCTGGGACGGCCCGGTCGGGGTCACCTTCCCGGGCGTGGTCACGGGGGGCGTCACCCGGACGGCGGCCAACATGGACAAGGGCTGGGTCGGGGCCGACGCGGCGTCCCTGCTCTCAGCCGAACTGGACGGCAGGCCGGTCACGGTCCTCAACGACGCGGACGCGGCGGGCGTCGCCGAGATGACGTACGGCGCGGGGCGCGGGGTGGCCGGCACGGTGCTCCTGCTCACCCTGGGCACGGGCATCGGCAGCGCGCTCTTCCTCGACGGCCGGCTCGTGCCGAACACGGAGCTGGGCCACCTGGAGCTCAAGGGCCACGACGCGGAGACCCGGGCCTCGGTGAAGGCCAAGGAGGACGGGGACCTCACCTGGGAGCGCTGGGCGCACCGGGTGCAGAAGTACCTGGCCCACGTGGAGATGCTCTTCTCCCCGGACCTGTTCATCCTGGGCGGCGGCGTCAGCCGCAAGCCGGAGAAGTTCCTGCCGCTGATCAAGGGGATCCGGGCGGAGATCGTCCCCGCGAAGCTCCAGAACAACGCGGGGATCGTCGGCGCGGCGATGGCCGCGCGCGACCGGGCGGACGGGGCTCAGTAGGCGGCGCCGGCGGTCCTGCGCTGCTGCCGGGCGGCCCGCTTGCGCCCGCTCAGGGCCGCCCTGCGCACCAGCGCGATCAGCCCGGCGGCCAGCGTGCCCGCGTACAGCCACCCGGCGTGCAGGGACAGCGCGGAGACCACCCCCATGAGCTGCCCGCCGAAGCCGCCGGAGCCGCCCGAGACGGGCCACACTCCGGCGGCGAAGGCGATGGGGGCCGAGATCGGCGCGGTGACCAGGTCCGCCGGCCGCACCCACACGCCGATCGCGGCGGCGACGGGCAGGAAGAGCAGCCCGTACGCGAAGAGCGAGGAGCCGAAGAGCAGCCGGCAGACGCCCGCCACCAGCAGCATCGCGAGGCAGGCGAACAGCCCGCCGCCGAGCCCGGTCAGCATGGGCCGGGGCAGCCGGCGGGGCGCGGCGGGGCGCCGCGACTGGGCGGGCACCCGGGCGGGCACCTGCGGGTGACGTACCGAACGCGTCCTGTATTGCTCCACCCCACCAAACTAGGCGGGAAGGGCCCCGGATCCCCGCCCGGACACGCGTACAACCAGTGCCGCTCATCGGAAAGTAAACTGTCCGGTGGCCCACCTCCGGGCCGCCGCCCCCTCCAGCTACGGGAAGTCGCCAACGTGTCGCTCACGATCGGAATCGTCGGCCTGCCGAATGTCGGCAAGTCGACCCTGTTCAACGCCCTGACCAAGAACGACGTGCTGGCGGCCAACTACCCGTTCGCCACCATCGAGCCGAACATCGGCGTGGTGGGCGTCCCGGACCCCCGCCTGGCCAAGCTGGCCGAGATCTTCGGCTCGCAGCGCGTTCTGCCCGCCACGGTCGACTTCGTCGACATCGCGGGCATCGTGCGCGGCGCCTCGGAGGGCGAGGGCCTGGGCAACAAGTTCCTGGCGAACATCCGCGAGTCGGACGCGATCTGCCAGGTCATCCGCGCCTTCAAGGACGAGAACGTCGTCCACGTCGACGGCAAGGTCTCGCCCAAGGACGACATCGAGACGATCAACACCGAGCTGATCCTCGCCGACCTCCAGTCCATCGAGAAGGCCGAGCCGCGCCTGACGAAGGAATCCCGTCTCCAGAAGGAGAAGGTCGCGGTCCTGGCGGCGGTCGTCGAGGCCAAGAAGATCCTCGAAGCCGGCGACACCCTCTTCTCCAAGGGCATCACCAAGGGAACGGAGCAGGGCGACCTCCTCCACGAGCTCCACCTGCTCACGACCAAGCCCTTCCTCTACGTCTTCAACGTGGACGAGGACGAGCTGACGGACGAGGCCTTCAAGGCGGAGCAGGCCGCCCTGGTCGCCCCGGCCGAGGCGATCTTCCTGAACGCGAAGCTGGAGGCGGACCTCGCGGAGCTGGACGACGAGGAGGCCCTCGAACTCCTCCAGTCGGTCGGCCAGGAGGAGCCCGGCCTCGCCACCCTCGGCCGCGTCGGCTTCGCCACCCTGGGCCTCCAGACGTACCTGACGGCCGGCCCGAAGGAAACCCGCGCCTGGACCATCAAGCAGGGCGCCACCGCCCCCGAGGCGGCCGGCGTGATCCACACCGACTTCCAGCGCGGCTTCATCAAGGCCGAGGTCATCTCCTTCGCGGACCTGGTCGACTGCGGCTCGGTCACCGAGGCCCGCGCCAAGGGCAAGGCCCGCATGGAGGGCAAGGACTACGTCATGCAGGACGGCGACGTGGTGGAGTTCCGCTTCAACGTCTGATCGCGTATCCAGATGCGGCCTGACCTGCGAGGATGCAGGTCAGGCCCTTCTGCTGTCCGCAACAGTCCGCAGGACCGGGAGCAGCTAAGTGTCGTGGACCGTGGAGCGGTGTCCGACGTGTACGACCCACACCACCAGCTCCCCGTTGTCGATCGTGTAGATGACACGGTAGTCGCCGACCCGTAGGCGGCGGCGCTCAGGCTGGGATACGAGTGCCGTGGTGTTGAAGCCGAAGGGGTCGCTCTCCAGCTCTGTCAGTTTGGCCAGGGTGCGAAGCGCCATGTCACGCGGGATCTTGCGCAGCTCGGCCTGGGCCTCGGGTCGGAACACCGTGTGGTAGTCACTCACTGCGCGCCAGGGTCTCCCTCATCACGTCCTCGATCGGGACGCCGGCGGCCGGGTTCGCCATGCGCTCGTCGATGATGCGGTTGATCTCGCGTTCTTCCCACTCCTGGTACTTGCGCAGCACCTCGATCGAGACCACGGCGGCGACTTGCTTGCCGCGGCGGGTGATGACAGTGGGCACGTCGTCACGGTCGGCCCGTTCGACGACTTCGGCCAAGTGGGCGCGTACGTCGCGAATGGACTCTATGGGCAGCGGCTGAGTCATGCCTCAAAGGTACCGAGTGTGCCATGTGTACACAACGTGGGTTGCGTGCACTCGTTGGGATGAGCCGCCGATTGGGTGGCTGATTCCGGGGACGGAGATCCCGAGGCCCTGCGGCGTGCAGGGGCATCCGCGTACGAGCCACGCCCCCGGCCGATGGACTGATTTCGCAAGCGTGCAGGTCAGAAGGGGCCGGACTCGTCGAGTTCGACCCCTTCTGCATGCCCATGCCGACTTGGTGCTGACTCGCGATCGCGGAAGCGGAGGCAGGCTCAGGCGTGGGGTACCGCCGTGGCCAGGACCACCTCGAATTCCTCGAGGCTGCGGGTGGTTGCGCGAGCCTTCGCCGTGGCCTCTCCGCGGACCGCCGCGACGGCGCCACGGGATGCCACGAGTGCGTCGCCGTCGGCGTAGAGCGCACCGACGGCGGCTCTGCCCCGGTCGCGATCGATGAGCAGGGAGATGCCGGCCAGTCCGGGGATCTTCTGGACCTTGGGCAGTGAGGTGTCGCGGAACGTGTCCACCAGCAGGTCGATGTCGGCCGGCTCGACGTCCATGTGGACCAGCCGGAACCCCGCGCCCGTGCCGAGTTCCTCTGCGCGCCGGGCGACCGCCGCTTCCCAGTTGTCGACCGTCACGGTCTGCGCGAAGGGGGCCATCATCTCGGCCCGCCGCTTGCTCAGGTTCTCGTAGCTGGCCTGCCGGGAGGCCTCGTCCTCCCACCACGATCCCACCAGGAGCTTGCCGAGCTCGCGGTCGGCGAACAGCCCCATCCCGCGAAAGCCCGGTTGCGCCGACAGCAGCGCACGCCCATCGGTCCGGAGCGCCTCGGCGACCCCGTCGAGCTCGGCCGGATCACCCGTTGCATAGATGCTGCGAACGTACATAGCGCCCTTTCCTGCCTTCCGGTGGCCCCGCGCGGGCTCGGGTTCCCACTCCATGCGATGACCGGGGCGGATGGGGTGCAACGCGGCAGGGGCATTCAGGTGAAGGTGTAGTCGCTTCGTCAAACGTGCAGGTCAGAAGGGGTCGGACTCTGGGGAGTCCGACCCGGTCCGCATCCCCGTGCCGGCTTTTCAGCTGCTTCGGGGCGGCGTGAGCTTGTCGAGGTCCAGGGTGACCTCGAAGGGGACCGGGCGCTGGAGGGTGCCCCGGAAGATCCCGGCGGGCGCGTATGCGCCGGTGGGTTCGTCGAGCTCGTAGACGTGGACGACGGGTGCGCCGTCCTCGTCCTCGATGCACCAGTAGTGGGGGATGCCGGCCTCGGCGTACTTGCGGAGCTTTACTGTGCGAGCGCGATGGGCGGACTCCGGAGAGACGACCTCGATGACGAGCTGGACGTCCTCCGGTGCGAACCAGGTGCGATCGCCGTCGAAATCGGCCGTCGTCACCAGCAGGTCCGCTTCGGGACGGTTGCGCGGGTCGAGCTTGATGGTCATCTCGCGGCCGACCCTGGTGTCGGCGGGCACCTGCTCCATGAGTGCGACGGTGAGCATGGTGACGAGGTGGCCGTGCCACCACCGCTGGGGCGACATCGTGAAGACGAGGGCTCCATCGATCAGCTCGGTGTGGCGGGGTGCCTCGGGGAGGCGGTCGAGGTCCTCCGCGAACCAGCCTTCCGCGCGCGGCGGGCGCATCCAGTCGGGCAGTGCGGTCATGGCTTCACGGTAGCGGCCCACAGCTCAAGCCTGAGAGCCAGCGATCCCGGCCGGAGGATTTTCGGCAACCGGCCGCGCCGTAACCGGCCACCCACGGCAATCAGGTCTCGTGGACGGTGAACCGGTGTCCCACGTGGACACCCCTGGCTCTCCACTCGGTCTGGATGAACTCGCACCGTCTGGACCGGTCGCCGTATTCGTGGGTTAGCTTGATCGTTCACGTCCGCAGTGGGGAGGGGCTGTGATGATTACGGCAGAGACCGCGGAAGCCCGGATCGAGGACGCGGGCAATGTCCTGGTCGCGCCTTCGGCGCTGCGGGACGGTGGCCTGGTCAGGGAGTTCTTCGGGTCCGTGATCACGCCGGAGGACCTTGCCTCGGGTTCGTTCGACCCCGGGCGGAGGACCGTCTACCTGTGTGGTGACGTATCCGCGGTCAACGCCCGCCGACTGGACGGGGCGGACCGGGTGTTCGTCGTCCGGGAGCTGTCGCACGGCCACCGCGGGGACGCCGGCGGGCCCTGGACCCCCGTCGGCCTCGGCCGGGTACCCGTCCGCGTGCACGGCGCCGGCGTGTACTACCGCCGGTTCTTCGACCCCGGCGCCGGTCACTTCGGGCGGATCAGCTCGGAGCACGAGTTCCAGTCCCTGACGGAGTCCACCAAGCCCGGAACGGCCCATCGCAGCGGAATCTATCTGACGCCCGTCACGCGGGACGGCGACGAACTGCACTTCCGCCTGCTCCGGTGCTCCACGAACCTCTCGGGGCCGACCGAGGGCTTCCGCCCGACGGACACGGAGATCGTCGAGGCCCTGAACCGTGAGGCCGCCGTCGTCTTCCGGAATCCGGCGCCGCTGAACCACGTCCTCGCCCAGATCTACCACAACACCCTTGCCGCGGCCGGGCGCAAGCAGTCCAAGGCGAAGATCTCGGCCCATGCGGACAAGACCAAGGACATGCCCGTCAACGGGGTCATGGCCTTCTGCACCTTCTACGACCGGCTCGACGAGCTGCAGCCCCTGGACGAAGACGCCTTCGACTACGGCGCGAAGGGTGCCAGCGGGCTGACCAGCCTCCGGTTCCGCCTCAAGGAGCCGGTCGGGGAACGCGACGGGCTCGCGCTGCCCCCGCAGTTCACCGTGACCCTCTATCCCGGCTCCGTGTTCTTCATGCCGCTGTCCACCAACCGCCTGTACACGCACGAGATCCGGCCCTCGGGGCTGGACGCCGGACTGCTGCCGACCCGGCTGGGATACGTGGTGCGCTGTTCGAGCGCCGAAGCCGTTCACAAGGACGGGCACACGTTCCTCAAGACGGCCGGAGATCCGGTGAGGCTGGGACCGCCCACACCGGAGGGCATGGACGAGCTGCGGAGGCTGTACGCGGAGGAGAACAGGACCTCGTCCTTCGTCGACTACGGCGACGCATTCCTCTTCAGCATGAACACGGGAGACTACGTTGCCCCTCGGATCTAGGATCCCGGACGAGATCCTCTCGTGTGCCCTGCCGGCCGAGGAGGACCTCTTCGCGGAACTGTCCGCGTCGGTCCGGTGGGAAGACGTGGGGAAGGGCCGGCGCGGCGCCGTGCTCACCAGGGCCGACGAGGCGGGCGGCGTGCCCCTCGTGCGTACCACCACCCGGTACGGCACCCCGGCGCAGCGTTTCCGGGCGGTGCACGAACGGCTGGCGCGGCGGGTCCAAGAATCCGCGGCGCTTCCGGCCGGCTTCAACAACGCCCTCATCGAGAGCTACACGAACGCCTACCGGACCATGGGCGGCCACTGCGACCAGGCCCTCGACCTGGCAGACGAGTCGTTCATCGCCGTCTTCTCCTGCTACCGGCATCCCGAAGCGGGTCCGCCGCGGAAACTGGTCTTCGAACCGAAGGGGGACGGTGGGGAGAAGTTCGAGGTACCCCTCGCCCACAACAGCGTCGTCGCGTTCTCCGTCGACTCGAACCGGCGGTTCAGGCACAGGATCGTCCTGGACGCGCCCGTCCCGGCGGCGGACAACGAGTGGCTCGGCGTGACCTTCCGAACGTCGAAGACCCTCGTCCGGTTCCGCGACGGACACCCCTACCTCCCACAGGGTGCGCGCCTCGTGCCGGCCGATGACGAGCAGAGGCGCGAGTTCTACCGACTGCGGCGCCGTGAGAACAACGAGACGGACTTCACCTACCCCCCGCTGACGTACACCATCAGCGAGAACGATCTGGTGCCGCCATGCTGATCCTCCTCGGCGCCTTCCTGGTGCTGGCCGCCGCCTCCGTCGTACGCACCACGGCGGGCTTCGGCTTCTCCCTGGTGGCCGTCCCGCCCCTGGCGCTGCTCATCGACCCGGCGAGCGCGGTGGTGGTGGCCGGGATCACGGCCGCCCCGCTCAGCCTGTGGATCGCCGTCCGCGACTGGCGGTACGTCGACCGCCGCGTGATGACGGCCACCCTGCTGTCCGGGCTGGCCGGCGTGCCGTTCGGCGTGTGGCTGCTGGCCACGCTCCCCTCGCGGGTGCTGCTGTTCGTCATCACGGCGGTGGTCCTGCTGGGCACGTTCATCGTGTGGCGGAAGATCGCGCTGGGCGGCGGCCTGAAGACGGTGATGGCCGTGGGCATGTTCTCCGGGGCCTCCTTCGCCGCCACCGGCATCGACGGCCCGCCGATGGTCGCCGCGTTCCAGAGCATGAAGCTGGAGCCCAGGGTCCAGCGCGCCACCCTGGGCGTGGTGTTCTCCGGCACCAGCCTGGCCGCGCTCGCCGGTTTCGGCATCAGCGGCCAGCTCACCGCGACCGTCGGGCAGATGCTCCTCGTGGGGGTGCCGGCCCTGCTCATCGGGATATTCGTCGGAGAGAAGGCCTTCCACCGCCTGAACGCCGAGCGCTTCCGCCGGGTCGTCCTCGGCCTGCTGGTCGTCAGCTCCCTGTCGGTGGTCCTGCGCGTGGCCGCCGCCTGACCGCTCCGCCGACGGCCCGACGGCCCGACGGCCCATCGGCCCGACGGCCCATCGGCCCGACGGCCCGACGGCCCGGCGGCGCCTCAGCCGGCCCGCAGGGCCGCCAGGAAGTCCAGCCGGGTCTCCAGCCGGCTCAGGTCGGTGCCCGTCAGCTGCTCGATGCGGGTGATGCGGTGGCGCAACGAGTTCACGTGCAGGCGGAGTTCGGCGGCCGTCCTGGTCCAGGACGCGTCGCGGTCCAGGAACGCCTCCAGCGTGGCCAGCAGCTCCGTCCGGTGGCGGCGGTCGTGGTCGCGCAGCGGCCCCAGGTGGCGGGCCGCGAAGGCCCGGCGGGCGTCCGCCGGGATGAGCGGCAGCAGCGACAGGACGTGCGCGGTCAGGTCGCCGGGACCGCGTACGGTCACCCGGTCCGGCCCCTCGAAGGCGACCCGCATCGCGTTGTGGGCCTCGCCCAGGGCCCGGCGGGCGTCGCCGGGGTCGTCCACCGGGGAGCTGACGCCGACGCCGACCCCCTCCGACGGGGCGAGCCAGCGCCCGAGAGCCGCCGAGAGCCGCCGCTGGAGGGCCCCGCAGTCGAGGGCCGCCTCCGGGACCAGGACCAGGAGCACGGCTTCGTCGCCGTCGACGGTGGCGGCGATGTCCTCCGCGGACACCGCCACCGGGCCGTCCTCCTGGACCAGCGCCTCCTCCAGGAGGACGCGCAGCGCCGGGGCGGGGACGCCGCGGGCCACCACGTACTGGCAGCGCGGCCAGTGGCCGACCCCGCTGATGACGGCCTGCGCGGTACTGCGCAGCCGCACCGGGATCTCTTCGGCCGGGATGCTGCTGCGCACCAGGTCGAGGGAGCGGCGGGCGAGGTCGCGGCGGGCCGCCTTCGCCTTCTCGTGCGCGCAGCGCGCGTCGGTGAGCAGTTC
Source organism: Streptomyces sp. NPDC037421 (assembly GCF_055602105.1). Taxonomy (NCBI): domain Bacteria; kingdom Bacillati; phylum Actinomycetota; class Actinomycetes; order Kitasatosporales; family Streptomycetaceae; genus Streptomyces; species Streptomyces sp. NPDC037421. The sequence goes on from NZ_JBVJWV010000029.1 coordinate 26,436, forward strand.
GGCGACCCGGTCGAGGAGCTCCCCGTCCCACGCGGGCCGGCCGGACACGCCGGCCTCCACCACGGCCATCCAGTCGCCCAGCTCGGCGGCGTCCCCGGCGCCGCCCGGGACCGGGACGAGGGAGTAGCTCCGCTCCCCGACCTCGACCCGGTACGGAGCCGCCTCGCGGGCACGGCGGGCCGCGAGGTACCGGGCGGCCAGCGCGGCCGCCGTCCTGGGGTGCGGCGCGGGGTGGGCGCCGGCGATCTGGCGCCCGGTCGCCGACAGCACGCGCACGTCGAGGCCGAGGCTGTGCCGCAGCAGCTCCAGTACGGAGTCCGGCGCGGCCCGGTCGGCGAGCAGCCGCCGGTGGCGTTCGACCACGGCGGCGAGGCTGCCGACGTCCCGGCGGTGCAGACGGTGCAGGACGTGCTCGGTGATCGCGGCGAACGAGGTCTCCGGCGGCACCGCCACGAGCGGCAGGCCGTGCAGCCGGCAGGCCCGTACGAGGTCGTGCGGGACGAGCCGGTGCTCGACCTCGCCGGCCGCCAGGGCCGTGACGCCCGCCCGCGCGAGGACGCCCACGAACGCCTCGGCGTCCCCGGCGCCCCGCCACCAGGCGAGCCCGGTGAGCACCAGCTCCCCGCCGGTGAGGAAACGGCCGGGGTCGGCCAGGTCGATGGTCGGGACGGAGCGGACGGCCCGGTCCAGCACGCCGTCACCGGAGTCCCGGCCCACGAGCAGACGGAGCCCGAGGTCGGTGCTGTCGAGGAGTTCGCGCAGCCGCATGATCTCCACCCTTTCACGCGGTGCCCCTTCCCGGGGCCGGATCACCGCAGTTCACAGGGGCAGCGCGGTAAGAACGCACGGTCGTCCACAGGCGGCCGGGAGGCCGGTTCTGACGGATCGGTGACTGCCTCGCGTCCTCGGGCCCTGTGTCTACTGCTCTGCGTGCGGCCGACAGCGGTTTCGGCCACGCGGGAGCCGGATGCCGCGCACGGGGGTCGCGGCACCGGCACGTCACGCAGAGAGAGGCGGTCCGAAGATGGCCGGCACCACCAGCGGTATCCCCACCAACGTCACCCAGGGCTCCCGGACCAGGGGCGGCATCGGCGAGTCGACGCTGCGCCCGGACGGCACCCTGAAGGTCACCGGCGAGTTCGCGTACTCCTCGGACATGTGGCACGAGGACATGCTGTGGGGCCAGACCCTGCGGTCCACGGTCGCGCACGCCGAGATCGTCTCCATCGACGTCGCCGAGGCCCTGGCCGTCCCCGGTGTGCACGCGGTCATGACGTACGACGACCTGCCGGCTCCCGTGAAGTACTACGGCATGGAGTTCCAGGACACCCCGGTGCTGGCCCACGGCAAGGTCCGCCACCACGGCGAGCCGGTCGCCCTGGTGGCCGCCGACCACCCCGAGACCGCCCGCCGCGCCGCCGGGAAGATCAAGGTCGAGTACCGGGAGCTGCCGCTCATCACCGACGAGGCCTCCGCGCTCGCCCCGGACGCCGTACTCGTCCACGAGCACCGCGACGACCACCACAGCGCCCACGTCCCGCACCCCAACATCGTCCACCGCCAGCCGATCGTCCGCGGCGACGCCGACGCGGCCGCCGCGCGGGCCGACGTCATCGTCACCGGGGAGTACACCTTCGGCATGCAGGACCAGGCCTTCCTCGGCCCCGAGTCCGGCCTCGCCGTGCCCGCCGAGGACGGGGGCGTCGACCTGTACGTCGCCACCCAGTGGCTGCACTCGGACCTCCGGCAGATCGCCCCCGTCCTCGGCCTGCCCGAGGAGAAGGTCCGCATGACGATGGCCGGCGTCGGCGGCGCGTTCGGCGGCCGCGAGGACATCTCCATGCAGATCCTCGCCTCCGTGCTCGCGCTGCGCACGGGCAAGCCGGTGAAGATGGTCTACAACCGCTTCGAGTCCTTCTTCGGCCACGTCCACCGGCACCCGGCGAAGCTGTACTACGAGCACGGCGCCACCCGCGACGGCAAACTGACGCACATGCGCTGCAAGATCGTGCTCGACGGCGGCGCCTACGCCTCCTCCACGGCCTCGGTCGTCGGCAACGCCGCGTCCCTCTCGGCCGGTCCGTACGTCATCGACGACGTGGACATCGAGGCGGTCGGCCTCTACACCAACAACCCGCCCTGCGGCGCGATGCGCGGCTTCGGCGCCGTCCAGGCCTGCTTCGCGTACGAGGCCCAGATGGACAGGCTCGCGGCGAAGCTGGGCATGGACCCGGTCGAGTTCCGCCGGCTCAACGCGATGGAGCAGGGCACGGTCATGCCCACCGGGCAGGTCGTGCACCACCCCGCCCCGGTCGCCGAACTGCTGCGCATGGTCAAGGAGCGTCCGCTGCCGCCCCAGCGCCAGTGGGAGACCGCCGGCGGCCCGGCCGACCTGCGCGCGCTGCCGGGCGGCCTGTCCAACACCACGCACGGCGAGGGCATCGTCCGTGGCGTCGGCTACGCGGTCGGCATCAAGAACGTCGCCTTCTCCGAGGGGTTCGACGACTACTCGACGGCCAAGGTGCGCCTGGAGGTCATGGGCGGCGAGCCCGTCGCGATGGTGCACACGGCCATGGCGGAGGTCGGCCAGGGCGGTGTCACCATCCACGCGCAGATCGCCCGTACCGAACTCGGCGTCCAGCAGGTCACCATCCACCCCGCCGACACCCAGGTGGGCTCGGCGGGTTCGACCTCGGCGGGCCGCCAGACGTACATGACCGGCGGTTCGGTGAAGAACTCCTGCGAGCTCGTCCGGGAGAGGGTCCTGGAGATCGGCCGGCGCAAGTTCGGCGCCCGGCAGCCGGCGTGGGCGTCCGACGGGCTGCTCCTGGAGGGCGGCAAGGTGGTCACCGCCGGCGGGGAGGTACTCGCGGCCCTCGCCGACGTCCTGGAGGACGCGGCCGTCGAGGTCGAGGCGGAGTGGCGGCACTTCCCCACCGAGCCCTTCGACCGGGTCACCGGCCAGGGCAAGGGCCACGTGCAGTACGCCTTCGCCGCGCACCGGGCGGTGGTGGAGGTGGACACCGAACTCGGCCTGGTCAAGGTCGTGGAGCTGGCCGTCGCGCAGGACGTGGGCAAGGCGCTCAACCCGCTGTCCGTCGTCGGCCAGATCCAGGGCGGCACCGTCCAGGGGCTGGGCGTCGCGGTGATGGAGGAGATCATCGTGGACCCGAAGACCGCGAAGGTGCGCAACCCCTCCTTCACCGACTACCTGCTCCCGACCATCCTCGACACCCCGACGATCCCGGTCGACTACCTCGAACTGGCCGACCCGGAGGCCCCGTACGGCGTCCGCGGCATCGGCGAGGCCCCGACCCTGTCGTCCACCCCGGCCGTCCTCGCGGCCATCCGCGCCGCGACGGGCCTGGAGCTGGACAAGACCCCGGTCCGCCCGGAGCACCTGACGGGGCTCTGAGGGTTCACCACCCCTGGACCGCGGCCACCGAGAAGGTGGTGGGGGTGCCCGTGGAGGGGGTCAGCGGGCCGTCCTTGTCGAACTGGGAGCGGACCACCAGGGTGCGGCCCGGGGTGTGGGCCAGGGTGGTGGGTATCTGGAGCGACGGGTCCGTGAGGGTGCGGGTCAGGCGGGCCCGGGTGCCGTCCGGGGTGAGCTGCCAGCGGGTCAGGGTGTTGGTGATGTTGTGGGCCGCCCGGAGGGTGCCCGTGGGGGAGAGCTGGAGGCCGTCGGCGGCCTTCAGGTCGCCGCCCGTCAGGGCGACCCGGCTCAGGGCGCCGGTGCGCAGGTCGACGCGGTGGAGTTCGCCCGCGGTCATGTCGACCGTCAGCAGGTAGCGGCCCGACCGGTCGGCGGTGATGCCGTTGAGCGTGAAGCGGCCGGGCGGCGGCGGGGTGACGTGCCGGCCCAGGTCGTACGCCACGGTCAGTGGGCCGGAGCCGGCGCGCAGCTGCCCGGGGGTGACCCGGTAGACCACCGCGCGGACGCTGTCCGTCAGGTAGGCGGTGCCGTCCGGGGTGATGACCAGGTCGTTGACGAAGTGGGGGACGGCGGCGTCCGCGTCGAAGCGGGCCAGGCGGGCGCCCGTCGCCGTGTCGTACACCGCCACCCCGGCCGTGGAGTCCGTGACCCACAGGCGGCCCCGCGCGTCGACGCGCAGCCCGTTCGCCGTGCGCCGGCCGTCGGTGCCGGAGGGGAGGAACACCTCGGCCGTACGGGCCCCCGGGCGGGCGCGGTACACCGTGCCGTCCGCGTACGAGCCGACGTACACCGTGCCGGTGCGGGGGTCGGAGGCTATGCCCTCCGGGTAGACCTTCGAGCCGGGGAGGGTGAACGCCGTCCCGACGGAGGGAGCGGCGGCGGGGGCGGGGGCGGCCGCCGTGGTCAGGGCCGCGGCCAGGGCGACGGCCGCCGCGGTGACGAGGGCATGAGAGGGCTTGCGCATGGGTGAACCCTTCTTGATCGGCGTGTTCGCAGAGTAATTAGAGTTCTAATATCTGGCAAGGGTCGTAGGATGCCGCAATGACCTCCATGCCTCCCGAGGAGCGCATCGGCGCGCACATCAAGCGCGCCGAGCAGGCGCTCCTCGCGGCGAAGAACGCCGCATGCAAGCCGGCGGCAGTAACGGTTCCGCAGTACGCCGCCCTGCTCTGGCTGGCGGAGAAGCCGGGCATCTCGGCGGCCGCCCTCGCCCGGCTCTGCGGGGTCACACCGCCCACCATGAACACCGTCCTGAAGAACCTCCACGAGCGCGGCCTCATCGAGCGGACCCCCCACGAGTGGCACCGCAACGTGCTGGAGACCCGGCTCACCCCGGAGGGCCGCGCCGCGATGGAGCTGGCCGACACCGGCGCCGTCCGCGTCGAGACCGCCCTGGCCGCCGCCCTCACGGAGCAGGAGCGGGCGCAGCTCATCGAGCTGCTGGGGCGCTGCGCCGAGGTGCTCGACACCCTGAGGTGAGCTGCCGGAAACCTGATGTTCCGGCCGGGTTTTCGCGAGCGCCCGGAACTTCTCGCAGGATCCGCGCATCAGAAGCAGGGGGATGCCCACCCGCACTGTCCCGCCCGGGGCAGGCACGATCGTTCGGAGCGAAGTCCGTGCACGAGTACCCGCAGCAGTCGTCCGGCCCCGAGCCCGAGCGGGGGCAGGGCCGCAGGAAGTCCCGGCGCGCGATGTGGACCGGCGCGGGCGTCGCCTGCGCGCTGCTCCTCGGCGGGGGCGGCTTCGTCGCCTACGAGAAGGACTGGTTCTCCGGCAACGGCGAGGCCGTCAGCTTCGGCACGCCCAGCCCGCCCGCGGCCGGCGGCACGGACTCCGGCGGCGTCTCCGGCGGCGGCGCGAAGCAGGCGGAGCCCTCCGCCCCGCCCAAGCCCAGCGGCGACCCGGACGTGCAGATGCCGGCCGGCCCGAAGTCCGACTTCAAGCAGACCACCAGGCTCGACGACGGCACGGTCGTCGCCAAGACCCGCCTGGCCGGCGCCAAGTCCGGGTTCGAGGGCGACGTCTGGGTCTGGGCCCCCAAGGAGTACGACGACCCGAAGTACGCCAAGAGCGCCTTCCCGGTCCTCATCGCCCTCCCCGGCGGCAACGGCTTCCCCACCAACTACTGGGCCGACCGCAGCCTCGGCCTCCAGAAGGCCGTGTCCGAGGGCGTCCAGGCCGGCACCAGCCTGCCCTTCGTCCTGGTCATGCCCGTGCTCAACCCGGACAACAAGTACTACTACGACGGCGCCGACATACCCGGCCAGCCCAAGATGGGCACCTGGATCGCCGAGGACGTCCCGGACTTCGCCCGCGCCAACTTCCGTACGTACAAGTCCCGCGACGGCTGGGCCTTCATGGGCTCCTCCTCGGGCGCCTTCGTCGGCATGAAGACGGTCCTCCAGCACCCGGACAAGTTCAAGGCCGTGATCGCCAGCGGCGGAGAGATCACCCCCGACTCCCCGCTCTGGAAGGGCCACCAGGCGGAGATGGACGCCAACAACCCCGAGAAGCTCGCCGAGAAGCTGATCGCGAGCGGCGGCCCGGACGTCTACATCAACTTCCAGGTCGGCACGAAGGAGTCCGGCAAGGACCGGATGACGAAGTTCGTGCAGCAGTACGGCAACGGCCCGGTCAAGACGACCATCCGCGACATCCAGAACGGCGAGCACAACGGCTGGCACTACGTGCGCGGCATGAAGGAAGGCTCGCTGGAGTGGGTCAGCAAGGTGCTGAAGGGCCCCAGGCCCGAGGCCGGCTGACCGGGGCCCGTACGTTCGAACACCTCCCGTTCCCGCAGGCAGGACCCGCCCCCCGGCCCGTCGCCGGACTCCGCCACGTGGCCCTCGCCACGTCGCCCCGGTCCCAGGCAACCCATACGGTCGTTCACACCTCTGTACAGGTGTTAAGGGGGACCAATCGGTCCGACCCGCGCCCAACCAGGGCGCCGGAGAAGGAACGGGAACAAATCAGTGCAGTATGACCACCAAGGCGACGGCGGCCCCACGACCAAGGGCGGCCGTCGCCCCCGGCGCCCGCGCAGGCGCCAGATCCTGATCGGCGGCGGACTCGCGCTCGCCCTCGCCGCCGGGGGCGGCGCGGCGTACAAGGCGGGCCTCTTCTCGGACATGGGGGATCCGGTCTCCTTCGGCAAGATCCAGGAGTCGGCCGCCGCCGAGGACATCCGCCCGGGGGTGCTGATGCCCACCGGCCCCAAGGCCGAGTTCACCCGCACGAGCCGGCTGCCGGACGGCACGCAGATCGCGATGACCACCCTGACCGGCCAGAAGTCCGGCTTCACGGGCGACGTGTGGGTGTGGGTGCCCAAGGAGTACGACGAACCGAAGTACGCCAAGAGCGCCTTCCCCGTGCTGATCTCCCTGCCCGGCGGCCGCGGCTACCCCAAGAACTACTGGGGCACCGGTCCCGGCCTCGGGCTCCAGCAGGCCGTGATCGACGGGGTCAAGGCGGGCACCAGCCTGCCCTTCATCCTCGTCATGCCGGTGATCAACGCGGACACCAAGCACCACTTCGACGGATCGGACATCCCCGGCCAGCCGAAGATGGGCACCTGGATGGCCGATGACATCCCGGATTTCACGAAGGCCAATTTCCGCACCTTCACCTCCCGCGACGGCTGGGCCTTCATGGGTTCCTCCTCGGGCGGCTTCGGTGCCTTCAAGCACGTCCTGAAGTACCCCGAGCGCTTCAAGGCGGTCATCGCCAGCGGCGTCGACTTCGTCCCCGACTCCCCGCTGTGGAGGGGGAACCGGCAGGCCATGGACGAGAACAACCCCGAGAAGCTCGCCGAGAAGCTGATCAGGGAGGGTGGTCCGGAGGTCTGGATCAACTTCCAGATCGGCACCAAGGAGAGCGGCCGCGACCTGGCCGAGCGGTTCATGCGCGAGTACGGCAGGGGCCCCGTGCACACCCGGCTCCAGGTGATCCAGGATGGTGAGCACAACGGGAAGTCGTACGTACGCGGAATGAGGGAGGGCTCCCTGGAGTGGATCAGCAAGGTGATGCAGGGACCGACACCCGACCCCGCCGTGCGATGAGCCCGGCGGTGAAGGGGGCCACGGCGGCCGCCGCCGCGGGGATCGCGATGGTGTGCGCCGTCGCGTTCCTCAAGGCGCCCGGCGAGCGCCCGGTGCACCCCTTCCCCACCGTCGGCGTGCTCATGGCCAACGGGGAGCACTGGTGCACGGCGAGCGTGGTCGACAGCCCCAGGGGCAACGTCGTCGCGACCGCCGCCCACTGCGTCGCCCCGGCGGGCGAGGACGGAGTGCCCGGCGAGGTCGCCCACGACGGCCTCGCCATCGGCGAGCTCTCCTTCGCGCCCGCCTTCTCCGGGGAGGGCTCCGGCACCCAGCCCCTCGGCATGTGGAAGGTCCGCTCGATCCACGTCGACGAACGCTGGACGAAGTGGGGCGACGACACCGCCGACTTCGCCTTCCTCACCATCGAGCCCGACGAGGACGGCCGCAGCGTGCAGGACGCCGTCGGCGGCAAGGGCGAGGCGCCCGTGCCCGACTGGACCTCCGGGTACGAGCGCGAGGTCACCGTCGTCGGCTACCCGGAGTCCGAGCACAACCCGCAGAACAAGCCGGTGTCCTGCACCACCCAGACCCGCCACGACCTCGACGACCCCGACATGCTGTACATCAGCTGCTCGGGCTTCTGGACCGGCACCAGCGGCAGCCCCTGGATCGCCGACCGCGGCGGCACGGGGCAGCCCGGCCGGCTGATCGGGGTGCTCAGCGGCGGGGACACGGACGTGGACTCCACGGCCGCGCTGTACGACGAGAAGGCCAAGGCCCTGTACGAGCGGGCGGCCAGGGGCTGAGCGGAGCTACTTCTTCCGGCGTTCGGTGCTGACGATCACGCCGACCGCCGCCACCACGATCGCGCCGCCCAGCACGATCGGCAGGGTCAGCGGCTCGTCCAGGATCAGCGCCCCCAGCGCGACGGCCACCACCGGATTGACGTACGCGTACGTGGCCACCAGCGACAGCGGCGCCGCCTGGAGCAGCCACGCGTACGCGGTGAAGCCGACGACCGACCCGATCAGCACGAGGTAGCCCAGGGCCACCCACGAAGAGGTGGAGAAGGAGCCGACGTCCAGGCCGTGCTGTTCGCCGCGCAGCAGCCCCACCACCACACCGGCGACCCCGCCCGCCAGCATCTGGTACGCGGAGCCGGTGAAGGGGTTCTCCGGCATCGGCAGCCGCCCGGCCGAGAACGAGCCCAGCGACCACAGCAGCGCGGCGCCCACCACCAGCAGCACCCCGCCCAGGTGGACGTCCCCGCTCAGCCCCGGGCTGGTCAGCACCGCCAGCCCGGCGAGGCCCACCAGCACCCCGGCCAGGGTGCGCAGCGGCGGCCGGTCCCCGGTGGCCGCCCGCAGCACCACCACCCACATCGGCACCGACGCGACCAGCAGCGCGGCCAGCCCGGACGGGATGGAGGTCTCGGCCAGCACCACCAGGCCGTTGCCGCCGAGGATCAGCAGCAGGCCGACCAGCACCACCGAGCGGGCCTGCGCGGCCGTGATCCTGAGCGCGGCCGGCCCGTACCGCCAGGCGACGATGCCGGCCAGCACCAGGCCGGCGGTGATGAAGCGGGCCCCCGCGGACAGGAAGGGCGGCATGGTCTGGACGACGATCCGGATGCCGAGGTAGGTCGAGCCCCAGACCACGTACACGAGCGCGAGCGCGAACCACACGGCCCCGGTGGTCCTGCGGCGGGACGTGTCCGTCGCCGCGCCCGTGCTGTCTATCGGAGTCGAGGTACCCATGGCCGGATCCTACGGTCGGTGCCGCATGCACGCTTCTCGATTTCTCAGCCCTTGAGCAGGGCGTTCAGCTCCCCGTACGGCAGGGCCCCGGCGAGGGAGCCGTACGTGCCGCCGGCCAGCAGTTCCTCGGTGGCGCGGCGGACCACGGCGTACGCGGCCTCGGCCACCCAGGAGCCGAGGCTGACGCGGGCCACGCCGAGGGCACCGAGCTCGGCGACGGAAGGGGCGTCCGGGCCGACGAGGACGTTGAGCGGGCCGCCGATGCCCTTGGCGAGCTCCGCGACGGTGGCCGGGTCGGTGACGCCGGGCACGAAGACGCCGGTGGCGCCTGCTGCGAGGTAGGCGGCGGCGCGGGCGAGCGTCTCGTCGAGGCGGGCGGAACTCTCGCCGAGGCCGAAGAGGTACGTGTCCACGCGGGCGTTGATGTACAGCGGGACCCCGGCCGCGTCGGCGGCGGCCCGGGCCGCGGCGAGGCGCTCCGCGTGCTCGGCGGGGGCGCGGCGGCCGTCCTCGATGTTGATGCCGACCGCCCCGGCGGCCAGGACCCCGGTGACGGTCTCGCCGACCCCGGCGGCGTCGGTGGCGAAGCCGCCCTCGATGTCGGCGGTGACGGGCACGGAGACGGCCGAGACCACCCGGGCGATCAGCTCCAGCGCCCGCTCCCGCGCGAGCGCGTCCCCGTCGGGCGCCCCGAGCGACCAGGCGACCCCGGCACTGGTGGTGGCGACGGCCGCCGCCCCGGCCGCCTCGACGAGCCGGGCACTGGCGACGTCCCAGGCGTTGGCGAGGGCGAGGGGGGCGGCGGGGGTGTGCAGCGCGGTGAAGGCGGTGGCCTGGGCGGCGCGGTCAACGTTGGTGGTCATGAGGCAAGTTGATCAGACCGGGCCCCGTCCGGCTGGCGGTTTTCCGACACCTACCCCGCCTTCGCGCCCGCGCCGCACAGGGGGATGACCGCCGTGCGGCCGCGGAGGGGGTCGCCGGGGGCGGTGGGGGCCACCGCCGCCCAGCACGCCGCCGCCGTCGGCTCCACGAACAGGCCGCGCCGCGCCAGGTCCCGCTGCGCCTCGCGCAGCCGGTCGTCCGGGACCGTGACGAAGGTGCCGCCGGACTTGCGGACCGCCGCCAGGATCTGCCGGGCCCGCGGCGGGGCCGGGATCGCGATGCCCTCCGCCGCCGTCGGCAGCTGCGGCACCGCCGCGGCGTCCTCGGCGCCGGCCGCGAAGGCCGCCGCCAGCGGGGACACCGCCTCCGCCTGCACCCCGATCAGCGCGGGCGGCCGTACCCCGTGCCGGGCCAGCTCCTCCACCGCCAGCGCGGCGCCCAGCAGCAGGGTGCCGTTGCCGACCGGTACGACCAGCGCCTCCGGCAGCCGCCCGCCGAGGGCCTCCCAGATCTCGTACGCGTACGTCTTGGTGCCGTGCAGGAAGTACGGGTTGAAGACGTGGCTGGCGTAGAAGACCCCCGGCTCGTCCGCCGCCGTCCGCGCGGCCCGCGCCGTGGCCTCGCGGCCGCCCGCGACCACGCGTACGGCCGCCCCGTGCGCCCGCATCTGCTCCGTCTTCTTCTCCGAGGTGCCCTCCGGCACGAAAACTTCACAACTCAGCCCGGCCCGCGCGCAGTACGCCGCCACGGACGTCCCCGCGTTGCCGCTGCTGTCGGCGATCACCCGCTCCGGGGCCAGCCGCCGGGCCAGTTCGGCGAGCATGACCGCGCCCCGGTCCTTGAAGGACAGCGTCGGCATCAGGAAGTCGAGCTTGGCGTGAATCCGCTCCGCCAGCGGCACCAGCGGGGTGTGCCCCTCCGAGAGCGAGACCGAGAACGCCCCCGGCAGCGGCAGCGCGGGCGCGTACCGCCACAGCGAGTGGGGTCCCGCCGCCGGTTCGAGGGGGATGGCCGGATCGGGTGTGAAGTCGAGGTCCCAGGGGCCGCCGCACAGGGGGCAGCACCACGGCGCGGTCCGCACGTCCGCGCGCGTGCCGTCCTCGGGGCAGACGTAACCAGGAAGTGCGTGCGTCATGTGCTGAGCACCTTTGCTCGTTCATGGCCGTTGTATGCCACGGATGTTACGCGTCCGTTGTGCGTCCGTTGTGCTCTTGTGGGATGGCGCGGGGGTGGGTCAACCTTTCGGGGACGACGGCCCGTTGGGGCGGGATTCGTTGTCATGGACATGCTTAAAACAAGTTCTTCCGCGTGTCCGCGCACCGTCGCTCGGCACCCGCAAAAACCACCCCTACGAGGAGGACCCCCCACATGTCCGTGATGCGTCACACCCGCCGGAGGATCGCCGGCGTCAGCGCGACCGCCGTCGTGGCCCTCGCGCTCGGCGCGGCCGCCGCCCTACCCGCCTCCGCGGCCGACGGCGGCCCCCAGGGCGTCATCGAGAACGCCGGCGTCGCCGGGGCCGTCCCCGGCAGCTACATCGTGACCCTGAAGGACTCCGCCGCCCGCTCGACCGCGGACAGCGGCAAGGCCGTCGCCAAGCGGTACGGCGCGAAGATCGACCGGACCTACAGCGCGGCCCTCAACGGCTACTCGGTCGAGGTCTCCGAGGCGCAGGCCAGAAAGCTCGCCGCCGACCCGGCGGTCCAGTCCGTCGTGCAGAACCGCACCTTCACCGTCGACGCCACCCAGCCCAACCCGCCGTCCTGGGGCCTGGACCGCATCGACCAGCGGGCCCTCCCGCTGGACCAGAGCTACACCTACCCCGACAAGGCGGGTGAGGGCGTCACCGCGTACATCATCGACACCGGCGTCCGCAAGACGCACCAGGACTTCGGCGGCCGCGCCTCCGACGGCTACGACGCCGTCGACAACGACAACACCGCCCAGGACGGCCACGGCCACGGCACGCACGTCGCCGGCACCGTCGCCGGCGGTGCGTACGGCGTGGCCAAGAAGGCGAAGATCGTCGGCGTCCGCGTCCTCGACAACAACGGCTCCGGCACGACGGCCCAGGTGGTCGCCGGCATCGACTGGGTCACCCGCAACGCCGTCAAGCCGGCCGTGGCCAACATGTCGCTCGGCGGCGGCGCGGACTCCGCGCTCGACACCGCCGTGCGCAACTCCATAGCCGCCGGCATCACCTACGGCGTCGCGGCCGGCAACGAGTCCACGGACGCCTCCAGCAAGTCCCCGGCGCGCGTGGCCGAGGCCATCACCGTCGGCTCGACCACCAACACCGACGCGAAGTCCAGCTTCTCCAACTACGGCAGCATCCTGGACATCTTCGCGCCGGGCTCCTCCATCACCTCCGCCTGGGGCACCGGGGACACCGCGACGAACACCATCTCGGGCACCTCGATGGCCACCCCGCACGTCGTCGGCGCGGCGGCCCTCTACCTCTCGCAGAACCCGGCGAGCACCCCGGCGCAGGTCCGCGACGGCCTCGTCGCGGCGGCCACCCCGAACGTGGTGACCAGCCCCGGCACCGGATCCCCCAACCGCCTGCTGAACGTGGGCGCGAGCACCACGCCGCCGAACCCGGGCACCAAGTTCGAGAACACCGCCGACTACGCGGTCAACGACAACGCCACCGTCGAGTCGCCGGTCACCGTCAGCGGGATCTCCGGCAACGCCCCGGCCGCGCTGAACGTCTCGGTCGACATCAAGCACACCTACATCGGCGACCTGAAGGTCGACCTCGTCGCCCCCGACGGCACGCTCTACAACCTGCACAACCGCAGCGGCGGCAGCGCCGACAACATCATCCGCTCCTACTCGGTCAACGCCTCGTCCGAGGTGGCCAACGGGGTGTGGAAGCTGCGGGTGAACGACAACGCCAACATCGACACCGGCAAGATCGACTCCTGGGCGCTGCAGTTCTGACGCCCCTGAAGCCGGGCACGGCACCGAGGTCCTCCGCCCGGGCGACCGGGTGGCGAGGGGCGCGATAACAGGCTGGATCGCGCGATGAACGCGGGGGCGACCGACTAGTCGGTCGCCCCCGCTGCGTACTATTTCGCGCATTCGTTCGCGCCGCCCCGATGGAGCACTCACCCTGTGAGCACCCCGCCCCCGCAACATCCCCCCGCCGGCCCGGGCCACTCCTGGCCCCCGCCGTCGCCGCCGCCGGTGTGGGGACCGCCGCCCGCGTACGGGCACCCGCCCGCGCTCAACGGATTCGCGCTGGCCTCCCTGCTGGTCGGGCTGCTGTGCTTCCCGCCGCTCGGGATCGTCTTCGGCGTCGTGGCGCTGGTGCAGATCGCGCGCAAGGGGGAGCGGGGCCGCGCCCTGGCCGTCGTGGGCCTGGTGGTCTCGCTGCTGACGACCGCGGTCCTGGTCACCGGTGTCACCCGGTACGCGGAGCACTTCACCGGCGCGCTGGCCGGGGCGCGGGAGCCGGAGGAGGTCGAGGGCCAGCTGACGGGGATGGACGAGCTGCGCGTGGGCGACTGCTTCAACGTCCCCGGCGGCGACCTCCTGGACGAGGCCCGCTTCACCTACCGGGTCGGCTGCGACCGGGTGCACGACGCCGAGGTGACGTCCGCGACGACGCTCGGGCCGGGCGCCTACCCCAGCAAGGGGTGGCTGAAGGTGACCGCCACGGACACCTGCTGGAAGGCGCAGGACGCGTACGCGATGGACTCGTGGGCGCTGCCCGGGTACGCGGAGATGTTCTACTTCACCCCCTCGCCGGAGAGCTGGCAGACCGGCGACCGGCGGCTCCTGTGCCTCATCGGCACGTCGACGGAGGAGCACAAGGGCAGTCTGCGCAAGGATGCGGGCATGCTGACGCCCGACCAGGTGACCCTGCTGAGCGCACTGAACACGGTGGACCAGGCGCTGGGGCGCGCCCCCGACCGGGACCTCGACGAGGCGCTGCCCGAGCACCAGAAGTGGGCGCGGGGCGTGGACGAGGCGCTGGCGGCGGAGGAGCGGATGCTCCAGGGCGTCACCTCGCGCCAGGGCGCGGGCCCGGCGGCGGGCGCCCAGCTCAAGGAGGTCGCCGCCGCGCGCAGGGAGTGGCAGCGGGCGGCCCGGGCGACCCGGCCGGCCGACTTCCAGCGGGCGTGGGACGCTGCGCTGGCGGCGCTGTCGGTGGAGACGGAGAAGGCGCTGCGCGGGTCGTACGGGCTCTCGACGCGGGTGCCGGAGTGGCTGGAGCCGGGTCCGGGCGGGCCGGGGGCGGGGTCCGGGCGGGGGCCTTCGTCGGAGTCCGTCTGAGGTCCTGTGGGTAACGCGCGGTAAGGGGTTTGAGTGACCTGGGTTCATCACATCGAGTGAAACTCTGGCCCGTGCTTGCGCTGCTCAACCGTCGGTTGCCAGGGTGTAGCTGTCTGTCAACCTGATGGGAGTGGCTCGTGACTTTCGGTGAGCAGCCGGCCTATCTCCGCGTCGCCGGGGATCTGCGACGGAAGATCGTCGATGGCTCCCTGCCCCCGCACGCCCGGCTCCCTTCCCAGGCCCGGATCCGCGAGGAGTACGGGGTGTCCGACACCGTGGCGCTGGAGGCGCGCAAGGTCCTCATGGCCGAGGGGCTGGTGGAGGGCCGCTCCGGGTCGGGCACGTACGTGCGCGAGCAGCCCGTGCCCCGCCGGGTCGCCCGCTCCGGCTACCGCTCGTCCGGGGCCTCGACGCCGTTCCGCCAGGAGCAGGCGGAGGCGGGCACGCGCGGCACGTGGGAGTCCAGCAGCGAGCAGACGGCCGCGCCGGACCGGATCGCGGAGCGCCTCGGCATCGAGCCGGGGGACCGGGTCATGCGCACCCGGTACGTCTTCCGCGACGCGGGGGAGGCCATGATGCTCTCCACCTCCTGGGAGCCGCTGGCCGTGACCGGCCGGACCCCGGTGATGCTTCCGGAGGAGGGGCCCCTGGGCGGCTCGGGGGTGGTGGACCGGATGGCCGCCATCGACGTGGTCGTGGACAACGTCGTCGAGGAGGTCGGGGCCCGCCCGGGCCTGGCCGAGGAGATCATGTCGCTGGGCGGGGTCCCGGGGCACGTGGTGCTGGTGGTGAGCCGTACGTACTTCGCGTCGGGCCGCGCCGTGGAGACCGCGGACGTGGTCGTGCCGGCGGACCGCTACCGCCTCTCGTACCACCTGCCTGTCCGGTAACAGGGCACGCGCGGGGTTTTCAGCCGTTTCGCAAGGGTCCGGGGCGCACCCCGGACCCTTGTTCGAGTCGCGCCCGGAGGGCGCGGCCGCCGCTCCCACGTCGCCCACCCGCCGGTGCGCTCCGTGCGCCGGGTCCGGACCGGCGCGCACGGCCCGCTCGTACGCCTGGCCGGATGCGTACGCCCCCCAGGTACCTCTTCGTGAAAAACCGTATCCGCTCAGTAAAGGTCGGGCGTAAGCTCGGGCATATGCGCAATGCGGTTTCCTGGGCAGGTACAGCGGCGGAGGGTGAAGCGCGATGACCGACAGCGGTGCCCTGCTTCCATGGCTGGTCATACGTCAGGACGACAACGGCAACCGCTACCGGGTGGGGCGCTACCCCACCCGGGCCGAGGCCCAGAAGGTCGTCGACAGCCTCGACGACCGGGGACACAAGCAGCTCTACTGGGTCGAGCGGATCGGACAGGAAAGCCAGACCGCCACCACCAACTGAATCGGCTGAAGGCGCTGGCATAGGCTCCGTCCATGACTGTACGAGTGGTCGTGGGCGGAGCCCTCTGTCATGACGGGCGCCTGCTGGCCGCCCGGCGCAGCGCGCCGCCCGAGCTGGCCGGCCGGTGGGAGCTCCCGGGCGGCAAGGCCGAGCCGGGCGAGACCGTGCCCGAGGCGCTGGTGCGCGAACTTCGCGAGGAGCTCGGCGTGGAGACCGAGGCGCTGGAGCGGATCCCGGGTGAGTGGCAGCTGAAGCCCGGCCTGGTCCTGCACGTGTGGACCGCCCGGCTGGTCTCGGGGGAGCCCGAGCCGCTGGAGGACCACGACGAGCTGCGCTGGCTCGCCCCGCACGAGCTGGACTCGGTGGACTGGCTCGACCAGGACCGGCCCTTCGTCGAGGAGGCCGCCCGCCGGCTGCGTGCCGGAGCGGGCGCGGGGTAGGAGCGGGGCGGGCCGCGGGGAAGGCGGCGGGGCGGGCGCCGAGTCGCACGGCGGGGCGCACCGGGGCGCGTGACGCTCCCGCTCTAGGCCGTCTGCGCCACAGTGCGCCGGTGCGTGGGGGATCGGGTGGTACGGCGCCCCAAATATCGGGTATGTCGCTATTAGTCCCTGTCTCGTCCCCCTTTCGTCCCGACGAACCTGACTGGGGTCGCTGGTGGCCCGGGAAGTGATCGGCGTGATCGACACAGACGGTGAATGCGCCGAGTGGGCCTTTCCCGCCGAGCCCGGTGCCGTCCGCACCGCACGCCACGCCGTGCGCGGCACCCTCCGCTCCTGGGGCCTGGAATCCGTCGGCGATGTGACCGTCCTGCTGGTCAGCGAGCTGGTCACCAACTCCCTGCGGTACGCGTCCGGCCCGATCGGGGTCCGCCTGGTACGGCGCAATCCGGCCGCGCCGGACCTGGCCGGCGGCCCGGCCCTGCTCGTGGAGGTCTCCGATCCGCTTCCGGATCCGCCCCGCGAGCGCGTAGCGCAGCCGGACGACGAAGGAGGGCGCGGCCTGCACCTCGTCGCCGTCTCCGCGCGCCGCTGGGGGACCCGGCACGGGAA
This sequence comes from Streptomyces sp. NPDC037421, assembly GCF_055602105.1. Taxonomy (NCBI): domain Bacteria; kingdom Bacillati; phylum Actinomycetota; class Actinomycetes; order Kitasatosporales; family Streptomycetaceae; genus Streptomyces; species Streptomyces sp. NPDC037421. Next base: position 43,264 of record NZ_JBVJWV010000029.1, read on the forward strand.
GACGGGGAAAACCGTGTGGTTCGAGTTGGCTCTTCCTGGTGAGTAACAAGGAGAAGGGCGGCAGTGGGTCTCCCGGACGGCGTCTGGGGAGACCACCGGACATGGCCGGAAAACAACGGGACCCTTTTGTGATCGTGAACGCCGTGCCGTACGGGGCCGTGGTGCTGAATACTTCGGTCATGGCCGGTCCGGTTGCGGTGAGCTGGAGGGGACGGTCGCGTGAGCGAGATACCTGCGCAGACACATCAGGCCCGTGTGCCCGGGGAGCCTTTGCACGACTCCCTGTGGCACAGCAGTCCGCCTGGCTCGATATACGACTACATAAAGGTCGCCTCCTTCTCGATCGGCCCTGACGGGCTCATCGACCAGTGGAGCCTGCGCGCCGAAGAACTGTTCGGGCTCGGCGCCGCGCAAGCCGTCGGGCGCGATCCGGTCGAGGCCTTCATGCCGCCCGAGCTGCGCGAGGGCGGGCACCGCAAGGTCGCCGAGATCCTCGACGGCAAGGAGTGGACCGGCCTGATCCCCTTCCGCATCCCGGGCGGCAAGGGGGCCCACGGGGTGGCCGAGATCTATGTGATGCCCACCCAGACCGAGAGCGCCGAGCGGGCCGCACTGTGCGTCGTCGTCGACGTACGCGCGCTGCGCCGCATCGAATCCGACCTCGCCGCATCACAGGCCATATTCGGTCAATCTCCCTTCGGGTTCCTGCTCTTCGGCACCGACCTCACCGTGCAGCGGGCCAACCGGCGCTTCGCGACCGTCTTCGGAGGAGCGGTCGAGGAGCACCGCGGCCGGACCGTGCACGACTACCTGCCGCCCCACGAGGCCGACCGGATGGCCGAAGCCCTGCGCCGGGTACTGGAGACCGGCGAATCCGTCACCGACCTGCGGATCACCGGCGCCACCCCCCGCAGCCGCGACGACCGCCACTGGTCCATCAACCTCTACCGGGTGCACGACGGCACCGGCCGCCCCATCGGCGTCGCCGGCCTCGGCACCGACGTCACCCGCCGCCACCTCGCCGCCCGCGAGGCCGCCGGGGTCCGCCGCAACCTCGCCCTCCTCAACGAGGCCGGGCACCGCATCGGCAACTCCCTCGACCTGGAGACCACCGCCCGCGAACTCCTCGACGTCACCGTCCCCGGCTTCTGCGACCTGGCCGCCGTCGACCTCTACCAGGGGCTGCTGCTCGGCGACGACGACCGCCCCGCCGGCCGCCCCCTGGGGGCAGCCGGGGGAGGGCCCGGCGTGCCCCCGCTGCCCGGCCAGGGCGCCCACCGCGCCCCCTCCGCGAAACTGCGCAGGGTGGCCTTCGCCTCCGCCGTCTCCGACGCCCCCCTGTCCGGGCCCGGCGCACTGGTCGCCGTGGGGGAGACCCACCGCTACCCCGCCGCCTCCCCCGGGGCGATGGTCCTGCGCACCGCACGGCCCCGGCTGGTCGACGCCGCAGGTCCCGACGACCTCGTCCAGTCCACGCTGATCGTCCCCATGGTCGCCCACGACACCGTGGTCGGCCTCGCCCAGTTCTCCCGTACGAAGGGCAGCGAGCCCTTCGGGGAACGCGACCGGGCCGTCGCCGTGGAACTCGCCGCACGGGCCGCCGTCTGCATCGACAACGCCCGCCTCTACCGGCGCGAGCACGAACGGGCGCTGATCCTCCAGCGCAGCCTGCTCCCGCCCGGCGACCCCGAGGCCGCCGGCCTCGACATCGCCTGCCGCTACCTGCCGGGCAACGCCGCCACCGAGGTCGGCGGCGACTGGTTCGACGTCATCGAACTCCCCGGGCACCGCACCGCCCTCGTCGTCGGCGACGTCATGGGCCGCGGCCTGCGCGCCGCCGTCGCCATGGGCGAACTGCGCACCGCCGTACGCACCCTCGCCCTGCTGGACCTGGAACCGGCCGAGGTGCTCACCGCACTCGACGAGGTCGCCCGCGGCCTCGGCGCCCCCGGAGGGGCCCAGCAGGCCTCGCGCGCCGCCCTGCACTCCCGCGACGCCGACCGCTCCGAGGTCTACCTCGCCACCTGCGTGTACGCCGTCTACGACCCGGTCACCCGGCGCTGCACCATCGCCAACGCTGGCCACATGCCGCCCGTACTCGTCGAACCCGCCGAGGACGGCGCCGGGCCGCGCCCCGGGCTGCTGCTGGAGATCCCGACCGGAATGCCGCTCGGGGTGGGCGGCGAACCTTTCGAGGAGGTCGAGGTCGAACTCCCCGAGGGCGCGCTGCTCGCCCTCTACACCGACGGGCTGGTCGAATCCCGCGACCACCCCCTGGAGGAGGGCCTGCGCGGGCTGCGCGGGGCGGTCGCCGATCCGTCCCGCCCCCTGGAGGAGGTCTGCGACCACGTCCTGAACACCCTCCACACCCGGCACGGCGAGGACGACATCGCCCTGCTCATGGCGCGGGTCCAGGGGCTGCCCGCCGGCGCCGTCGGCGACTGGCAGCTGCCCCGCGAGGCCCGCTCGGTGGGCCGGGCCCGGGAACTGGCCCGGGCCAAGCTGCCCGGCTGGGGCCTGGAAGGCCTGCTCGACACCACGGAACTGCTGGTCAGCGAACTCGTCACCAACGCCCTGCGGTACGGGGAGGGCGAGATCCGGCTGCGGCTGCTGCTGGACCGGACCCTGGTGTGCGAGGTCTGGGACGGCAACCTCGCCCAGCCGAGGCGCCGCCGCGCCCGGGACACCGACGAGGGCGGCCGCGGCCTCCAGCTCGTCGGCCTGCTCTCGGCCGGCTGGGGCACCCGCCGCACCCACCGGGGCAAGACCGTCTGGTTCGAACTCCCGCTCCCGATGCCGGGCGGCACACCGGGAGAGGCGGTCACCGAGCTGTCGGCGGAACAGCTGCTGAGCATGTACGGCTGAGGGGGATTCAAGCCGCCCGCGCCTTGAGGGCGGCCAGGCGGGCTTCGATCTCCGAGGCCTTGCCCAGGTCGTCCAGCGCCTCGAACTGGGAGTCCAGGGAGGAGGCCGCCAGCTCCGACTTGCCCATGGCCATCGCCTCCTCCCGCCGCACCTTCTCCTCGAAGCGGTTCAGGTCGCTCGTCGGGTCCAGCACGTCGATGTTCTTGACCGCGTCCAGCATCGTGTTCTGAGCCCGAGCCGTCTTCACCCGCGACACCAGCTCGTCCCGCTTGGCCTGGAGCTCCGTCAGCTTGTCCTTCATCGAACCCAGGCCCGCCTTGAGCCTGTCGACGACCTCCGTCTGAGCGGCGATCACCGGCTCCGCCGTCGCCGCCTCCTTCTCCGACTGCAACTGCCGGCCCAGGGCCACCTTCGCCAGGTTGTCGAAGCGGTCCGCGTCCGCCGCCGCGCCGGACGCGCGCAGCCCGTCCGCCTTGCGGCTGGCCGCGAGGGCCTTGCCGCCCCACTCGGCGGCGGCGTCCACGTCCTCCTTGTGATCGGCCTCCAGCATCCGCAGGTTGCCGATGGTCGTGGCCACCGCCTGCTCGGCCTCCGAGATGTTGTTCGAGTAGTCGCGGATCAGCTGGTCGAGCATCTTCTGCGGGTCCTCGGCCTGGTCCAGCAGCGCGTTGACGTTGGCCTTCGCGAGCTGGGTGACACGGCCGAGGACGGTCTGCTTGCTCATCGGGGTCCCTCCTGGTGGGGTCTGGTGCCTCGTCGTTCAGAAGCGGCCGCCGCCGCCCATGCGGCCGCGGGTGCCGCCGCCCCCGTAGGAGCCGGGCCCGCCGCCGAACCCGCCCCCGCCGAAGCCGCCTCCGCCGAAGCCGCCTCCGCCGCCGAAGCCGCCCCGGCCCCCGCCGCCCCGGAGGATCTCGCCGAGGATGATCCCGCCGAGTACGGCACCGCCCCGGCCGCCGCCGGCGCGCCGGCCCGCGTACGGGTTCCGGTACGCCCGTACGTCCTCCTCCGCCAGCTGCTGCGCCTGCCGGGCCAGCGAGTCCGCCTGCTGCGCCTCCGCCAGCGCGCCCGCCGGATCCTGGCCGGCCAGCGACGCCGACCGCTCCAGGTGCCGCTGTGCCTCCGCCAGCCGGGTCCGGGCCTGGCTGCCGACCGCGCCCCGGCTGGTGGTCACGTAGTCCGTCGCCGCGCCGATCGCGCTGCGGGCCGACAGCCGGGCCTGGTCCAGCAGCGCCGCCGCCCGCCGCCGCCCCGACTCCTGCTCCCGCGCCCCCGCCAGGGCCTCGTCCAGGGCCGCGTCCGCCTCCTCGACCCGGCGCAGCGCGTCGATCGGGTCGTACCGGCCGGCCGCCAGCTCCCGCCGCACGTCGGCCAGTACGGACTCGGCCCGGCCGATCCGGCCCCGCAGGTCGCCCGTGGCGGAGCCCGCCTGGGTACCGGTGAGCAGGCCGCGCGCGTCGGCGAGGTCCGTCTCCGTCTCGGTGAGCGCGCCCGGCAGCTTCCCGGCCGCCTCCGCCAGCTCCTGCGCCCGCCGCTCGACAGCGTCCACCAGGGTCGCCGCCTGGTCCACCGCCCCCTCGGCGGCCCGTACGTGCACGGCGGCCCGGCCGTTGTCCCCGGCACCGAGGGCGGCCCGCGCCTCACCGAGGCTGGTCGTCGCGAAGAGCAGCCGGTCCTCGGCCTGCTCCGGGTTGGAGGCCACCGGCGCGGCCGCGGAGTCCGCGTAGCGGCCCGCCAGCGCGGTGAGGGTCGCCCGGGCGGTCGTCGTCCGGCCGGTCAGCGCACGGAAGTGCGCCTCCACCGTGGCCAGGGCCTGCGAGGCGTTCTTCTCCAGGTCCCGCAGCCGGTCGAAGTCCGCCGACTCGGCGTCGAGCCTGCGGTTCGCCTCCGCGCAGCGGGCCACGATCTCCTCCAGCATCCGCCGCCGGGCCGCGTCGTCCTCCGGGTAGGCGTCGTCCAGCTGCTGGCGCAGCCGGAACGCGTGCGTCAGCTCGTCCTTGGCGTGCGCCACCGCCGCGGTGAAGGTGCCGACCGCGTCATCGCCGAACTGCGCGGTGGCGAAGCCGAGCTCCTCGGTGCTGGTGCGGACGGCGTCGTCGGTCTCCACGAGCAGGGCCTTCGCCCTGGCGTCGAGCTCGGGCAGCGGGGTGGGCTCGGCCCGCGCCCCGTCCCAGCCGGCGTGGGCGGTGGTGGTGCCCCGGCCCGTCCCGTCGCGCTTCCTGCGGCGCCGGTACGCGTACGCCCCGAGCGCCCCGGCCGCGCCGACGGCGACCACCGGCAGCACGAAGTCCCCGGCTCCGCTCGCCCCTTCCGGCGCGCCGCCGGGGTCGGCGGTGCCGGGGGTGACGGCGGGCACGGGCACCGGCTTTCCGCCGAGCACGGCGTCGTAGCCGTTCGCCGCGCCGATGGCGGCACCCGCCCAGTCGTTCTGGCGCAGGGCGGGCTCGATGGCGGTACGGGCGACGTCCGCGAGCTGCGCCTCGGTGAAACCGGAGTCCACATCGGCCGAATAGGCGTACTGCCGGTCGCCGGTGGCCACCGCGAGCAGGACGTCGTCCTGGCCGAGGCCGTTCTTCTGGGCGGTGGCGTCGGCCCAGCTCTGCGCGGCACGGCCGGAGAAGTCGCGGACGTACGCCACGAAGAGCTGGACCTTCCGGTCGGCGTAGAGCCGGTCGAGGGCGGCGGCCACGGCGGGCCCCCGGTCGCCGAGGGCGCCGACGCGGTCGGTGACCTGCCCCTGCCGCGAGAGCGTGACGGGATCCTCGGCGCGGGCCGGCGCCGGCGGCCCGCCGAGGGCGAGCAGCACGGCGGCGATGAGCAGGGCCCGGAGGGCGGCGGTGCCTCTCAGCGGATACACATCTGGGAGGCTATGGGCCCCTGTGCGCCCCCGCACCTGGAAGTCCGGCCGCGCCCGTCCGGTGGCCCGTCCGCGGGTGGTCGCCGCTGCGCGGTGCCGTCCCCTGCCCGCCCTTCCTCCGTTCCCGCCTCAACCGCCGGCGCGGCTCCAGGATCCCGGGGCTCCGCCCCGGACCGCGACGGGGGCACCTCCCAGCGGTAGCCGGGGGAGGAAGGGTGGAAGGGCGGGCAGGGGACTCCGCTCCGCGCAGCGGCCCCCCACCCGCAGCCGACCCACCGGTCCGAAGCCCGCGTCAGGAGGAAAGCAGCGGCACGCCCGTCAGGGACGGGTGGGGGAGGACCAGGGCGTCGGACGCGACCAGCGGGGACGGGCCGTCGGCCGGGTGGTCCCAGTGGCCGCGCGGTTTGCCCGTGGTGACGTCCAGGCCCGTCACGAACGGCAGGGCCGTGCGCCCCAGCAGCCCCCGCCGCCCGCCGTGGGAGGACCTCACGTACAGCACCCCGCGCCGCACCCCCAGCAGCTCCAGCACGCACGCCGTGCCCTCCCGACGCGTCACCGGCCGCTGCCACCGCACCGCGCCGCTCTCCGCGTCGAGGGCGAACACCACGTCCCAGCCCTGCTCCGAGCGGTACGCGGCCACGTACACCACCCCGTCCTCGACGAGCAGCCCCGCCGCCGGCGCCCCCGGCTCGAAGCGCCACAGCTCGTAGCCCTTGCGCCGGTCCAGGCCGCGCAGGACACCGCCGTCCAGCACGTGCACCGGCCCGCCCGGCAGGTGGTCGGGGGCGGGCCGCGCGGCGGCGTCGTAGCCGCGCGGCCACGACCACAGCGGGGTCCCGCTCGGCAGGTGCAGCGCCCGCAGCCGGCCGCCGTCCCCGAGGACCAGGCACTCGCCCGCGACGGTCAACGCCGCCCCGCCCGGCAGCGGATGCCGCCACACCGGTTCCCCGGCGGCCTTGTCCAGGGCGGTCAGCTCGCCCTCCGCCGCGTGCAGCACCAGCCCCGGCGCCGGGGTCAGCGACGCCGGCTCCGCCAGTTCCCGCCACCACCGCACCCGCCCGTCCGCCGGATCCCGGACCACCAGCCGCCCGCGCGACCCGCCGCCCGACCCCACGACCACGCACACGGTGTCCGCGTCGGCCGCGCACCACACCCGCTCCGGCTCCGGCAGCGGCCGGGCCCGCACCCCCTCGTCGGCGTAGGCCGTCCAGCGCCCGGCCCCCGTCGCGGCGCCCACGCAGCCCACCTCGGCCCCCGCCGTCCACACCACCCGCTCCCCGGCGGCGTACAGCGCGTCCGGCCGGTCCCCGGTGTGCCAGCCCGCCGACGGCCGGGATCCGGCCGCGTCGGGGCGCAGCGTCACCCCGCGCGGGGGCGGCGTGCCGGGGTCCGCCGCGGCGGACGCCAGCCAGGGCGCTCCCGCCGTGCAGTCCCGGGCGATCCAGGCCAGCTCCCGGCCCCGCTCGGCGGGTTCGCCGAGCCCCCGCGCCGCGGCCGCCCGCTCCCGGGCGACGGCCGGATCCAGCACGGACCGGTGGCCCTGCGCGCTCAGGTCCCGGGCGGCGTCCAGGGCGGCGCGGGCCGCGTCCTGCTCCTCGTCCCCGGTGTCGGCCAGCGCCTGTTCCGCCAGGGCCAGTGCCTCGGCCGCGCCCGCCCGGTCCCCGACGGCGGACCGTTCGCCCGCCACCCGGCACAGCGCCCGAACCCGGGCCCCGCCGCCCGGGATCCGCGCGGCCAGCCGGAGCGCGGCGGCCAGGTCCTGCCGGGCGACGGCGGTGACGGCCTTGGACTCGGTGGCCGCCCGGACCACCGGGCTCTGGATCAGGGACAGGTACCCCTCGGCCCGGGGGAGGTCGGCCGGGGCGCTCGCCAGTACGGCCCGCGCCAGTACGGCCTCCTCCGCCGAGCTGCCGGCGAGGTAGCGCCGGGCCAGCCGGACCCCGCGTTCGGGGGCGACCGCCGCGAGTTCCTCCGCGACCTTGCGCAGCCGGGCCGTCCGCTTCGGGTCGGGCACCGTGAAGAGGGCCTGCTGCGCGTCGGTCAGCACCCGTTCGGTGCGGGCGGGGGCGTCCCGCGAGATCCGCCGGGCCAGCCCGGTCAGCAGAGCGGCCACCCGGGCGCCGTCGCCGTCCCCGTCGGTCCAGGCCCAGAGCTCGGCGTCCGCCAGCAGCCGGCCCGCGAGGCCCGCGTCGAAGCGCGCCGCGGCCTCCGCCGCCAGGGCGAGCCCCTCGGTGCGCGCCTCCCCGGCTCCGGGCGGCAGGGAGGTCAGCGTCTCCTCGGCCTCCAGCAGCAGTTCCCGTACGAACTCCCGTACCGGGGCGGGAACGACACCCGCCTCCGGCTCGGCCCTCGGCCCCGGCTCGGCCCGCGGCCGCGGCTCCCGCGGCGCGTCGTCCGCGACGGGATCCGCACCCGCACCCGCACCCGCACCCCGCACCCCGCCGGAGCCCTCCTCCGGAACCCCGCCGTCCAGCCCCCGCAGTGCCCCCGCCACCCACTGCGCCGAAACCGGCCGGTCCCGCGGGTCCTTCGCCAGCAGGGCCAGCACCAGCCGGCCGAGCTCCCCGGACATCCCCGGTACCTCCAGCGGCGCCGGCGCGTCCTCCACGTGGCGGCGCATCAGGACGTACATCGGCTCCGCCGACCCGAAGGGCGGCTCCCCGCTCAGCAGGGCGTACAGCACGCACCCCAGCGCGTACAGGTCGCAGCGGGCGTCCACGTGCTCGCCGCGCCACTGCTCGGGCGCCATGTACGGCGGGGTGCCGAACATCCGCCCGGTCACCGTCCAGCCGGCCGTGGCGTCGGCGGAGTGGGCTATGCCGAAGTCGCAGATCTTGAGGCGGCCGCCGGGCAGCAGGAAGAGGTTCTGGGGCTTCAGGTCCCGGTGGACCACGGCCTGTTCGTGCGCGGCGGCCAGGGCATCCGCCGTCTGCGCGGCCAGCCCGACCGCCTCGGCCACCGGCAGTCCGCCGGGGGAACGGGCCAGCCGCGCCCCCAGGTCCTCCCCGGAGAGCAGCTCCATCACGATGAACAGCCGCCCCTCGTGCTGCCCCACGTCGTGCACGACGGTGATGCCCGGGTGCTGGAGGCGCGCCCCGATGGTGGCCTCCCGCCGGAACCGGGCGATCAGTTCGTCGTTGGTCGCCGCGTCCAGCAGCACCTTGACCGCCACGGCCCGGTGCAGGGCCTGGTCGTGGCCGCGCCACACCTCGCCCATGCCGCCGGCGCCGAGCCGCTGGTCCAGCCGGTACCGGTCCGCCAGTACTTCCCCCACCCGCACCGCGAAGCCCCCTGAGATCACGTCGTCCGACGGTCATCCAGGGGGCATTGTCCACCGCCGAGTGAACTAACGGGGGTCGGAAGCCGAACGGCGCCGGATCTTGTTCCCCAGCCACACCAGGGGGTCGTACTTGCGGTCCACGGCCCGCTCCTTCAGCGGGATCAGGGCGTTGTCGGTGATCTTGATGCCCTCGGGGCAGACCTCCGTGCAGCACTTGGTGATGTTGCAGTAGCCCAGCCCGTGTTCCTCCTGGGCGGTGCGCTTGCGGTCCAGGCCGGAGTCCGCGGCCGCGTCCAGCGGGTGCATGTCCAGCTCGGCGACCCGCATCAGGAAGCGGGGGCCGGCGAAGGCGGTCTTGTTCTCCTCGTGGTCGCGCACCACGTGGCAGGTGTCCTGGCACAGGAAGCACTCGATGCACTTGCGGAACTCCTGCGAGCGTTCCACGTCCACCTGCTGCATCCGGTAGTCGCCCGCCGCGACCCCCGGCGGGGGCACGAAGGCCGGGACCTCGCGGGCCTTGGCGTAGTTGAAGGACACGTCCGTGACCAGGTCGCGGATCACCGGGAAGGCGCGCAGCGGGGTGATCGTGACGGTCTCGTCCCGCCCGAAGACGGACATCCGCGTCATGCACATCAGCCGCGGCCGGCCGTTGATCTCCGCGCTGCACGAGCCGCACTTGCCCGCCTTGCAGTTCCAGCGGACCGCGAGGTCGGACGCCTGGGTCGCCTGGAGCCGGTGCACGATGTCCAGGACCACCTCGCCGTCGTGCACCTCGACGGTGAAGTCCCGCAGCTCGCCGCCCTCCGCGTCGCCCCGCCAGACCCGGAAGCGTGCGTCGTATGTGGTCACCCGTACAGCTCCTCTTCGGCGAGGTACTTGGCCAGCTCTTCCTTCTCGAAGAGCGCGAGCAGGTCGGGGCGGATCGGCTCGGTACGGACCCGCTCCAGCGCGATCCGCGCCGCGGCGGGATCGGCGGGGGCCGGATCCACGGGGCGGCACAGCAGGTTGACCGGCCGCCACTGCCGTTCCATCGCCGGGCAGTCCTCGCGGGTGTGCCCGCCCCGGCTCTCGGTGCGCTCCAGTGCGGCGCGGGCCACGCACTCGCTGACCAGCAGCATGTTGCGCAGGTCCAGCGCCAGGTGCCAGCCCGGGTTGAACTGCCGGTGCCCCTCGACCCCGGCGCGGGCCGCCCGTACGCGCAGGGCCGCCAGCCGCTCCAGGGCCTCGGCCATCTCGCCCTCGCGGCGGATGATGCCGACCAGGTCGTTCATCGCGGTCTGGAGCTCCTGGTGGAGGGTGTACGGGTTCTCCGCGCCCTCGTCGGCGTGGAACGGGGCGAGCGCCTCGGCGGCCGCTCCGTCGATCTGCTGCTGCGAGACCGCGGGGCGCTGTCCCGGCACCGCCGCGTACCCGGCCGCGTGCTCCGCCGCGTGCAGCCCGGCCCGCCGGCCGAAGACCAGCAGGTCGGAGAGGGAATTGCCGCCGAGCCGGTTCGAGCCGTGCATGCCGCCCGCGACCTCGCCGGCGGCGAACAGGCCCGGTACGCCGACGGTGGCGGCGGTGTCGGAGTCGACCGCGATCCCGCCCATCACGTAGTGGCAGGTCGGGCCGACCTCCATGGGCTCGGCGGTGATGTCCACGTCCGCCAGCTCCTTGAACTGGTGGTACATGGAGGGCAGCCGGCGTTTGATCTTCTCGGCCGGCATCCGGGTGGACACGTCGAGGAAGACCCCGCCGTGCGGGGAGCCGCGGCCGGCCTTCACCTCCGCGTTGATGGCGCGGGCCACCTCGTCGCGGGGCAGCAGCTCGGGCGGGCGCCGGTTGTGGTCCGGGTCCTCGTACCAGCGGTCGCCCTCCTCCTCCGACTCGGCGTACTTCTCCTTGAAGACGTCCGGGACGTAGCCGAACATGAACCGCTCGCCCTCGGAGTTGCGCAGCACCCCGCCGTCGCCGCGCACGGATTCGGTGACGAGGATCCCCTTCACCGAGGGCGGCCAGACCATGCCGGTGGGGTGGAACTGGACGAACTCCATGTTCAGCAGCGGGGCGCCGGCGAGCAGGGCCAGCGCGTGACCGTCGCCGGTGTACTCCCAGGAGTTGGAGGTGGTCTTGAAGGACTTGCCGATCCCGCCCGTGGCCAGCACCACCGCCGGGGCCTCCAGGACGAAGAAGCGGCCGGTCTCGCGCTCGTAGCAGAAGGCGCCCGAGACCTTCTCCCCGTCCTTCAGGACCCTGGTGACCGTGCACTCCTGGAAGACCTTGAGCCGGGCCTCGTGGTCCCCGTACTCCTTGAAGTCCTCCTGCTGGAGCTGGACGATCTTCTGCTGGAGGGTGCGGATCAGCTCCAGGCCCGTCCGGTCGCCGACGTGCGCGAGGCGCGGGTACTCGTGCCCGCCGAAGTTGCGCTGGGAGATCCGCCCGTCGGGCGTGCGGTCGAAGAGGGCGCCCCAGGTCTCCAGCTCCCAGACCCGGTCCGGGGCCTCCTTGGCGTGCAGTTCGGCCATCCGCCACTGGTTGAGGAACTTGCCGCCGCGCATGGTGTCGCGGAAGTGGACCTGCCAGTTGTCGCCCTCGTTGACGTTGCCCATGGAGGCGGCGATCCCGCCCTCCGCCATCACCGTGTGGGCCTTGCCGAAGAGGGACTTGCAGATCACCGCCGTACGGGCGCCGCGCTCGCGGGCCTCGATCGCGGCCCGCAGCCCGGCACCGCCCGCGCCGACCACGACCACGTCCCACTGCTGCCGTTCCACTTGAGCCATCTCAGAAGATCCTCGGGTCGGTGATGGTGCCGCTGGCCAGCAGGTACACGTAGAAGTCGCACAGGGCCACGCTGATCAGGGAAGCCCACGCGAGCTGCATGTGGCGGGCGTTGAGCCGGCTGACCCAGCCCCACAGGCGGTAGCGCACCGGGTGCCGGGAGAAGTGCTTGAGGCGGCCGCCCATGATGTGCCGGCAGGAGTGGCAGGACAGCGTGTAGGCCCAGATCAGCACGATGTTGGCCAGGAATACCAGCGTGCCCAGCCCCATGTGGCCCCAGGCGTAGTGCTCGTCGCGGAAGGTCAGCACGGTGTCGTACGTGAGGATGCCCGCGACCGGGACCGCCGCGTAGAAGAAGTACCGGTGCAGGTTCTGCAGGATCAGCGGGAAGCGGGTCTCACCCGTGTACGAGGCGTGCGGCTCGGCGACGGCGCAGGCGGGCGGCGAGGCCCAGAAGCCCCGGTAGTAGGCCTTGCGGTAGTAGTAGCAGGTCAGCCGGAAGCCGAGCGGGAAGACCAGGATCAGCAGGGCGGGGGACAGGCCCCACCAGCTGCCGAACAGGTCGAGGTTGGGGCCGCCGCGCATGGTCTGGCAGTTCTCCGCCAGGCAGGGGGAGTAGAAGGGGGAGACGTACGGGGCCGCGTAGTAGTGGTCGTTGGCGAAGGCCCGCCAGGTCGAGTACGCGATGAAGGCGAGCAGCCCGGCCGCGGTGCCGGCGGGCGACAGCCACCACCGGTCGGTGCGAAGGTGCCGGGCCGCGATCGCGGCCCGCGAGGGGCCGTGGACCCCGCCGGGCCGCTGCTGGGGTGGTTCCGTGCCTGTGGCCAAAGGGAACTCCGGGTGGAGTGGTCGAGGGGTGGCCCAGGAGGCCCGGCCGCCGGAGCGGCCGGGCCAGATGGGGGTGCTGCGCGCGGACGGGCGGCGGGCTCTAGGGGGCGCGGCGGTCGCGGGCGCCGAGGCCCTCGTCGTCGGTGTCCGTCCACAGCGTGTTGTCGTACGGCGTGTCCGGGATGGTCACCATCCTGGATTTCTCCGGCGGCCTGGAGCCGGCGGCCGGGGCCTGCCGGGCGACGTCCTTCTCCAGCTGCTCCACCGAGCGGACCAGCTCGTCGAGACTGCGCCGTACGGCGGTCAGATCGTCTTGCAGGGACATGACTTGCCCTCACTTCCGCAGGGTGCGGTGGCAACGCTCACGGGCGCCTGCGAGTGTCGCGCCTCACGTCCCCGGTTGTGAAGGGACGTGCAGCGATTCCGGGCGCGCAGGCGCAAACCGTGCGCCCCTCCCTGCCCCCATTTTCATCCCTCGAACGAGGGAACGCGCGCCTGGGCGCGGAGCGCGGCGGAGGCCGGGGGCGGGGGGCGCGTCCGGGGGCGCAAGCCGGATTGGTCCGCACGGGTGGGGTTCGCGGCGTGGCGAGGGGCCGCTGCGGAGGACGCGGGCGGTGGTCGATTTCAGTGGGTTTCCACACCGGTGTGATCAGCTCCATATACCGCCGAACGTGATCAAGACCCTGTTTTCACGGCCCTCGCGCCCCGCCCCGGAGGTACCACCCATGACCCAGAGAAGGCGCAGGTCCTTGGCGCTCCTCACCTCGGGAGTCCTCGCACTGCCGCTCCTCGCGGGCTGCGGGGCGGGTGAGGACGAGGGCGGCCCGGCCGCCGCGGGACCGGACATCGCGACGACCGTCCGGGAGCAGGTCGCCGACGGCGGTGTGCTGCGCTGGGCCGTGGACTCCCTGCCGGAGACCCTGAACACCTTCCAGGCCGACGCGGACGCCACCACCAACCGGATCGCCGGCGCGGTCCTGCCCCAGTTGTTCACCCTGGACGCCAAGGGCCGGCCGGTGGCCAATCCGGACTACCTGGAGAAGGCCGAGATCGTCGAGCGCGAGCCCAAGCAGGTCGTCCTGTACAAGCTGAACCAGCAGGCGGTGTGGAGCGACGGGCGCGAGATCGGCGCCGCCGACTTCGTCGCCCAGTGGCGGGCCCTGAACGGCAAGGACTCGGCGTACTGGACCGCCCGCAACGCCGGCTACGACCGGATCGAGAAGATCGAGCGCGGCAAGACCGACCTGGAGGTCAAGGTCACCTTCGTCAGGCCGTACGCCGACTGGCGCTCCCTGTTCAGCCCGCTCTACCCCAAGCAGGTCATGGGCACCCCCGAGGCCTTCAACGAGGGCGCCCGCGGCGCCCTCAAGGTCACCGCCGGGCCCTTCGGCCTCGGGGCCATCGACAAGAAGACCGGCACCGCGGCGCTGACCCGCAACCCGCGCTGGTGGGGCCGGCCCGCGAAGCTGGACACGCTCGTGCTGGCGGCGGTGCCCAGGGCGGGCCGCCCGGCGGCGCTGGCCGCCGGGAAGGTCGACCTGGCCGAGATCGACCGCTCGGGCGCCGACCGCATCGCCCTCGCCCACCGGGACGCCGGCCGGGTGGACGGCACGCACGGCCCGGGCGCCTCCCTCACCCCCGCCCAGGCCACCCTCTCCTGGGCGCTGGCCCACGGCGCCGACGAGGCCAGGGCGAAGGAGGAGCAGGAGACCCGCCAGAAGAACGCCGACGCCGTCAAGAAGTACGCGGAGGAGCAGTCGGCGCTGCGCGGCTTCACGGTCCGCAAGTCGCTGGAGCCCGCCTACACGCAGCTGGCGATGAACGGGGCCTCCGGCCCGCTCTCGGACGAGCGGGTCCGCCGGGCGGTGGCCCGCGCCCTGGACCGCAAGACGCTGGCCCAGATCGTCCTCAAGCCCCTGGGGCTGCCCGCGAAGCCGGTCGGCAGCCACCTGGCGCTGGCCGGGCAGCAGGCGTACGCCGACAACAGCGACGCCCTCGGAGGCCAGGACACCCAGGCGGCACAGGCCCTGCTCGCGGACGCGGGCTGGCGCAAGGGCGGCAAGCTGAACGAGCCGGCCGGGGCGAAGGCGGGGGCCGAGAGCGCCGAGAGCTCGCAGGACGACTCCAAGACCCCGGCGGGCGCCAAGCCCGGACCGGGCGACGGCACCGGCAACGACGGCCTCTACGTCGTGGGCGACGACGACGGCCGCAACGGCGACCTGCGCTCGGCCGCCTCCGACCTGGGCATCCGCCGGACCCGCCCGGGCCTGCCCGGCGCCCCCGCCGCGGGGCTGCGCGTCCTCCCGGAGGCGCCCGCGCGCGGCTTCGGCGAGGGCCCGGCAGACGGCCTGGCCGCCTTCGGCCACCCCGACGGGCCCTCGCCGGCCCTGGCCCCGGCCTCGCTCGCCGCGCAGCAGGAGCACGTACTGCTGGCCCAGGCGGAGGCCCTGGCGAAGGCCAAGGACCCGGCCGAGGGCGAGGACGCCAAGGCCCCGGCGGAGGGCGAGGACGCCAAGGCTCCCGCGGAGGGCGAGGACGCCAAGGAGCCCGCGGCCGCCAGCCCGGCCCCCGTCCCCGCCAAGCAGGCCCGCACCTCCGGCGCGATGCTCGCCAAGGACGGCAAGCCCCTCAGCCTGCGCTTCGTCCTGCCCGCCGGGCCCGGCTCGGAGGCACTGCGCTCGGTCGGCGAGCGGATCTCGCAGATGCTCCAGAAGATCGGCATCAGCACGGAGATCAAGAAGGTCGCCGACGAGAGCTTCTTCAAGGACCACATCGCCTCGGGCCAGTACGACCTGGCCCTGTACTCGTGGCCCGCGACGGCCTTCCCGGCCACCGACGCCCGCCCCATCTTCGCCAAGCCGGAGCCGGCCGCCGACGGCTCGCTCCTCGTCGAACAGAACTACACCCGGGTCGGCACCGACCACATCGACCAGCTCTTCGACCAGGCGGCCGGCGAGCTGGACGAGGCGCAGGCCCGCGAGCTGATGCGCAAGGCGGACGCCCGGATCTGGGCGGCGGCCGGCTCCATCCCGCTCTACCAGCGCCCCGAGCTGGTCGCCGTGAAGCCGGGCCTGGCCAACGCCGGCGCCTTCGGCCTCGGGGCGCCCCGCTACCAGGACATCGGCTGGAAGAAGCCGCCGGCCGCCAAGGACACCAAGGACGGCAAGAAGAAGTAGCCGCGGACATCGGGTGAAAAAACGGGGCCTGTCTGGTTGACCCCCGGGTAGCAAGCTCAGAAGTGACTCAAGTCCCTTGCCCGCCGGATCCCCGGCGGGCAAGGTCGTGCCCGAACCCATTGACCAGCCCATTGACCCGCATGAACACAGGCCGCGACCCCCGCCGGGACCCCCCACCCGAATCCCGGCGTTCCTCAGCCGTCCGGCCTCTTGACAGACCCCCCGGCAGGCGGTTCCCGCCACTCGACGTACGATGGGGTAAGGCCGTGGCAGGTTTCCGCCCGGCAGAGGCTCGCGTGCCAGGCCGTACGCGACGCCATCCACGATCCCGGGAGAAGCGCCGAAGTGCCCACGCGCCACGACATCCGTAACGTCGCCATCGTCGCCCACGTCGACCATGGCAAGACGACCATCGTCGATGCCATGCTCAAGCAGGCCGGTGCCTTCGCCGCCCACCAGCAGCTCGACGACCGCATGATGGACTCGAACGACCTGGAGCGTGAGAAGGGCATCACGATCCTCGCCAAGAACACGGCGGTGAAGTACCACCCCAAGGACGGCGGGGCCCCGATCACGATCAACATCATCGACACCCCCGGCCACGCCGACTTCGGTGGCGAGGTCGAGCGCGGTCTGTCGATGGTTGACGCCGTCGTCCTCCTGGTGGACGCCTCCGAGGGTCCGCTGCCCCAGACCCGCTTCGTGCTCCGCAAGGCCCTCCAGCAGCGCAAGCCCGTCATCCTCTGCATCAACAAGACGGACCGCCCGGACTCCCGGATCGACGAGGTCGTCAACGAGACGTACGACCTCTTCCTCGACCTGGACGCCGACGAGGACCAGATCGAGTTCCCGATCGTCTACGCCTGCGGCCGTGACGGCATCGCCTCGCTGACCAAGCCGGAGGACGGCACGGTCCCCGCGGACAGCGACAGCCTGGAGCCGTTCTTCTCGGCCATCCTGGAGCACGTCCCGGCCCCGGTGTACGACGAGGAGGCCCCGCTCCAGGCCCACGTCACCAACCTGGACGCCGACAACTTCCTCGGCCGCATCGCGCTGCTCCGCGTCGAGCAGGGCGAGCTGCGCAAGGGCCAGACCGTCGCGTGGATCAAGCGGGACGGCACGATCTCCAACGTCCGCATCACCGAGCTGATGATGACCGAGGCGCTCACCCGCAAGCCCGCCGAGGTCGCCGGCCCCGGTGACATCTGCGCCGTCGCCGGTATCCCCGACATCATGATCGGCGAGACCCTGGCCGACCCGGAGAACCCGGTCGCGCTGCCGCTGATCTCGGTCGACGAGCCGGCGATCTCCATGACCATCGGCACGAACACCTCCCCGATGGTCGGCCGCGGCGGCACGGGCAAGGGCGCGGACGCCAAGTCCGCGGTCAAGGACCGCAAGGTCACCGCCCGCCAGGTCAAGGACCGCCTGGACCGCGAGCTGATCGGTAACGTCTCGCTGCGCGTCCTGGACACCGACCGCCCGGACGCCTGGGAGGTGCAGGGCCGTGGTGAGCTGGCGCTGGCCATCCTGGTCGAGCAGATGCGCCGCGAGGGCTTCGAGCTGACCATCGGCAAGCCGCAGGTCGTCACGCAGGAGATCGACGGCAAGACGCACGAGCCGGTCGAGCGCATGACCATCGACGTGCCCGAGGAGCACATGGGCGCCGTCACGCAGCTCATGGGCGTCCGCAAGGGCCGCATGGACAACATGTCGAACCACGGCTCCGGCTGGGTCCGCATGGAGTTCGTCGTCCCGTCCCGTGGCCTGATCGGCTTCCGCACGGAGTTCCTGACCAACACCCGCGGTACGGGCATCGCCCACTCGATCCACGAGGGCCACGAGCCGTGGTTCGGTCAGCTGGTCACCCGCAACAACGGCTCCCTGGTCGCCGACCGCTCGGGCGCGGTCACGCCGTTCGCGATGATCAACCTGCAGGAGCGCGGCGTCCTGTTCACCGAGCCCGGCACCGAGGTGTACGAGGGCATGATCGTCGGCGAGAACTCGCGCTCCGACGACATGGACGTGAACATCACCAAGGAGAAGAAGCTCACCAACATGCGTGCGGCTTCCGCGGACAACACGGAGAACGTGATTCCGCCCCGCAAGCTCTCCCTGGAGCAGTCCCTGGAGTTCTGCCGCGACGACGAGTGCGTCGAGGTGACCCCGGAGGCCGTCCGCATCCGCAAGGTCGTCCTGGACCAGAAGGAGCGCTCGCGCACCGCCTCGCGCGCCAAGTCCGCCAAGTAGTACGCGAGTCGGACTCTGGCCGAAAGCAGTACGGCTGACGACGGCCCCTCCCCGCACCGGACCGGTGCGAGGAGGGGCCGTTCGCGTTTGTCAAACGGATTGTTGAGTTCTGGTGTCCGCATACCGACCGTGACGCTCCGGATGATGAGCTAACCGTCCGTTTCGCACGTGTCTGTCTCCTATCCGTTTGTCCGGATTTCGGGTTTTCGCCATGCGGTGATGTTGTGAAAACGAGACCACTTAAGTGTGGTTTACGGCCTGGCGGTCCCTGAGGATTGGCTCCATTGAGCTCGGGTCAATGGGTCACACGCTGTGGGGAGCGTCGACTCACGAGCACACACGATGGGACCGGATTTCGCTGTCAGGGGTGTCAGCGGGAACCGGGTCCTTCACGAATCGACAGTGACTCCTGAGGAGGCAAATACCCATGCGCGGAGCAACGAGCGCCAAGTGGGTCGCGGGTGCCGTGATCGTGGCCATGGCCGCGACGGCCTGCAGCACCGGTAGCAACGACGCCGGTGGCAAGGGCGGCAACATCACGGTTGTGCTCGGCGAGCCGCAGCACCGCCTGATCGGTCAGGACACCGCCGAGTCCGAGGGCTCCGAGGTCATGAACGCGGTCTTCAGCGGTCTGGTCAAGTACGACGCCAAGACCAACGAGCCGAAGCTCGACGTCGCCGAGTCCATCGAGAGCACGGACTCGAAGACCTGGACCATCAAGGTCAAGGACGGCTTCACCTTCCACAACGGTGAGAAGGTCGACGCGCAGTCGTTCGTCCGCGCCTGGAACTGGGGCGCCAACCAGGAGAACGTGGCCGAGGCCATGCCGTTCTTCGCCAAGATCGAGGGCTCCGACGAGCTCGCGCCGGGCAAGGACAAGAAGCCCGCCGCCAAGGAGCTCAAGGGCCTCAAGGTCGTTGACGAGAAGACCTTCACCGTCACGCTGAAGGAGCCCTTCTCCCAGTTCAAGACCATGCTGGGCTACAACGCCTTCTTCCCGCTGCCGAAGGCCTTCGAGACCATGGACTCGAAGAAGTTCGGTGAGAACCCGATCGGCAACGGCCCCTTCCAGATGGACGGCGCCTGGGAGCACAACAAGCAGATCAAGGTCAAGCGCTTCGACAAGTACCCGGCCGAGGGCCGTGCGAAGCTCGCGGGCGTCACCTTCAAGATCTACGACAACATGGACACGGCGTACAACGACCTGCGCGCCGACAACATCCAGATCGTCGACAAGCTCCCGATCTCGGCGATGGCCACCGTCTCCCAGGAGTTCGGCGACCGCTACATCTACAAGCCCGAGTCGGCCGTCGGCTACATCGGCCTCCCGCTGGAGACGAACCCCGAGGCGTTCGGCAAGCTGGAGATCCGACAGGCCATCTCCATGGCCATCGACCGGGACACGCTGACGAAGACCATCTTCAACGGCACCCGCAAGCCGGCCGACGACTTCATCAGCCCCATCATCCCGGGCTACCGCAAGGGCGCGCTGGGCGAGTTCGGCCAGTACAACCCGACCAAGGCCAAGGAGCTCTTCGAGAAGGCCGGCGGGGTCCCCGGCAACAAGATCGAGCTCGGCTACAACGCCGACGGCGGCCACAAGGAGTGGATCGAGGCCGTCGCCAACCAGCTGAAGGCGAACCTCGGCATCGAGGTCACCGCCAAGCCTTACGCCAAGTTCGGTGACATGCTGGACGACCTCGGTGCGGCGAAGTACAAGGGCGCCTTCCGCATGGCGTGGTCGATGGACTACCCGGCGGCGGAGAACTACCTGCGTCCGGTCTTCTCGAAGGTCGCGATCGAGCAGGGCTCCAACTACGGGCACTACCGCAACGACGAGTTCGAGAAGATCATGGCGGAGGCCGACAAGGCCACCGACGCCGCCGAGGGTCTGAAGCTGTACCAGAAGGCCGATGACATCATCATCCGCGACCTTCCGTACATCCCGGTGTTCACGTACATGTCCTCCGCGGCCTACTCCAAGTCCGTGAAGAACGTCGAGGTCGACGCCCAGGGCCAGATGGACCTGGCCAACGTCGAGCGCAACTAACACCCCTCGTCACTTAGGGGAGTTCCGGGGGGCGGGCAGACGGAATCAGGTTTCCGTCCGCCCGCCCTTTCCCCCTGTTCTTTGCTGGAGGTCTGATGGGCCGCTACCTCATCCGCCGACTCATACAGGCGATCCCTGTGCTGATCGGCGCCACGTTCCTGATCTACCTGCTCACCTTCGCGATGCCCGGCGCTGACCCGATTCAGCTCCTCGCCGGCGAGAAGAAGGCAGACCCGCTCGTCGCCGCCATGCTGCGAGAGAAGTACCACCTGGACGACCCGTTCCTGCTGCAGTACTGGAACTACATCACCGGCGTGTTCCAGGGTGACCTCGGCGAGACCCTCACCGGGCGCAAGGTCACCGACCTGATCGGCGAGGCGTTCCCGTACACGGTGAACCTCGCCATCTTCGCCTTCGTGATCGAGGCGATCGTGGGCGTCGCGGCCGGCATCATGGCCGCCCTGCGCCGCGGCAAGTTCCTCGACCAGCTGGTCCTCATCTCCACCCTGATGGTCATCTCGATCCCCGTCTTCGTGACCGGTTTCGTCCTCCAGCTGACCCTCGGCGTCCAGCTGAAGAACAGCTGGGGCATCGAGCTCTTCTCCGTCTCCTTCAACGAGAACGACGGACTCCAGGCCTACCTCCTCCCGGCCTGGGTGCTCGCCTCGACCTCGCTCGCGTACGTGGCCCGACTCACCCGTACCAGCCTGATGGAGACCATGCGCGCGGACTACGTCCGCACCGCGACCGCCAAGGGCCTGCCCCGCCGCCGCGTCGTCGTGAACCACGCGCTGCGCAACGCGCTGATCCCGATCGTCACCTTCCTCGGCGCCGACCTCGGTGCCCTCATGGGCGGTGCGGTCATCACCGAGCGCATCTTCAACATCCACGGCCTCGGCGGCCTGCTCGCCCAGTCCGTCTACCTCAAGCAGGGTGCCGTCGTCGTGGGTGGTGTGACCCTCCTGGTCCTCATCTACCTCGTCGCCAACCTCCTTGTGGACCTGCTGTACGCCGTGCTCGACCCGAGGATCCGCTATGCGTGACACGAATACGGTGGAGGACTCGATGACCGACACCCAGACGGCCGCGGCCACCTCCGGGGGCAAGCAGGCCGGCAAGGTCCAGGACAAGAAGAAGAAGGACCGCGAGGCCAGCCTCTGGTCCGACGCGATCGACGACCTGCGCCGCAACCCGATCTTCATCATCGGTGCAGTGCTCGTGGTGTTCCTGCTGATCGTCGCCGCCGTGCCGCAGCTGTTCACCGACGGCAGCCCGTTCGACGCCGGCGCCTGCAAGCTGGAGGACTCGCTCAAGACCCCGAGCGCGGCCCACTGGTTCGGCTACGACATCCAGGGCTGCGACGTCTACACGCGTACCGTGTGGGCCGCCCGCAACTCCGTGATCGTCGGCGTCGTCACCACCACGCTCGTCCTGCTCGTCGGCGGCGCCCTCGGCCTGATCGCCGGCTGGGTCGGCGGCTTCGTGGACAGCATCCTGTCCCGCTTCACCGAGATCTTCTTCGCCATCCCGCTGCTGCTCGGCGGCATGCTGATCATGTCCGCCATGCCCGGCAACGCCTGGACCGTCTCGCTGGTCCTCGCGGTCCTCGGCTGGCCGCAGATCTTCCGCATCATGCGGTCCTCGGTGCTGCAGAACAAGAACAACGACTACGTCGTGGCCGCCCGCGCCCTGGGCGCCGGGACGATGCGCATCACGATCCGCCACATCCTGCCGAACGCCGTCGCCCCGGTCATCGTGGTCGGCGCGATCAGCCTCGGTGTGTACATCTCCGCCGAGGCGGCCCTGTCGTACCTCGGCATCGGTGTCCAGCCCCCGGAGATCTCCTGGGGCCTGATGGTCAGCGACGCCTCGGCCCGCTGGCTCCAGGCACCGCACGTGCTGCTGTTCCCGTCCATCGCGCTGAGCGTCACCGTGCTCGCGTTCATCATGGTCGGCGACGCAGTACGCGACGCCCTCGACCCGAAGCTGCGCTGAGGAAGGGCGTAACGTTGACCACCATCGACAAGACCTCGAACGTCCCCGCGCCCCGCTCGGCGCCGGAGGGCACCCCCCTGCTCGAAGTGCGCGACCTGCACGTCGAGTTCCACACCCGCGACGGTGTGGCCAAGGCCGTCAACGGCGTCTCGTACTCGGTGAACGCCGGCGAGACCCTCGCCGTCCTCGGCGAGTCCGGCTCCGGCAAGTCCGTGACGGCGCAGGCCATCATGGGCATCCTCGACATGCCGCCCGGCAAGATCCCCTCCGGTGAGATCCTGTTCCAGGGCCAGGACCTGCTGAAGCTCCAGCCCGAGGAGTACCGCAAGATCCGCGGCTCGAAGATCGCCATGATCTTCCAGGACGCCCTGTCCTCGCTGAACCCGGTGCACACCGTCGGCGCCCAGCTCGGCGAGATGTTCCGCGTCCACCGCGGCATGTCCAAGAAGGACTCGCTGGCCAAGGCCGTCGAGCTCATGGACCGGGTGAAGATCCCCGCCGCCAAGGCGCGCGTGGGCGACTACCCGCACCAGTTCTCCGGCGGTATGCGCCAGCGCATCATGATCGCCATGGCGATGGCCCTGGAGCCCGACCTGATCATCGCCGACGAGCCGACCACGGCCCTCGACGTGACGGTCCAGGCCCAGGTCATGGACCTGCTCGCGGAGCTCCAGCGCGAGATGAACATGGGCCTGATCCTGATCACCCACGACCTCGGCGTCGTCGCCGACGTCGCGGACAAGATCGCCGTCATGTACGGCGGCCGGATCGTCGAGAACGCCCCGGTCCACGAGATCTACAGCCGTCCGGCACACCCGTACACCCGCGGCCTGCTCGACTCGATCCCGCGCCTGGACCAGAAGGGCCAGGAGCTCTACGCGATCAAGGGCCTGCCGCCCAACCTGCTCCACCTCCCCACGGGCTGCGCCTTCAACCCGCGCTGCCCCAAGGCCCAGGACATCTGCCGCACCGACGTGCCGGTCCTGCACCAGGTGACCGAGCGGGACGGCACCGAGCTGCCGGGCCGCGGCAGCGCGTGCCACTTCTGGAAGGAGCAGATCCATGGCTGATCTCACCAAGCCCAAGGGCGAGCCGATCCTTCAGGTGCGCAACCTGGTCAAGCACTTCCCGCTGACCCAGGGCATCCTGTTCAAGAAGCAGGTCGGCGCGGTCAAGGCCGTGGACGGGGTCTCCTTCGACCTCTACCAGGGCGAGACCCTCGGCATCGTCGGTGAGTCCGGCTGTGGCAAGTCCACCGTCGCCAAGCTCCTCATGAGCCTGGAGAAGGCCACCGCCGGCGAGGTCTTCTACAAGGGCCAGGACATCACCAAGCTGTCCGGCGCGGCCCTGAAGGCCGTCCGCCGCAACATCCAGATGGTGTTCCAGGACCCGTACACCTCGCTGAACCCGCGGATGACGGTCGGCGACATCATCGGCGAGCCGTACGAGATCCACCCCGAGGTGGCTCCCAAGGGCGACCGGCGCCGCAAGGTCCAGGAGCTCCTGGACGTGGTGGGCCTGAACCCGGAGTACATCAACCGGTACCCGCACCAGTTCTCCGGCGGGCAGCGCCAGCGCATCGGCATCGCCCGCGGCCTCGCGCTGAACCCGGAGATCATCATCTGCGACGAGCCGGTCTCCGCGCTCGACGTGTCGGTGCAGGCGCAGGTCGTCAACCTGATGGGCAAGCTCCAGGACGAGTTCAACCTCTCCTACGTGTTCATCGCGCACGACCTGTCCATCGTCCGGCACATCTCGGACCGCGTGGGCGTCATGTACCTGGGCAAGATGGCCGAGATCGGCACCGACGCCGAGATCTACGACCACCCCACCCACCCGTACACCCAGGCCCTGCTCTCCGCCGTGCCGGTGCCGGACCCGGAGGCCCGCGAGGGCCGCGACCGGATCATCCTCACCGGTGACGTCCCCTCCCCGGCCAACCCGCCGTCGGGCTGCCGCTTCCGCACCCGCTGCTGGAAGGCCGAGGAGAAGTGCGCCACGGAGGAGCCGCTGCTGGCGATCCCGACGCGCTTCGTGGGCTCCGACAGCCCGGCCGCGCACGAGTCGGCGTGCCACTTCGCGGAGGAGAAGGCCGTCCTGGCCGGCTGACCTCCCCGTACGGCGTACGCGTCCCAGGGCGCCCGGGCCGGAGCACCAGCTCCTGCCCGGGCGCCCTCGGCGTTTCCCCGCCCGGGGCCCAAAGTCCGTTGCGGCCGCGCCCCCGCGCCGCCGACAGTGGACGGATGACCACCGAGAGGCTGACCGTCCGCCCGGCCGGGCCCGGGGACGCGCGGGACATCTGCGCACTGCTCAACGCCGTCGACGTCATCGAGATCGGCAGACCCGAGACCGACCTGGGCACCGTCGAGGCCGACCTCAACCACCCCGACGTGGACCTCGCCGCCGACTCCTGGCTGGCCTTCCAGGGCGGCCGGCCCGTCGCCTACGCCCTCGTCTGGGCCGACTCCGGACCCGGCCGCATCGACGGCGACCACTACGTCCTGCCCGGCCACGGCCGGGCCGCCATGGCACTGCTGCGGCGGATGGAGGACCGGGCCCGCGAGATGGCAGCCGGCACCGGTTCCGGCGCCCGGCTGCGGATCCAGCTCAACGTCAGGCCCACCCTCGACCTCACCCTCCTCACCGGCTGCGGCTACCGCAGCGTGCGCCGCTACCAGGTGATGACCCGCCGCCTCTCTCCCGCCGCCGACCTGCCCCCCGCCCCGCCCGAGGGCCTGACCCTGCGCGACTGCGCCGCCGACGAGGCCGACCGCCGCCGTGCCCACGCCCTGGTGGAGGAGACCTTCGCCGCCCACTTCGGGCACGCGGCCCGCCCGTACGGGGCCTGGCTCGACCACATCGACGGCCGCGCCCTCGACTGGTCGCTCGTGTGGATCGCGAGCCTGCCCGGCAAGGGCGACTCGGCCGTCCTCGTCACCCGCGACGACCGCACCAGCATGGGCTGGATCAGCCACCTCGGCGTGCGCGAGGACCTGCGCGGCCGGGGCATCGGCGCCCACCTGCTGCGGCACGCCTTCGCCGCCTACGCCGCCCGCGGCCGCGACACCCTGGGCCTCGGCGTGGACACCCTCAACGAGAGCGGCGCCCTCGGCCTGTACGAGGCGCACGGCATGGCCCTGCACTACGCGGTCGACACCTGGGAGCTCATGTTGCACCCCCAGGGGTGACAGGCGGGGGACGCGAGGGTGCAATCGGGCCAACCGGGAGTGCACAGGACCCGACATGGGGTGACATTGCCCCTAAGTGAGTCTTGGGAGCCATAGGAGGCACTCCATGCGCGGAGCCACCCACGCCAAGCGGGCCGCATGTGCGGTGGCCGTCGCCCTCGCGGCGACGGCCTGCGGCGGCGGGAGCGACAGCGGCGGGGGCGGCGGCGCGGCAGGGATCGTCAGCTCCTCCTGGGGTGACCCGCAGAACCCGCTGGAGCCCGCCAACACCAACGAGGTGCAGGGCGGCAAGGTCCTCGACATGCTCTTCCGGGGTCTCAAACGCTACGACGCGAAGACCGGCGAGGCCAGGAACATGGTCGCCGAGAAGATCGAGACCACCGACAGCCAGAACTTCACGATCACCCTGAAGGACGGCTGGAAGTTCAGCAACGACGAGCCGGTCACCGCGCAGTCCTTCGTCGACGCCTGGAACTACGCGGCGGACGTGCGCAACAAGCAGAACAACGCGCCCTTCTTCGCCGACATCGTGGGCTACGCCGACCTGCACCCCGCCTCCGGGGAGCCGAAGGTCAAGACCATGTCCGGGCTGGTGGTCAAGGACCCGAAGACCTTCACCGTCGCCCTGAAGTCGAAGTTCTCCACCTGGCCCGAGACCCTCGGCTACCAGGCCTTCTCCCCGCTGCCCAAGGCCTTCTTCACCGACCACTCCGCCTGGCTCGACAAGCCCGTCGGCAACGGCCCGTACACGGTGGACTCGTACACCAAGGGCACCGGCATGAAGCTGCGCAAGTGGGAGGGGTACCCCGGCGAGGACAAGGCGCAGAACGGCGGCGTCGACCTCAAGGTCTACACCGACAACAACACCGCCTACACGGACCTGATCTCCGGCAACCTCGACCTCGTCGACGACGTCCCGGCGCAGCAGCTGAAGAACGTCAAGAACGACCTCGGCGACCGCTACATCAACCAGCCGGCCCTCATCATCCAGACCCTCACCTTCCCGCTGTACGACCCCCAGTGGGGCAAGGAGGGCATGGAGAAGGTCCGCCGGGGCATCTCGATGGCGATCGACCGCGACGAGATCACCCAGCAGATCTTCCGCGAGACCCGCACCCCCGCCAAGGACTGGACCTCCCCGGCCCTCGGCGACAAGGGCGGCTTCAAGTCCACCCTCTGCGGCGACGCCTGCACGTACGACCCCAAGGCGGCCAAGGCGCTCATCCAGGAGGGCGGCGGCCTGCCCGGCGGCAAGATGACCCTCACCTCGAACGTGGACACCGGCTCGCACCGCGACTGGATGGACGCCGTCTGCAACAGCGTCAACAACGCCCTCGGCGAGGGCCCGGTCTGCACCGTCAACCCGGTCGGCACCTTCGCGGACTTCCGCAACCAGCAGAGCGCCTACAAGCTCACCGGGCCCTTCCGCTCCGGCTGGCAGGCCGACTACCCGCTGATCCAGAACTTCCTCCAGCCGCTGTACTACACCGGAGCCTCCTCCAACTACGGCAAGTTCAGCAGCCCGGACTTCGACAAGCTCGTCGACCAGGCCAACCAGGAGACCGACGCCGCCAAGGCCACCGGCTTCTTCCAGGACGCGGAGAAGATCCTCGCCGAGCAGATGCCGGCCATCCCCCTCTGGTACCAGAACGGCAGCGCCGGCCACTCCGAGCGGATCTCCGACGTCGCCCTGAACCAGTTCAGCGTCCCGGTCTACGACGAGATCAAGGTCAGCTGACCCCTCCGACGGATCGATCCTGGAGCAGTCCATGGGACGTTACGTGATCCGGCGGCTGCTCCAGATGATCCCCGTGTTCATCGGCAGCACCTTCCTGATCTTCATCATGGTCTACGCGCTCGGCGACCCGGTCGCGGCCCTCTTCGGCGACAAGGCACCCGACCCCGCCACGGCCGCCCGGATCCGCAAGGACCTCTACCTCGACCGCCCCCTGTGGGAGCAGTACGTCCACTACATGGGGCAGATCTTCAAGGGCGACTTCGGCACGGCCTTCAACGGCCAGAAGGTCACCGAGCTGATGGCCACGGCCTTCCCCGTCACCCTGCGCCTGACCCTGGTGGCCATCGCCATCGAGATCGTCGTCGGCATCACCCTCGGCGTGGTCAGCGGACTGCGCCGGGGCAAGACGATCGACACCACCCTGCTGGTCCTCACCCTCGTCGTCATCTCCGTGCCCACCTTCGTCACCGGCTACCTGCTCCAGTTCGTCTTCGGCGTCAAATGGGGCTGGGTACGCCCCACCGTCTCCCCGGACGCACCCTTCAACGAGCTGATCCTGCCCGGCATCGTCCTCGCCCTGGTCTCCCTCGCGTACGTCACCCGGCTCTCGCGGACCTCCATCGCCGAGAACGTCAAGGCCGACTACGTCCGCACCGCCGTCGCCAAGGGCCTGCCGCGCCGCCGGGTCATCACCCGCCACCTGCTGCGCAACTCCCTCATCCCCGTGGTCACCTTCATCGGCACCGACATCGGCGCCCTCATGGGCGGCGCCATCGTCACCGAGCGGATCTTCAACATCCACGGCGTCGGCTACCAGCTCTACCAGGGCATCCTGCGCAACAACTCGCCCACGGTGGTCGGCTTCGTCACCATCCTCGTCATCGTCTTCCTGGTGGCGAACCTGCTCGTCGACCTGCTCTACGCGGTCCTGGACCCGAGGATCCGTTATGCCTGAGCCCGAGCGCCCCGAAGGCCCCGGCGGCTACGACCCGGTGGGCCCCCGCCCCGGCGAGGCGATGTCGCCCACCGGCCAGGGCGGGGCCATGGACCTGGCCCTCCAGGAGGCCGAGAGCGTGGAAGGCGTCGCCGAGGAGTCCGGCCCCGCCGGAGCGGCCGGCCCCCGGGAGAAGGCCCGCTCCCTGTGGTCCGACGCCTGGCACCAGCTGCGCCGCAACCCCGTCTTCATCGTCTCGGCGCTGCTCATCCTCTTCCTCGTCACCATCTCCATCTGGCCCCAGCTCATCGCGAGCGGCGACCCCCTCCAGTGCGACCTGTCCAAATCGCAGCAGGGCTCCGCCCCCGGACACCCCTTCGGGTACGACACCCAGGGCTGCGACGTCTACACCCGCACCGTCTACGGCGCCCGCGCCTCCATCACCGTCGGCGTCTGCGCGACCGTCGGCGCCGCCCTGCTGGGCTCCGTACTCGGCGGGCTCGCCGGCTTCTTCGGCGGCTGGGGCGACTCCCTGCTCTCCCGCGTCGCCGACATCTTCTTCGGGATCCCCGTCGTCCTCGGCGGCCTGGTCTTCCTGTCCGTGGTCACCAGCACCACCGTGTGGCCCGTCGTCGGCTTCATCGTGCTGCTCGGCTGGCCGCAGCTCGCCCGCATCGCCCGCGGCTCGGTGATCACCGCCAAGCAGAACGACTACGTCCAGGCCGCCAGGGCCCTCGGCGCCGGCAACGGGCGCATGCTGCTGCGCCACGTGGCCCCCAACGCCGTGGCCCCCGTCATCGTCGTCGCCACCATCGCGCTGGGCACCTACATCGCCCTCGAAGCCACCCTGTCCTTCCTCGGCGTGGGCCTGCGCCCGCCCACGGTCTCCTGGGGCATCGACATCTCCAACGCCGCCACCCAGATCCGCAACGCCCCGCACATGCTGCTCTGGCCGGCGGGCGCCCTGAGCCTGACCGTGCTCGCCTTCATCATGCTCGGCGACGCGGTCCGCGACGCCCTCGACCCCAAGCTGCGCTGAGGAGTGTGAGCCGCCAGATGCTGCTCGAAGTCCGGGACCTGCACGTCGAGTTCACCACCCGCGACGGAGTCGCCAAGGCCGTCAACGGGGTCGACTACTCGGTGGACGAGGGCGAGACCCTCGCCGTGCTCGGCGAGTCCGGCTCCGGCAAGTCGGTGACGGCCCAGGCCGTGATGGGGATCCTCGACGTCCCGCCCGGCCGGATCACGGGCGGCCAGATCCTCTTCAAGGGCAAGGACCTCCTGAAGATGAAGGAGGAGGAGCGCCGCCGGATCCGCGGCGCCGACATGGCGATGATCTTCCAGGACGCCCTGTCCTCCCTCAACCCCGTGCTCAGCGTCGGCGCCCAGCTCGGCGAGATGTTCGAGGTCCACCGCGGAGCGTCCCGCAAGGACGCCCGGGCCAAGGCCGTGGAGCTGATGGACCGGGTGAAGATCCCCGCCGCGAAACAGCGGGTGGGGGACTACCCGCACCAGTTCTCCGGCGGCATGCGCCAGCGCATCATGATCGCGATGGCGCTGGCCCTGGAACCCTCCCTGATCATCGCCGACGAGCCCACCACCGCCCTCGACGTCACCGTCCAGGCCCAGGTCATGGACCTGCTCGCGGAGCTCCAGCGCGAACTCAACATGGGCCTCATCCTGATCACCCACGACCTCGGCGTCGTCGCCGACGTCGCCGACAAGATCGCCGTCATGTACGCGGGCCGGATCGTCGAGGCCGCGCCCGTGCGCGAGATCTACAAGTCGCCCGCCCACCCCTACACCCGGGGCCTGCTCGACTCGATCCCGCGCCTGGACCAGAAGGGCCAGGAGCTCTACGCGATCAAGGGCCTCCCGCCGAACCTCCTGGCCATCCCGCCCGGCTGCGCCTTCAACCCGCGCTGCCCGATGGCCCAGGCCGTCTGCCGCGCCGAGGTCCCGCCGCTGGCCGACGTCGCCCCGGACCGCTCCAGCGCCTGCTTCTTCTGGAAGGAGTGCCTCGGTGCTGCCTGATCCCATCCTGGAGGTCCGCGACCTCGTCAAGCACTACCCGCTGACCCAGGGCATCCTGTTCAAGAAGCAGGTCGGCGCGGTCAAGGCCGTCGACGGCGTCTCCTTCTCCCTGGCCCCGGGGGAGACCCTCGGCATCGTCGGCGAGTCCGGCTGCGGGAAGTCCACCGTCGCCCGGATGCTGGTCAACCTCGAACGCCCCACCGCCGGCGCCATCTCGTACAAGGGCGAGGACATCACCAAGCTCTCGGGCCGCGCCCTGAAGGCCGTCCGCCGCAACATCCAGATGGTGTTCCAGGACCCGTACACCTCGCTGAACCCGCGGATGACGGTCGGCGACATCATCGGCGAGCCGTACGAGATCCACCCCGAGGTGGCTCCCAAGGGCGACCGGCGCCGCAAGGTCCAGGAGCTCCTGGACGTGGTGGGCCTGAACCCGGAGTACATCAACCGGTACCCGCACCAGTTCTCCGGCGGCCAGCGCCAGCGCATCGGCATCGCCCGCGGCCTCGCGCTGAACCCGGAGATCATCATCTGCGACGAGCCGGTCTCCGCGCTCGACGTCTCCGTCCAGGCGCAGGTGGTCAACCTCCTGGAGCGGCTCCAGGACGAGTTCGGCCTCTCGTACGTGTTCATCGCGCACGACCTGTCCATCGTCCGGCACATCTCCGACCGGGTGGGGGTCATGTACCTGGGCCGCGTCGTCGAGATCGGTACCGACACCCAGATCTACGACCACCCCACCCACCCCTACACCCAGGCCCTGCTCTCCGCCGTACCCGTACCCGACCCCGGGGCCCGCGCCCACCGGGAGCGGATCATCCTCACCGGCGACGTGCCCTCCCCGGCCAATCCGCCGTCGGGCTGTCCCTTCCGGACCCGCTGCTGGAAGGCCGAATCCCGCTGTGCGGCGGAGGTCCCCCTGCTGGCCGTCCCGCAGGCCCTCCCCCCGGGCCCGGCCGCCCACCCGTCGGCCTGCCACTTCGCTGCGGAGAAGCGGGTGGTCCCGCCCCCGGGCGAACTCCCGCCCCCGCCGGCCCCCCTGACGAAGGAGTAGCGAACGGTTTCGGACGCCCGGGTGAGCGATCATTTCCAGCCACCCCGCGCGCGGGCGCCCGGTCGGGCCCGCTTTGACCCAACACGCTTAACACAGGGGCAACTTGACCGTTTCTGCCCCGAGATCTGGGGCATGCAGTCTGGGCCGTGTGCGGCCGTGCGGGTGCCGACAGCCGGCCGGGAGGGCGTCCAGCCCTCCCGGCCGGTCTTCGTATGCCCCCGGCCGTGCGCGGCATGCGCCCCTCGTGCTGCCGGAATTCGATCGATGCGCTGGTACGGATAGTTATGATCCGTAGCGCACGGTGGGTATGAATTCGCCGAGCAAGAGTACGCATACCGATGTCCGCTCGACGTGGAGGTGAAACGCCGTGGCACTCTCGATCTCGGCCGTGGTGCTGCTGGCGATCGTCGTCTTCCTTCTGGTCCGGAGGTCGGGTCTGAAGGCGGGGCACGCGTTCGTCTGCGTACTGCTCGGGTTCTACCTGGCGAGTTCCACGGTCGCGCCCACCCTCAGCCAGCTCACGTCCAACGTGGCGAGCATGATCAGCGGCCTCAAGCTGTAGGGGGTGTCCCGCAGGCCGGACGCCGCTCCCTGATCCGGCCTGACCTGCAAGACACCCCCTCGGTCCTGCTCGTAGGGTGGGACCCATGAACGGTCTTCCCGCCCGTCGTCTGCTCCTCGTGCACGCGCACCCGGACGACGAGTCGATCAACAACGGCGTCACCATGGCCAAGTACGCGGCCGAGGGTGCCCACGTCGCGCTGGTGACCTGCACCCTCGGCGAGGAGGGCGAGGTCATCCCCGCCGAGCTGGCCCACCTGGCGCCGGACCGCGACGACGCCCTCGGCCCCTTCCGCGTGGGCGAGCTCGCCGCCGCAATGAAGGAACTCGGGGTCGCCGACCACCGCTTCCTCGGCGGCGCCGGCCGCTTCAGGGACTCCGGGATGATGGGTGCCCCGCAGAACGCCCGCCCCGGCTCGTTCTGGTCGGCCGACCTGGACGAGGCCGCCGGGTACCTCGTGGAGGTGATCCGGGAGCTGCGCCCGCAGGTCCTGGTCACCTACGACCCCGACGGCGGCTACGGCCACCCCGACCACATCCAGGCCCACCGGGTCGCCACGCGCGGCGCGGAGCTGGCCGCCGATGCCGGCTACCGCCCCGAGCTCGGCGCCCCGCACGCCATCGCGAAGCTCTACTGGAACCGCGTGCCGGCCTCGGTCGTCGAGGAGGGCTTCGAGCGGCTGCGCGCGGCGGGCGCCGCCTTCCCGGGCATCGCGACCCCGGACGACGTGCCGGGCGTGGTCCCCGACGAGCGGATCACCGCCGAGATCGGCGACGAGGACGGAGTGACCGTGCTGGTGGCGGCGAAGGCGGCCGCCATGCGGGCGCACGTCACCCAGATCGCCGTCGACGGCCCCTTCTTCGCCCTCTCCAACGACCTGGGCCAGCCCCTGTTCGCCCGGGAGTACTACGAGTTGGCCGCGGGCCGCTCCGGCGCCCCGGCCGGCGAGCGCGAGCGGGACCTCTTCGCGGGGGTGGAGGCGTGACCACCGCGCTGACCCCCGGGCGGATCGCCGCCCTGCTCGGCCTGCTCGTCCTCGGCGCGCTGACCGGCGCGGCCGGCTGGCTCGTGGTCGACCTGTGGTTTCCGGGCGGGCTGCTGCTCGCGCTGCTGGCCCTCCTCGGGCTGTTCCTCGCCGGCCGGCTGACGGTCGGCGGGGGCCTCGGAGTGGGCGCCCCGGCGGCCGGCTGGTTCCTTTCCTACGTCCTCCTCAGCTTCCCCCGCCCCGAAGGGGACTTCCTGCTCGGTTCCTCCGGAATCGGCATGTACGCATACCTTTTGGGGGGAAGTGCGGCCGCTGTGATCTGCGCCACGATGCGCGGCCCCGCGCAAGGGCCCGTTTCGGCCTCCGGGTCCCGCGGATGACAGGCCGCTGAACTCCCGCATCCGCCGATCGGGGACGGGTTGCGGGGGTTTGACGGGCCCTCGCGCGGGGGCGCGCGGAAGCAGAAGAGGAACCTGGGATTCCTGGCCGACAGTTGCACCCGGGCGGCGGCCAGTATGGTGGACGGGCCGCCGAGCTGCCCGCGCACGGAATGACGGGCGGCGGAGCCAACCGGGAGAACCTGCCTTGAGTCGTGAAACCGACAGTTCGTCCCCCGGGCCCCAAGGGCACGGTGGAGCCGCCTACCCCTCGGGTACGCCGCCGTATGGAACCGGCCAGTATCCGTCCGTGCCACCCGGTCCCGGCGCCGCGACCGTCCCGGAGGAGAACCCAGTGACCTCGAACCCGTCCACGCCCGACACCGACGGGCCGAAGACCGAGACCCACCTGACGACCCGGATCCGGATCAACATCCCCGGATCCCGGCCGATCCCGCCCGTGGTCGTGCGCAAGCCCGTCAAGGACGGCGGCCAGGACGCGTCCCCGGCCGCCGCCGGGCCGGTCCCGGACGCGTCCCCGCGCACGCCCGAGCGGCGCCCCGCGCCGGTACGGCCCGCGGCCTCGGCCCCCGCGCTCCCCGCGGCACCGGCCCCCGCGCCGGCCGCGCCGGAGCCGGCCCCCGCGCCCGCCGAGGCGCCGGCCGGCGGATGGTTCGCCCCGCGCAAGGCGGCGACGCCCCCGCCGGCGGCGACGCCCCCGCCGGCCGCGACGCCCCCGGCCGGCGTGCCCGTGGCCTCCGGCGGCCCCGCCGCGCCCGGCGGCGCGCCCGGCGGCCACGGCGCGAGCTACGGCTCCGGCGTGCCCGGCACCGGCGCGGGCTTCGCGCCCCCGGCCGAGCCCGGGCGCCCGCGGCCCCCGGCCGCGCACGGCAGCGGAGCCGGCTTCGCACCGGCCCCCGCCGTCGGCGGACCCGGAGTCGGCGCGCCCCAGGGGTACGCCGGGTACGGCAACGGCCCCGTCACCGAGCCCTTCCCCGCCTTCCCGGAGCCCGCCGGGCCGACGGGCGGACCCGCGCTGGGCACCGTACCCGTCGGCGCCGAGGCGCCCCCGAGCTGGCCCGGCCCCGAGGCCTTCGACACCCCGGCCCCCGCGCCCGTGCCCGCGCACGGCCCGGCCGCCCCGCCGCCGGGACCGAAGCCGCCGCGCCAGACCACGCCGCCGCCCGCCCCCGCGGGCAAGTCCGGCAAGGCGGCCCCGGCCGGCAAGCCCGCCAAGAAGAAGGGCCGCTCCAAGCTGGTCCTGCTCGGCGGCGGCATCGTCGTCCTCGCCGGCGTGGCGTACGGCGCCGGACTGCTGATGAACCACTCCGACGTCCCCAAGGGCACCACCGTCCTCGGCGTCGACATCAGCGGCAGCCGCGACGACGCCGTCGCCAAGCTCCAGACCGCGTTCGGCAAGCGCGCCGCCGCCCCGCTCCAGCTCAGCGTCGGCGGCAAGACCGTCGAGCTGAAGCCCGAGAAGGCCGGCCTGACCCTCGACAGCCAGACCACCGTCCGCAACGCCACGGGCAGCGACTACAACCCCGTCACCGTCATCGGCTCCCTCTTCGGGGTCGAGCGCACGGCCACCGCCGTCATGCCGGTCGACGAGGAGAAGCTGCGGGTCTCCCTCCAGGAGCTGGCCGGCGCCGCCGGCTCGGCCTCCGAGAGCACCATCAAGTTCGACACCGGCAAGGCCGTCGCCGTGCCCGGCAAGGCCGGTGAGGGCCTCGACGTCGACGGCTCCGTGGACAAGGTCACCAAGGCCTTCCGCGAGCTCGTCGCCAACGGCACGTCCCCGGCCGTCGAACTTCCGGTCGCCAAGAAGGAGCCCACGGTCACCCAGGCCGAACTGGACCGCGCCATGAAGGAGTTCGCGGAGCCCGCGATGTCCGGCGTGGCGACGGTCAAGGCGGGCACCAAGTCCATCCCCTTCGGACCCAAGTCCCTGCCGAAGATCCTCAGCATGTCGGCCGTGGACGGACGCCTCGTCGAGAAGTACGACCTGGAGGCCCTGAAGGCCACCTACGGGAACGCCTTCGACGGGGTCCTGATCACCCGGGGCACCGGCGCCAAGACCCCCGTCACCCCGCAGGACGTCGCGGGCGCCCTCGGCAAGGCCCTCGTCGGCAAGACCCCCGCCGAACGGACCGTCACGATCGACACCAACGCGAACTGACCGGCCCGGACCACCCGCGCGAAGCCCCTCCCCGAAGCCCCGGGAAGGGGCTTCGCCGCATTCCCGGCACCCGCCCCGCCGGCCACGTCACCCGAAGCGCATGACATCCGTCATGCGGGAGTCACGACCCGCGACACTGCCGCGCCCACCCCCGTACGGGCGAACCTTGAGCCATGACGACGACGACCGCGGCACACCCCGCCGCCCCGGGCCCCGCAGGCGGATCCGGCGACACCGGCACCGTGGTGTCCTTCCGGAACGTGACCAAGAGCTACGGCAAGGTCCGGGCGGTCGACGGCCTCTCCCTCGAACTCCACCCGGGCGAGACCGTCGCGCTCCTCGGCCCCAACGGCGCCGGCAAGTCCTCCACCCTCGACCTCCTCCTCGGCCTGCGCCCCGCCGACTCCGGCACCGTCAGCCTCTTCGGCACCACCCCCCGCGAGGCCATCGCCTCCGGCCGGGTCGGCGCCATGCTCCAGAGCGGCGGCCTGATGGAGGACGTGACCGTACACGAGCTCGTCACCCTCGGCTGCGCCCTGCACCCGCGCCCGTACCCGGTCGACGAGGTGCTCAGCCGGGCCGGCATCGAGGAGATCGCCGGCCGGCTCGTCAACAAGCTCTCCGGCGGCCAGGAGCAGCGCGTGCGCTTCGCGCTCGCCACCGCCGGACACAACGACCTGATCGTCCTCGACGAGCCCACCACCGGCATGGACGTCACCTCCCGCCAGGCCTTCTGGGCCACCATGCGGGAGCAGGCCGCCCAGGGCCGCACGGTCCTGTTCGCCACCCACTACCTGGAGGAGGCGGACGCGATCGCCGACCGCGTCCTCGTCCTCGACAAGGGGCGGCTGCTCGCCGACGGCACCGCCGCCGAGATCAAGGCCAAGGCCGGTGCCCGCAAGGTCGCCTTCGACCTCGACGGGCCGGTCGACGAGCAGGCGCTGCGCGCACTGCCCGGCCTGACCGCCTTCGGCCTGACCGGCCGGTCCGTACGGCTGCAGTCGCGCGACGCCGACGCCACCGTGCGGGCCGTGTACGCGCTCGGGCTCTACCCCCGCAACCTGGAGGTCGCCGGCCTCGGCCTGGAGCAGGCCTTCATCGCCCTCACCGAGGCCGAGGAGGCCACCCGATGACGAACACGGTCAACGCCGGCACCCTGCGGCTGGTCAAGCTGGAGATCTCCCGCGCCCTGCGCAACAAGAAGTACCTGTTCTTCACCGTCATGTACCCGGCCGCGCTCTTCCTGATGCTCGGCGGCACCCTGGACGGCACGACGAAGGTCATGGGCACCGAACTGACCATGCCCGCCTTCTACATGGTCGCCATGGCCTCCTTCGGAGCCCTCACCGCCGTGCTGATGGGCAACAGCGAGCGCATCGCCAAGGAGCGCGAGAAGGGCTGGGTGCGCCAGCTGCGGCTGACCGCCCTGCCCGGACACGGTTACGTCCTCGCCAAGACCGCCAGCGCCGGCGTCCTGTCCCTGCCCTCCGTCCTGGTCGTCTTCGCCGTCGCCGCCGGGGCCAAGGGCGTCCGCTTCGCCGCCTGGCAGTGGTTCGCCCTCACCGGCGCGATCTGGGCCGGCAGCCTCGTCTTCGCCGCCCTCGGCGTGGCCATCGGCTACCTCGCCAGCGGGGACAACGTCCGCCCCATCACCATGCTGTTCTACTTCGGCCTCTCCATCCTCGGCGGGCTGTGGATGCCCACCGCGAACTTCCCCCAGTGGCTCCGCGACATCTGCGAGTGGCTGCCGACCCGCGCGTACGCCGGCCTCGGCCAGGCCATCGAGCTCGGGGGCGCGCCGCACGCCAAGGACGTGGCGATCCTCGCCGTGTACTTCGTACTGTTCACCGGTGCGGCCGCCTGGCTGTACCGCAAGGACTCACTGAAGGCCTGAGACAGTGGCGCTGACGCAGGAAACCGACGGTCCGCACCGGATCGGCCAGGCACCGGAGACCACCACCCACAAGGTGGTGAAGAGCCTGTGGATCGGCATCTGGCTCTTCTACCTCAGCGCCCCCGTCACCGACCTGGTCAGCGGCGGACACAGCACCGGGGCCCGGCTGCTCGGCGGCCTGGGCCTGCTGGCCTTCACCTGCTGGTACCTGGTGCTGGTCTTCCGCACCGTCAGGATGATGCCGGTGCCCAGGGTCCTGGTCTCCCTGGCGGTGCTCGCCGCGCAGGCCACCGTGCTGTCGCTGACCCTGGGCCGCGAGTGGCTGGTGCTCTTCGTGTACGTGTCCATCTCCTCCGGCGCCGCCCTGCCGGGGGAGGTGTCCCGCTGGACCGTCCCGGGCGCGACCGCGCTGCTGACGGCGGTGGCCTTCGCGGTCCCCGGCGGCACCGAGTACCTGGCCGGGCTGGTGATCCCGGCGCTGATGGGCGGGTTCGCGATGGTCGGGGTCCGGGCGATGATCCGCACCACGATAGAGCTGCGCCAGGCCCGGGCCACGGTGGCCGAGCTCGCGGCCAACGAGGAGCGCCTGCGGATGGCCCGCGACCTGCACGACCTGCTGGGCCACTCGCTGTCGCTGATCACCCTCAAGAGCGAGCTGGCGGGCCGGATGCTGCCCGAGCACCCCGAGCGGGCCGCCCAGCAGGTGGCGGACATCGAGCGGGTCAGCCGGCAGGCGCTGGTCGACGTACGGGAGGCCGTGAGCGGCTACCGGCGGCCGACGCTGCCCGGCGAACTCGCGGGCGCGCGCACGGCGCTGGCGGCGGCGGGCGTGGCGGCGGACCTGCCGGCCGACTTCGAGGACGCCGCGCTCCCGGAGGAGACGGAGTCCGCGCTGGCGTGGTCGCTGCGCGAGGCGGTGACGAACGTGGTCCGGCACAGCGGGGCCCGGCGCTGCACGGTCACCCTCGCCACCCGCCAGACCCTCGCGGGCCCGGTCGTCGAACTGACGGTGTCCGACGACGGCACGGGCGGCCCCGCCGTCCCCGGCAACGGCCTGACCGGCCTGACGGAACGCCTGGAGGCGGTCGGCGGCACCCTGTCGGCCGGCCCGGCGGGCAAGACCGGCTTCCGCCTGCTGGCGCGGGTCCCCCTAGGATCCGGGTCATGAGCGAAGCCGGCGCAGCCCCCATCCGGATCCTCCTGGCCGAGGACCAGTCGATGGTCCGGGAGGCCCTCGCGGCCCTCCTCGGACTGGAACCGGACATCGAGGTCCTGGCCCAGGTGGCCCGCGGCGACGAGGTCCTGCCGGCGGCGAGGTCCCACGACGTGAACGTCGCCCTCCTCGACATCGAGATGCCGGGCATGACGGGCATCGAGGCGGCCGCGCAGCTGCGGGCCGCCCTGCCCGCCCTCAAGATCGTGGTCCTGACCACCTTCGGCCGCCCCGGCTACCTCCGCGGGGCGATGGAGGCGGGCGCCTCGGCCTTCCTGGTCAAGGACGCCCCGGCCGCCCAGCTCGCCGACGCGGTACGCAAGGTCCTGGCGGGGGAGCGCGTCATCGACCCCACGCTCGCGGCGGCGGCCCTGGCGGAGGGCGCGAACCCCCTGACGGACCGCGAGCGGGAGATCCTGCGGGCGGCGGAGTTCGGCGCGACCAACGCCGAACTGGCGGCCCGCCTCAGCCTCTCCCAGGGCACGGTCCGCAACTACCTCTCGACGGCCATCCAGAAACTCGCGGCCCGCAACCGCGCCGAAGCGGTGCGCGTGGCCCGCGAGAAGGGCTGGCTGTAGACCGGGCGGTGTTGCCGCTGCGCGGGGCGGACCCCTGCCCGCCCTTCGCCCGTTCCCTGGGGCTCCGCCCAGACCCCGCGCCTCGAACTCCCCCAGCTACCGCTGGGAGAGTTCGAGGCGAGAACGGTTGAAGGGCGGGCAGGGGCAGGCTCCGCGCAGCGGCAGCCACCCGCACCCGAACCACCGGCCCCGCTCAGTTCAGCAGCGCCCGCGCGGCCACGGCCTCGCCGCGGATCCGGGTCGCGGACTCGGGGTCGACCGTGTCCATCACCACCGCGTACGCGTCCATCTCCGCCGCACCCTCCTGGAAGGAACCGCGCTCCACCAGCAGCCGGGCCCGCTCGTAGCGCAGGGCCGCCGGGTGGGAGGGCAGGAGCAGGGACAGGTCGAGGGCCCACAGGGCGACCGCCGAGTGCTCCGGCCGGGAGGAGGCCCAGGCGCGGATGTTGTTCAGGATCCGCAGCACGATGTCCAGGGTGCGGGCCGGGGTCTTGGGGGAGGCGGCCAGTTCCGCCGGGCCCGCGCCCAGCGAGGCGCCGCCGGCGAAGGGGTCCACCACCACCGCTTCCTCCGGGTCCCCGAAGCCCACCACGAAGTGCCCCGGCAGCCCCAGCCCGTACACCGGCGCGCCCGCCCGCCGGGCCACCTCCAGCCACACCACCGAGAGGAGGATCGGCAGGCCCCGCCGACGCAGCAGCACCTCGTGCAGGAGGGAGGACGACAGCCGGTCGTAGTCGTTCGGGGTGCCGTGGAAGCCCAGCCGGCCACCCAGCAGCTCCGTCACCGCCGCCGCCCACGACCGCGCGTCCCGCAGCCCGTACGGCAGCATCCCCGCGAGCCGGTCCAGTTCGATCTCGGCCCGGTCCATGGCCCGTTCGTCCAGTTCCGGATCCGCCTCCGCGGCCAGCAGCAGGCACAGCCGGGCCAGGTCGGGCCGCTCCGCGCGGGCCTCCGCCGCGAACAGCTCACGGATGTTCACCGCGCCGCCCGGAAGTGGTGGTAGGAGTGGTGCGTGGCGAAGCCCATCCCGTCGTACAGGGCCCGCGCCGCCGGATTGTCCGTCTCCACCTGGAGCCACGCCGCCGACGCGCCCTCCTCCAGCGCCCGCCTGGCCAGCGCCGTCATCACCGCCGTCGCGAGCCCCCGCCGCCGGTCCTCCGGGGCGACGGTGACGGCCGCGAAACCGGCCCAGCGGCCGTCCACCACGCAGCGCCCGATCGCCCGGCCGCCGTCCAGCGAGGCGAACCACACCGACGGGCCCTCCACCAGCATCCGCCGGGCGAGCTCGGGGTCCCGGACCCTGCCGTAGCGGGCGAGCCACTGCTCGTCCGGCTCGCGGGTGAGGCGTACCGCCGCCACGTCCGCGTCCCGGTCGCCCACCGGGGCCAGCGCCCCTACGCGCACCTGCGCCGAGACCTCGTTCACCCAGCCGCGCCGCTCCAGCTCCGCGCAGAGCAGCTCCTGCGTCCCGGCGGCGCCCGTCGCGGCCTGCACGTACGCCGGAAGGTCGCGCTCCGCGTACCAGGAGGTCACCCGCGCGAGTGCTTCGTCCAGGGGTATGCCGGGGTCGCCGAGCGGGAGCACCGAATTGGCGCGCCGGGTGAACCCGGCGGCGGCCCGCAGCGTCCACTCGCCGAGCGGCTCGCTCTCCAGCGGCCGCCAGGCCCGCGCCGTGACCCGCGCCAGCTCCTCGAAGGAGGCCGCGGGACCCCTGCGCCGGGCCGGCGCGGGCGGCACGATCTTGCCCGCCACCAGCGACGATTCCGCGATGTGGACGGACACGCCGTCCTTGCGTGTGATCGTCAGCACACCCCCGGTCCAGGATGTGAGAACCCCTACCGCGTCCGCGAACGCCGGGGCACCGCTCCCGCCGTCCTCCACCCGTCGTACAGAGACTCGTTTACCCACGTCAGCCGGGGTAATACGGATCTCCAGCAGCCCACCGGCAGTGATTTCCACAGCTCTGTCCGCCCCTCCTGTTCGGATCGTGCCCGGGAACGGAGATACTAGGTGCGGGCATCGACGACGCCGCGCTCCCGCGCGAATGGACAGCCCTACCGAGGAGGAACGAGAGCGTGACCTACGTCATCGCGGAGCCTTGTGTCGACGTCAAGGACAAGGCCTGTATCGAAGAGTGCCCCGTCGACTGCATCTACGAGGGCCAGCGGTCCTTGTACATCCACCCGGACGAGTGCGTCGACTGCGGCGCCTGTGAGCCGGTCTGCCCCGTCGAGGCCATCTTCTACGAGGACGACACCCCGGAGGAGTGGAAGGACTACTACAAGGCGAACGTCGAGTTCTTCGACGAGCTCGGTTCGCCCGGTGGTGCCTCCAAGCTCGGCCTGATCGAGCGCGACCACCCCTTCGTCGCGGCGCTGCCCGCCGACATCAACGCCGGCGAGCACTGACCGTTCACGGCAGACGCGCCCCTCGGTCCCGTACGGCACTGCTGCCGCGCGGGACCGAGCCGTTTCCCCGTACGACACAGCCCCCGCACCTCAGAGAGAGCAGAGAGCACCGTGGCCGCAGTTTCCGACCGTCTTCCCGCCTTTCCCTGGGACAGGCTCGAGCCGTACAAGGCCACGGCGGCGGCCCACGCTGACGGCATCGTCGACCTGTCCGTCGGCACCCCCGTGGACCCGGTGCCCGACCTGATCCAGCGCGCCCTGGTCGCCGCCGCGGACTCCCCGGGCTACCCGACCGTGTGGGGGACGCCCGCGCTGCGCGACGCGATCACCGGCTGGCTGCGGGGCCGCCTCGGCGCGAGCGCCGCCGGACACCGCAACGTCCTGCCGGTGGTCGGCTCCAAGGAACTGGTGGCCTGGCTGCCGACCCAGCTGGGCCTGGGCGCCGGCGACAAGGTCGCCTACCCGCGGCTCGCGTACCCGACCTACGAGGTCGGCGCGCGGCTGTGCGGCGCCGAGGCCGTCGTCTACGACGACCCGACCGAGCTGGACCCGGCGGGCGTGAAGCTGCTGTGGCTCAACTCCCCGTCGAACCCCACCGGGAAGGTCATCCCGAAGGAAGACCTCGTCAGGATCGTCGCCTGGGCGCGCGAGCACGGCATCCTGGTCTTCAGCGACGAGTGCTACCTGGAGCTGGGCTGGGAGGCCGAGCCCGTCTCCGTGCTGCACGACGACGTGTGCGGCGGCTCGTACGAGGGCCTGGTGGCGGTCCACTCGCTCTCCAAGCGCTCCAACCTGGCCGGCTACCGGGCCGCGTTCATCGCCGGTGACGCGGCCGTCCTCGGCGAGCTGCTGGAGATCCGCAAGCACGGCGGCATGATGACCCCCGCCCCGGTGCAGGCGGCCACGGTGGCGGCCCTCGGCGACGACGCCCACGTCGAGGAGCAGCGCGGCCGCTACGCCGCCCGCCGCGAGGCGCTGCGCACGGCCCTGGAGGCGCACGGCTTCCGCATCGAGCACAGCGAGGCCAGCCTCTACCTGTGGGCGACGCGCGACGAGCCCTGCTGGGACACCGTCGCGCACCTCGCCGAGCTCGGCATCCTGGTCGCGCCGGGCGACTTCTACGGCGCGGCCGGCGCGAACTTCGTCCGCGTGGCCTTCACGGCCACCGACGAGCGGGTCGCCGCCGCGGTCAAGCGTCTCGGCTGACCCGCGGCCCGCGGGAATCGGCCCGAGGGGGCCGGGAGCAACGGCTCCCGGCCCCCTCGGGCGTTCGCGTGTGCGCCGGTCGGTCAGCCGCCCAGCGGCAGGCCGCCCGGCAGGCCGCCCAGGGCCTGGCCGGCGACCGGCAGGCCGCCCAGCGTCTGGCCCGCGGCGCCGGCGCCGCCGACGGCCTCGGTGGCGGGAGCGGCGACGGGGGCGGCGGCCGGGAGGGCCTCGGTGGCGGTGTGCGCGGCGCCGGTGGCCGCGCCGGTGTCGGGGGCGGTGAGCGTGTTCAGCTTCGGCAGGGACTCCAGGCCCACGGCGTCGGCCGCGCTGGCGGCGCCTGCCGCACCGACCACGGGAGCGGTACCGGCTGCGAGGAGAAGCGCGGCGCGGGCGATCCGACGGGTCAGGGGGAGGGTCATGATGCTCCTAAGCGGTAGCGGCTGAGTACGCCGTGTACAACCGCTCCCGGGGTGGGGGGAGTTGCGGACCCCCCGGGTAAAGGATCAGTAACGCATCGTTTAATCGGCTTCCGTGACAAGACCACCGGACCCGCGCCCACCTGCGGTTCTGTCCGCCTTCCGGGTGTACGGGCCGAACGCGTGGACACCCCTCCCGGGTGACGGCCCGTACGCGTGACCGTGCCGCCGGGGTGTCACCGCCCGGCCGCCCGCGCGCCGGGGGCGTGCGCGGGGGCTCCGGGCGGCCGGCGGCCCGACGGCGGCAGGCCGGCGGGCGGTGGAGCTCAGCGGGCGGTGGCGCTCAGCGGGTGGTGGCGCGGG
The DNA here is from genome assembly GCF_055602105.1 of Streptomyces sp. NPDC037421. Classification (NCBI taxonomy): domain Bacteria; kingdom Bacillati; phylum Actinomycetota; class Actinomycetes; order Kitasatosporales; family Streptomycetaceae; genus Streptomyces; species Streptomyces sp. NPDC037421. The sequence continues at coordinate 86,448 of NZ_JBVJWV010000029.1, forward strand.
CCATGAAGATCCGCACCTCGCCCGGAGCCGCGTCGTGCGGGTCCCCGGCACCGCCCTTGCGGCCGCCGCCCCTGCCCTGCCACGCGCCGCCGTCCCGGCCGGCCACCCACGAGGAACCGTCGTACGACACCCGGGCGATGCCCAGCTCCTTCGACCGGGCCACCGCCCAGTGGGCCATCGCCCGCCCGCGCCGCGCCTCGGCCGGGCCGCCGCCCTCCTTCAGCCGCAGCCCGACCTCCGGCTCGGGGACGGAACCGCCCGACGCCGACCGCCCGGCCGGAGCGCCGGCCCGGCCCGCGCCCAGCGCCTCCCGCGCCGGAGCCCCGAAGGCCCGCGCCAGCTCCGCCCGCACCTTCTCCGGGTCGCCCGCCGAGGGCGCCGGGCCGGAACAGGCCAGGGAGGCCGGCGTGCCGTTCTCGCCGAAGGCGGCCGTCAGGACCGTCGCGTCCGGCTCGTGCTTCGCGTACGCCTGCGGAAAACCGCTGAGCTGCACCTTCTGCGCGGCCACCGTCAGCGGCAGCCGGGTGTAGCCCTTGATCTCCGCGAGCCGGTCGTAGAAGATCCCCGCCGAGTACACCGGGTCCGTGATCTGCTCCGGGGTGCCCCAGCCCTGCGAGGGCCGCTGCTGGAACAGCCCCAGCGAATCGCGGTCCCCGTGGTCGAGGTTGCGCAGCGCCGACTCCTGCATCGCCGTCGCCAGCGCGATGGTCAACGCCCGGTCCGGCAGCCCCTTGGCGATCCCGACGGCGGCTATCGTCGCCGCGTTCGCCGCCTGCTCCGGGGTCATCTCGTACGTCTGGACGGTCCCCGCGCCCGCGGAACCCGTCCCGGTCGCCGAAGCCGTGCAGTAGGCGGCGCCGTTGTTGGAATCCCGCTGGACGACGAAGTACCCGATCACCCCGAGCAGGACGACCAGGCCGACGGCCTTGCGGAACGGCCGGCGGCGGCGGGGGCGGGAGCGATCGGTCTCGGACACGCGGCCCACCGTACTTGAGGCCGATAAACCGTCCACCGGCCGGACGCTCCCGCTTCCCGCCCATCCCGGGGCGTTAGGGTCAGTTCCATGTCCGAATCCGAGCTGGACCTCACCCTGGACGCTGCCGAGCTGACCGCCCGGCTCGTCGACATCCCTTCCGTGAGCGGCGACGAGAAGGTGCTCGCCGACCTGGTGGAAGACGCGCTGCGCGGCCTCCCGCACCTCACCGTCGACCGCCTCGGCAACAACGTCGTGGCCCGTACGCACCTCGGCCGCGCCGAGCGCGTCGTACTGGCCGGCCACCTCGACACCGTGCCGATCGCCGACAACGTCCCGTCCCGCCTGGACGAGAACGACGTCCTGTGGGGCTGCGGCACGACGGACATGAAGTCCGGGGTCGCCGTACAGCTGAGGATCGCGGCGACCGTTCCCGAGCCCAACCGCGACCTCACCTTCGTCTTCTACGACCAGGAGGAGGTGGCCGCCGACCTCAACGGCCTCGGCAAGGTCGCCGACGCCCACCCCGACTGGCTGGCCGGTGACTTCGCCGTACTGCTGGAGCCCTCCAACGCCGAGGTCGAGGGCGGCTGCCAGGGCACCCTGCGCGTGCTGCTGCGCACCAAGGGCGAGCGCGCCCACTCCGCGCGCAGCTGGATGGGCTCCAACGCCATCCACGCCGCGAGCCCGATCCTGGCGAAGCTGGCCGCGTACGAGCCCCGCAAGCCGGTCATCGACGGCCTGGAGTACCACGAGGGCCTCAACGCGGTCCGCGTCGAGGGCGGGGTCGCCAACAACGTCATCCCGGACGCCTGCACGGTGACCGTGAACTTCCGCTACGCCCCCGACCGCAGCGAGGCCGACGCGCTGGCCCACGTCCGGGAGGTCTTCGCGGACTGCGACATCGCCGAGTTCGTGGTCGACGACTCCTCCGGCGGCGCCCTGCCGGGCCTGTCCCACCCGGCCGCGGCGGCCTTCATGGAGGCGGTCGGCGGACGGCCGATGCCCAAGTTCGGCTGGACGGACGTCTCCCGCTTCAGCGCGCTCGGCGTCCCGGCGGTCAACTACGGACCGGGTGACGCGCTGCTGGCCCACAAGGTCGACGAGCGCGTCGAGACGAAGGCCATCCTGCACTGCGAGGAACGACTCCGCGCCTGGCTGACCTCGTAAATTCCCCCTCCCGTCACTTTTGTGCGCCTAACCTGATCCAACGATCAGCTGGAGGGAGCACATCATGGGCAACCCTGAAGGTTCGGCCCGCCGTCGGCCCGAGGAGCAGCAGCTCGGGCCGGTGCTGCGCAGGCGGGGCCAGGTGCAGGCGGGCAGTACGACGGACCAGCGGCTGCTGGACTCGGCCGGGCCCTCCGAGTGGGTGCACACCGATCCCTGGCGGGTCCTGCGCATCCAGTCGGAGTTCATCGAGGGCTTCGGCACCCTGGCGGAGCTGCCGCCCGCGATCAGCGTGTTCGGCTCGGCCCGGACCCCGGTGGACTCGCCGGAGTACGAGGCGGGCGTACGGCTCGGCAGCGCGCTCGTCGAGGCCGGCTTCGCGGTGATCACCGGCGGCGGCCCGGGCGCGATGGAGGCGGCCAACAAGGGCGCCCGCGAGGCGAACGGCATCTCCGTCGGCCTGGGCATCGAGCTCCCCTTCGAGCAGGGGCTCAACCAGCACGTCGATCTCGGGCTGAACTTCCGGTACTTCTTCGTCCGCAAGACGATGTTCGTGAAGTACAGCCAGGGCTTCGTGGTGCTGCCGGGCGGACTCGGCACCCTGGACGAGATGTTCGAGGCGCTGACCCTGGTCCAGACGCAGAAGATCACCAAGTTCCCCATCGTGCTCTTCGGCACGGAGTACTGGGGCGGCCTGATCGACTGGCTGCGCAACACGGTCATCGCCCAGGGCAAGGCCTCGGAGAAGGACCTCTACCTCTTCCACGTCACGGACGACGTGGACGAGGCCATCGCGCTGGTGACGAAGGAAGTCGGCAAGTAGCGGCGGGGGCCGCGCCGCCACGGCGGCGCGCCCCTTCCCCGCCGGCCTCAGGCCAGTCCGCGGCGGGCGACGGCCGGCGGCCGGTGCCCCTGGATCGAGCGGACCATGTCGAGGACCTGCTTCGTCTCGGCGACCTCGTGGACGCGGTAGACCTGCGCGCCGAGCCAGGCCGAGACGGCCGTGGTCGCCAGGGTGCCCAGCAGGCGCTCCTTGACCGGCTTGTCGAGGGTCTCGCCGACGAAGTCCTTGTTGGACAGGGACACCAGCACCGGCCAACCGGTTTCGGCCATCTCCGCGAGCCGGCGGGTGGCTTCCAGTGAATGCCGGGTGTTCTTCCCGAAGTCGTGGCCCGGGTCGATCATGATCGACTCCCGGGGCACCCCGAGGGCCTCGGCCCGCTCCGCGAGGGCGACCGTGACGCGCAGGATGTCCTCCATCACGTCCTCGTACGAGGTCCGGTGCGGCCGGGTGCGCGGCTCGACCCCGCCCGCGTGGGTGCAGACGATGCCCGCGCCGTGGCGCGCGGCGACCTCCGCCAGCTTCGGGTCCACCCCGCCCCACGCGTCGTTCAGCACGTCCGCCCCGGCCTCGCAGACCGCCTCGCCGACCTCGTGCCGCCAGGTGTCCACACTGATCACCACGTCCGGGTGGCGGCGGCGCACCTCCGCCACGAAGCCGACCGTGCGCCGGGCCTCCTCGGCCGCGTCCACGTGCTCGCCGGGACCCGCCTTGACCCCGCCGATGTCGATGATCGCCGCGCCCTCGGCCACGGCCTGCTCCACCCGGTCGAGGGCCGGCTCGTCGCGGAAGGTGGCGCCCTGGTCGTAGAAGGAGTCCGGGGTGCGGTTGACGATGGCCATGATCACCGGCTCGTGGGTGTCGAACTCGCGCCTGCCCAGTCGCAGCATCCTGCTCTTTTCCTCCTTCGGCGACCCTCGCGCCTCGTCTGCGACCTTAACCTGAGTGACAGGAGTCTCTCAGGGGAGTTGATCGTGTTCTGGTTCTTGCTGATCGCGCTGGTCGTGGTCGTGGCCGCGGTCACCCTCGCGGTGGTCGGCGGAGGCGCCGAGGCGGTGTTGCCCGACGCCGAGCCGGACCGGGTGGCCGACGCGCTGCCGGAGAGCCGGCCGGTGGTACGGGCGGACATCGACGCGCTGCGCCTGCCGGTCGCGCCGCGCGGCTACCGGATGGCCGAGGTGGACGACGTACTGGACCGGCTCGCGGCCGAGCTGGCCGAGCGGGACGCGCGGATCGCGGAGCTGACGGCCGCGCGCGCCCAGGCCCCGGCGGACCGGGTCGACCTCACGAAGGACGACCGGTGAGCGGCGCGGGACTGGCGGCGGGCCCGGACGGCGGGCTGCGCTGTCCGTGGGGGCTGTCCACGGAGGACTACGTCGTCTACCACGACACCGAATGGGGCAGGCCCGTCCACGGCGACGACGCCCTGTACGAACGGCTGTGCCTGGAGGCCTTCCAGTCCGGGCTGTCCTGGATCACGATCCTTCGCCGCCGGGAGGGCTTCCGCAAGGCCTTCGCGGACTTCGAGATCGCGGCGGTCGCGGAGTTCGGCCCGGCCGACGCCGAGCGGCTGATGGGCGACGAGGGGATCATCCGCAACCGGGCCAAGATCGAGGCCACCCTCGCCAACGCGAAGGTGCTGGCCGGCTGGGGGGCGGGGGAGCTGGACGAACTGATCTGGTCCCACGCCCCCGAGAAGCCGGGCCGGGCCCCGAGGAGCACCGCCGACGTGCCGGCGGTGACCCCGGAGTCCACGGCCCTGGCCAAGGCCCTGAAGAAGGCGGGCATCCGCTTCGTCGGGCCGACCACGGCCTACGCCCTGATGCAGGCGTGCGGCCTGGTCAACGACCACCTCGCGGGCTGCGTCTCCCGCGAGGGGTGAGGCGTCAGCGGCCCAGGTACCGCGGCGGCTGCTTCGCGAGGAAGGCCTGCACGGCGATGGAGTGGTCCTCGGAGGCCCCGGCGCGGGTCTGGAGGACGTCCTCGCGCTCCAGGGCCTCGGAGAGGGAGTGCGAGGCCCCGTACGCCAGGGACTCCTTCAGGGCCGCGTAGGCCACCGTCGGGCCGGAGGCGAGGGCGCGGGCCACCTTCTCGGCCTCCGCGCGCAGCGACTCCGCCGGCACCAGCCGGTTCACGATGCCCAGCTCGTAGGCCTCCTGCGCCTTGATCGAGCGGGGGAAAAGCAGCAGGTCGGAGGCCCGGGAGGCACCGATCAGCCGGGGCAGGGTCCAGGAGACCCCGGAGTCGGCGGTCAGCGCGACCCCGGCGAAGGAGGTGTTGAAGGACGCGGTCTCGGCGACGACGCGGAAGTCCGCCGCGAGCGCGAACCCGAAGCCGGCCCCGGCGGCGACGCCGTTGACCGCGGCCACCACGGGCTTGGGCATCTCCGTCAGGGCCCGCACGATCGGGTTGTAGTGCTCGGAGACCGTGCTCATCGTGAGCGTCGAGCCGTTCTCGCGGTCCGCGGCGAGGTTGCCGATGTGCTCCTTGAGGTCCTGGCCCACGCAGAAGGCCCGGTCCCCGGCGGCGGTGAGCAGGACCGCCCGTACGGCGGCGTCGGCGGCCGCCGCCCGGACGGCGTCGCGCAGGGCGACCTTGGCCTCCGTGTTCATGGCGTTCATCGCGTCGGGCCGGTTGATCGTGACGGTCGCGAGTCCGTCGGTCACTTCGTAGAGCACGCTGTCGGCCATGGCGGGGGTCCCCCTTCGTCGCGGGCTTGGCTACCGGCCGGTACCGGCCGGTGCAATGGCCAGCATGGCGGACGCGACCGGGGGCGGGCATGTGATGTGCGTCAAACAAAGCGGAGCCCCATCCCCGGGGGCGGCGGCGAAGTATCGCAGGCGGATCCCCGAAATGAGTGGTTTTGGTCGAGCGCGTTGCGCAAGCGTTCCCTTCCGATGTTGGTCATCGGGTCCTGACATGCGGGATAATGGCTGGGAAGCAATGTGTTCGATGCCGGGTACTAGGCGCCTGAACGGGGCCGTCGGCTGACGATGAGCTGGTTTCAGGAAGGGGAACGAGCATGGCGGCCATGAAGCCGCGGACGGGCGACGGCCCGCTCGAGGTCACCAAGGAGGGGCGAGGCATCGTCATGCGCGTACCGCTCGAAGGCGGTGGCCGACTTGTCGTCGAGCTGACGCCGGACGAGGCGGACGCCCTGGGTGACGCCCTGAAGAAGGTCGTCGGCTGAGCCTCGCCACTTGATCTTGCCCCCGCCCCTGCCGCCCACCGCGGCGGGGGCGGGGTTTTTTCATCGCGCCGGCGGGGCGGGCTGCATGTAGCCCCGCCGGCGTTCGAGGCGCGGGGGTCCGGGGGCGGAACCCCCAGGAAGCGGGTCCGGGCGCAGCCCGGGGAACGGCGGTAGGGGGGTGGGGGACCGGCCCCGCGCAGCGGCACCCCCGGACACCGCCCGGCCAGGGCAGCGGCACCGGACGCCGGCCGGCCGGGTCAGCGGCGGACGGCGCAGAGGAGGCCGTCGCCCACCGGAAGCAGCGCGGCTTCCAGCGCCGGACTCTCCCGCACGCTGCGCAGCAGCTCCCGCACCCGGATCACCTCCACCGGCTGGGCCGCGGAGTCGACCGTACGGCCGTCGGCGAAGACGCCCTCGAAGCAGACCAGACCTCCGGGACGCAGGAGCCGCAACGATTCCGCGAGGTAGTCGAGGGACTCGGCCGGGTCGCCGTCGCAGAAGACCAGGTCGTACCCGCCGTCGGCGAGCCGCGGCAGCACGTCCAGCGCCCGCCCCGGAATGAACCGCGCGCGGTTCCCCGCGAAGCCGGCCGCGCGGAAGGCCTGGCGGGCGAAGGCCTGCCGGTCGGGTTCGGGGTCCACCGTGGTCAGGACCCCGTCCGGCCGCATCCCGTGCAGCAGGTGGATCCCCGAGACGCCGGTCCCGGTGCCGATCTCGGCGACGGCCTTGGCGTCCGCGGTGGCGGCGAGCAGGCGCAGCGCGGCCCCGGTGCCGGGGGACACGGACCGCAGGCCCGCTTCCCTGGACCGGTCTCGGGCCCATCGCAGAGCGTCGTCCTCGGCGACAAACGCGTCGGCGAACGCCCAGCTCGTCTGCCGGTTGCCGCTAATGACCCTCTCCTGTCCCCATAGTTGGCGCAACGGTGACTGTATCCGCTGACGTCGGGAACCCGCAGATGGGACCGGGCGTTGGGAGGGTGAGAGGCGGGATAGAGGGGACGGCTGCGGGCAGATCGCCGGTCCGGACCCCGAGGTCCGTGCAAAGTTACTGCAAAAATGCTTATCCAGAGCTGACGGGAGGGGTGGCTATGGTAGGGGCTCCACTGGACACCACCAGAGCCGACAGGGGAGGTGCGGCTGCGCTTGTGGATCGTGGAGGCGTTCTCAGACGCCTCTTCTGGTCGGCGGGTGAGCCGAAATCCGTGACCTACACTGCTGACCGCTTCCACACCGCCCACACCGCGACCACCGCGACCTTTGCCGCCGATGCGGGCTCCCAGGCGTGGACCCCTCCCTCATGGGAGGAGATCGTCAGCACGCACAGCGCGCGGGTCTACCGCCTCGCCTACCGCCTGACGGGCAACCAGCACGACGCCGAGGACCTCACGCAGGAGGTCTTCGTCCGCGTCTTCCGCTCGCTGTCCACCTACACGCCCGGCACCTTCGAGGGCTGGCTGCACCGCATCACCACGAACCTGTTCCTGGACATGGTGCGCCGCAAGCAGCGGATCCGCTTCGACGCGCTGGGCGACGACGCCGCCGAGCGGCTGCCGAGCCGTGAGCCGTCCCCCCAGCAGGTCCTGCACGACACCCACTTCGACGCCGACGTGCAGCAGGCGCTGGACACCCTCGCGCCCGAGTTCCGCGCCGCCGTGGTGCTCTGCGACATCGAGGGCCTGTCCTACGAGGAGATCGCCGCCACGCTCGGCGTGAAGCTCGGTACCGTCCGCAGCCGCATCCACCGGGGCCGCTCGCACCTGCGCAAGGCGCTCAAGCACCGCTCTCCCGAGGCCCGCGCCGAGCAGCGCGCGCTGGCGGGCGTGGCGGTGGGCGCGCCGGGCACCGGGGGAGAGGGCGGAGCCGAGTGAGCGGAGCGAGTCCTTCCCCCGCCGAACAGCACCTGGGCGACCGGCTCGCCGCCCTGGTGGACGGGGAGTTGAAGCACGACGCGCGCGAGCGGGTGCTGGCGCACCTGGCGACCTGCGCCAAGTGCAAGGCCGAGGCCGACGCGCAGCGCCGGCTGAAGACCCTGTTCGTGGAGAGCGCCCCGCCACCGCTGTCGGCCGGGCTGCTGGCCCGGCTCCAGGGGCTGCCGGGGGCGGGCCCGGAGGGGCCTGCCGGGCCCGCCGGGCCGGGCGGCGGACCGGGGGCTCCGCTCGCGCCCCCGGCTCCGGGCGTCGACCCGTTCTCCTCGTTCGGGTACTCCGCTCCGGCCGCCCCGCGCGAGGGTTTCCGCATCCACGAGGTGGGCCGTCCCAGACGCCGCTTCGCCTTCGTGGCTGCGGGAGCCGTGTCGCTGGCCGCGATCGCGCTCGGCGGCTCGCTGCCGCTGGACGGGATCGAGCCGAACGCCCGGGGCGAGGCGCCGGCGACCAGGCCCGGACCCTCGGTGCCGCTGACCGACGCCTTCGTGCGCGACCGGGTACCGACCCCCGGCGTGACCACCGGCCCGGTCCCGGTGGGACAGCTGCCCACGGCGGCCTCCTCGGCCCCGGCGACGGCGCAGCCGGTGTCGCTCTCCCGCTGACCCGGGCCCCGAGGGGCCCGGGTACCTGGTTGAATCTGCGGCACACGCGCCGCCCCGCGGTGCGCCAGGCCCGCGGGGGAGCGCCCATGTCCGACAGTCAGCAGAACGGTCCGGCTCCGACCTGGTGGAGCCGGCCCGCCGCCATGCCGGAGCCGGGCCCGGAAGCGGACACCGCCCGGACCCCGGCCGCGCCCGATCCCGCCCCGGCCCCGGCCGCCGAATCCGCTCCCGGGCCCCGCTACGACCCGTGGGCCGCCGGCCCGCTCCAGGTCGTCGACCAGGGCAGGGCACCGCGCGGCGCCCCCGCGCTGTGGCAGCTGGCGGTCGTCGGCGCCGTCATCGCCCTCCTCGCGGGCTGCGCCGGCGGCTACCTCGGCATCCTCGCCGAGCGGCGCACCGGCACCCGCCTGGAGCTCCCGCAGGCCGCCGCCGACAACAAGGGCCGGGCCCCCGACAGCGTGGCCGGCATCGCGGCCACCGCACTGCCCGGGGTGGTCACCCTGCACGTCAGCGGGGGCGGCGGCAGCGGCACCGGAACCGGGTTCGTACTGGACGGGCAGGGCCACATCCTGACCAACAACCACGTCGTCGCCGACGCCCGCGACATAACGGTCACCTTCAGCACCGGCGAGAGCGTCACCGCCGAGCTCGTCGGCCGCGACGGCGGCTACGACCTGGCCGTGGTGAAGGTCAGCGGGGTCCGGGGCCTGCGCCCGCTGGCGCTCGGGAACTCCGAGAACGTCCGCGTCGGCGACCCGGTGGTGGCCATCGGCGCCCCCTTCGACCTCTCCAACACCGTCACCTCGGGCATCATCAGCGCCACCGGCCGCCCCATCACCGCCGGCGGCGGCAAGCGCGACGGCAGCGACATCAGCTACGTCGACGCCCTCCAGACCGACGCCCCCATCAACCCCGGCAACTCCGGCGGCCCCCTCCTCGACTCCCGCGCCCACGTGATCGGCATCAACAGCGCCATCCGCGGCGCCGACAAGGGCGACGACGGCGACGACCCCACCCGCCAGAGCGGCAGCATCGGCCTCGGCTTCGCCATCCCCGTCAACCAGGGCAAGCGGGTCGCCGAGGAGCTCATCCGCACCGGCCGCGCCACCCATCCCGTCATCGGCGTCACCCTGGACATGGAGTACAAGGGCGACGGAGCCCGGGTCGACGCCAAGGGCGAGGACGGCAAGCCCTCCGTGGCGGCCGACGGGCCCGGCGCCCGCGCCGGGATCCGGCCCGGCGACGTGATCACCAAGGTGGACGGGGTACGCGTACACGGCGGCGACGAGCTGATCATCAAGATCAGGGCCCACCGGCCCGGTGACCGCCTCGGCCTGACCGTGCTGCGCGACGGCGCCGAACGCACCCTGGACGTGGTCCTCGGCTCGGCGAGCGGCTCCTGAGAGGACCCCGGGCCGCCGGGGGAGGCACCCCCGGCGGCCGGTCCGCGACACGAATACCGGATGACGCCCGGGTGAATCCGTGAACCGTCGCGCACCGGCGTAGGGGAGCGCAAGGAACGCCGGGTACCGTTGACCGGGCCGGATGTGGAGAGAGCCGAGGAGCGGCAAGGTGTTCAACGACATAGGCGCACTCGAACTGGTCACGATCGTGGTGCTCGCCATCCTCGTCTTCGGCCCGGACAAGCTGCCGAAGGTGATCCAGGACGTCTCCGGCTTCATCCGGAAGATCCGCGCGTTCTCGGACAGCGCCAAGCAGGACATCCGCTCCGAACTGGGCCCCGAGTTCAAGGACTTCGAGTTCGAGGACCTGAATCCGAAGACCTTCATCCGCAAGCAGCTGACCGAGAACGAGGACCTCCAGGAGCTGCGCACCAGCTTCGACCTCCGCAAGGAGCTGAACGAGGTCACCGACGCGGTCAACGGCCGGGAGGCCGATGCGGCCCAGGCCGCCGCGGCGCCGTCCGCCACGCCCGCCGCCGGCACCGGTCCGGACCTGCTGAAGAAGCCCGCCGCACCGGCCCGGGAGCCCCGCACCCCCTTCGACGCCGACGCCACCTGATCCGCAGCCTGCCCGTCGATCCGGGGCCGGATGGCTATCCTCCATCTGTCCGGACCGAGGACGCCCGAGGGCGGGGGTCCCCCCAGCCAAGCGAAGGGGAGGGCCGTTCCGGACCCCACGGAACGAGAGGCCGCCCATGGAGACGACGAGCAGCAGCCGTGTAGGCGCGCAGCCTGCCGAAGCCCCCGAAGACGCACCACCCGCGCAGACCGAGCCCCCGGAACATACCGGCGGCCAGGCTGCCCCCGGCCAGCCCCCGGAGGCCGCCGCGCCGGTCCCGGCGGCCCGCCGGGGGGCGGCGGGCTACCTGAGCGCCGAGTTCCCCTGGTACGGCCTGGACGGGGCCTTCACCGGCCCCCGGTGGCTCATGCAGGTCGGCACCGGCGCCGACGGCAGCGTGGAGCACGGCTCCACCGGCCACGGCGACGAGCCGTCCGCCCGGGGCGAGATCGCCACCGGCGAGAAGGACCGCTTCGCGGTGGTGATCACCGTCGCCGGCAACCCGCCGCGCCGCAGCGGCGACGGCACCGGCGTCCTGGAGGCCACCTCGGTCTCCTCGGCGGCCTGGCTGGCCGGCTCGGGGCTGCTGTCCTACAGCTGGCCGCCGCAGATGGACCACACCCGGCGCGACGACTGGCTCGACCAGCAGACCGAGGCCGCCTGGGAGCTCGCCGACGACCTCGCGGGGCCGGACTGGTCGAAGCTGTCGCTGCCGGTGGACGGGGAACCGATGCCGTTCCACTACCGGGAGTCGGAGTTCGGGTGGGTGCTGGCCGGCTCCACCGGGTGCGGGGTGCACCTGGGGGCGTACGGGCGGGGGATGAGCGCGTACGGGCTGGGGTTCTCCGCCATCGCGGACCTCTCGGCGTACGAGTAGGCCGGGGTACGGGAAAGGGCACCGCCCGACGGCGGTGCCCTTCACGCTGCGCGGCCCCTGCGGGTGCGCGTTCCGGTGTGCGGAACGAATGCCCCCGCCCGCGTACTCAGAACTTGTTGCGCGGCGTGATGCCCAGGCTCATGCCCGAGAGGCCACGCGCGCGGCCGCCGAGCTTGCCGGCGATCGTGCGCAGGGCCGCGCCCGCCGGGGAGTCCGGGTCGGACAGGACGACCGGCTTTCCGTCGTCGCCGCCCTCGCGCAGCCGGACGTCGATCGGGATCGTGCCGAGCACGGGCACCGTCGCGCCGACCGTCTTGGTCAGGCCGTCGGCGACCTTCTGGCCGCCGCCCGAGCCGAACACGTCGACCATCTCGTCGCAGTGCGGACACGGCAGGCCGGACATGTTCTCGACGACGCCCACGATCTTCTGGTGCGTCTGCACCGCGATCGAGCCGGCCCGCTCCGCGACCTCGGCAGCGGCCTGCTGCGGGGTGGTCACGACCAGGATCTCGGCGTTCGGCACCAGCTGCGCGACCGAGATGGCGATGTCGCCGGTACCCGGCGGCAGGTCCAGCAGCAGCACGTCCAGGTCGCCCCAGAACACGTCCGCCAGGAACTGCTGGAGGGCCCGGTGCAGCATCGGGCCGCGCCACACCACCGGGGCGTTGCCCGGGGTGAACATGCCGATGGAGATGACCTTCACGCCGTTCGCGGACGGCGGCATGATCATGTTCTCGACCTGGGTGGGCTTGCCCTCGACGCCGAGCATCCGCGGCACGCTGTGCCCGTAGATGTCCGCGTCGACCACACCGACCTTCAGGCCGTCGGCCGCCATCGCCGCGGCCAGGTTGACCGTGACGGAGGACTTGCCGACGCCGCCCTTGCCGGAGGCGACCGCGTAGACGCGGGTCAGCGACCCCGGCTTGGCGAAGGGCACCTCGCGCTCGGCGGTGCCGCCGCGCAGGGTGGCCGCCAGCTCCTTGCGCTGCTCGTCGCTCATCACGTCCAGGGAGACGGCGACGGAGGTGACGCCCGCGACCTTCTCGACGGCCTCGGTGACGTTCTTGGTGATGGTCTCGCGCATGGGGCAGCCCGACACCGTCAGGTAGACCGTGACGGCGACCGCGCCGCCGTCGCCGATCTCCACCGATTTGACCATGCCGAGCTCGGTGATCGGCCGGTGGATCTCGGGGTCGTTGACCGTCGCCAGCGCGTCCAGGATCGCGTCCTGCTCCGGCACGGCGGCGGAGGGTGTCTCGGTAGCCATGCCCCGATGGTACGGCTCGGTAGCAGGGCTCGGGTAAGCCGATCAGCGGTCGCCTTCGTCACTTTCACCGGGGAACAGCCGCCGCTCGTCCATCTCTTTGATCAGGTCCTGGAACTCCGAGCGGATCCAGTCGCGGGTGGCGACCTCGCCCAGGCCCATCCGCAGCGCCGCGATCTCCCGCGTCAGGTACTCCGTGTCCGCGATGGAGCGCTCGTTCTGCTTGCGGTCCTGCTCGTGGGTGACCCGGTCCCGGTCGTCCTGCCGGTTCTGCGCGAGCAGGATCAGCGGGGCCGCGTACGAGGCCTGGAGGGACAGCATCAGCGTCAGGAAGATGAAGGGGTACTGGTCGAACCGCAGGTCGTCGGGCGCGAAGATGTTCCACAGCACCCACACCACGATGACCAGGGTCATCCAGACGATGAACCGGCCCGTGCCGAGGAACCGCGCCACCCGCTCCGACAGCCGCCCGAAGGCCTCCGGGTCGTACTCGGGCAGCAGCTTGCGGCGGTCCGGGCGCGGCTGGTCCAGCCGTACGCGCGACCGCGTCAGCGCGCTCGCCCCCGCGGGCGCCGCGCTCCTCGACCGTTCGGCGGAACGTTCCGTCCGCTCGTTGCGGAGCCGCTCGGCAGCCTCCTCCAGGCGCTCCGAGAGCCCCTCCCGGGCCTGCTCGCGCCTCTCCCGGCGCCGCTCGCGCGCCGCATCGCCGCGCCCGCGCTCAGTGCCCACGCAGGGCCTCCTCGGAGTGGAAGTCCGTCTCCCGCCAGTCGTCGGGCAGCAGGTGGTCCAGTACGTCGTCGACGGTGACCGCGCCCAGCAGCGATCCGCTCTCGTCGACCACGGGCGCCGCGACCATGTTGTACGCGGCCAGGTAGCTGGTCACCGCGGGCAGCGAGGCGTCCGGGCGCAGCGGCGGCAGGTCCGCGTCCACCAGGGAGCTGACCAGCGTGAACGGGGGGTCGCGCAGCAGCCGCTGGAAGTGCACCGTCCCCAGGTACTTGCCCGTCGGCGTCTCGTCCGGCGGCCGGCAGACGTAGACCTGCGCGGCCAGCGCCGGCGACAGGTCCGACTTGCGCACGCGGGCCAGCGCGTCCGCGACGGTGGCGTCCGGGCGCAGCACGATCGGCTCGGTGGTCATCAGACCGCCCGCGGTGTTCTCCTCGTACGACAGCAGGCGCCGCACGTCGGCCGCGTCGTCCGGCTGCATCAGCGTCAGCAGCCGCTCCTTCTCCTCCTCCGGCAGCTCGGAGAGAAGGTCGGCCGCGTCGTCCGGGTCCATGGCCTCCAGGACGTCGGCGGCGCGCTCCTCCTTCAGCTTGCCGAGGATCTCCACCTGGTCGTCCTCGGGCAGCTCCTCCAGGACGTCCGCGAGCCGGTCGTCGTCGAGGGCGTTGGCCACCTCGGCGCGCCGCTTCGGCGTCAGGTGGTGCAGGACGTTCGCCAGGTCCGCCGGGCGCATCTGCTCGAAGGTCGCGACCAGGCTCTCGGCGCCCTGGCCCTCCTCCTCCAGGGAGAAGCCGGTGACCGCCGACCACTCCACGGTCAGCGTCTCGCCCCGGCGGCGCAGGGCGCCGCCCTTGCCCTTGCGCACGAAGATCCGGTCGATCTCCCAGTCCCGGCGGGCCGGCAGCTGCTGGATGGCCACGTCCAGGACGGTGACCTCCTCACCGCCGTCCACCAGGCGCACCCGCCGGTCCAGCAGCTCGCCGAGGACCAGCCGCTCGGTGGGGCGCTGCTCGAAGCGCCGCATGTTGACGACACCGGTGGTGATGACCTGGCCGGACTCCACGCCCGTCACCCGGGTCATGGGAAGGAAGATCCGCCGACGGCTTACGACCTCGACCACCAGGCCCAGCAGCCGGGGCGGGCGGCCGCCGACCCGGAGCATCGCGACGAGGTCGCGGACGCGGCCGACCTGGTCGCCGTTGGGGTCGAATACGGGCACACCCGACAGATGCGAGACGAAGATCCGCGGGGCGCCTGCAGCCATCCGTGCGCCTCCTAGAGCGTCCATCAACAGTCGTGCCGTGCCTCAGGCTAGCCCGTGGCGGGGGAAGGCGTCCTGGTGGGGCCGTCCGGCCGGGGTGCGTCCGGGGGTCCTCCGGGGCCGTGCCCCCGGACGGGTACGCTGCCTGCTGCCGCCGACCCCCGACGAGAGGCACACGCCCGTGACCGCCCACACCCCCGCCGTACGGCTGCGCCGGGCCGCCTTCATCGGTGCCCTCTGCGCGGGCCTCGCCGTCGCCGGAACGGGCTGCGCGGAGAAGAAGGACCCCGACAAGGGCACGAACGGCGTCGGCAAGCTCACCGCCGACAAGATCGAGGGCCAGGCGAAGGCCGCCGCGACCGCGGCGAACTCGGTCCACCTGTCGGGCACGCTCGTCACCGGCGGCAAGACCTTCACCCTCGACATGCGGCTGAAGGCCGACGGCGGCTCCGGCGAGGTGAAGTCGGCCGAGGACACCTTCCAGCTGCTGCGGGTCGGCGAACAGCTGTACCTGAAGGCCAGCGCCGCCTTCTGGGGGAAGTCGGACTCGGCGGGCAAGCTCGGCGACAAGTACGTGAAGGTGCCCGAGGGCGACCCCTCTTACAAGCAGTTCCGCGGGTTCACCGACATGCACGTCCTGCTGGACGGGCTGCTGGGCCTCCAGGGCACGCTCAGCAAGGGCGCCTACACCACCGTCGGGCACACCCGCGCGGTCCCCGTCTCGGCGGACGCGGGCAAGGGCGGCAAGCTGTCGGTGTCCCTGGAGGGGACCCCGTACCCGCTGCTGATGGAGCGGGCGGGCGGCGCCGGCCGGGTGGAGCTGTCCGAGTGGGGCAAGCCCTTCCCGCTGGAGGCGCCCGCGCAGGACCAGACCGTGGACTACGGCAGCCAGCTGCCGACCACCAAGGACGGCAAGGGCACCGCCCCCACCGCCTCTCCGGCGCCGTCGAAGTCCCCCGGCCAGGGCTCCGACCCCACGGGCTGAGCCCTTAGCCCTTGGCCTTCTTCCGCTTCAGCAGCAGCTTCGGCAGGCCCGCCGGGATCGGCCCGCGGGTGACGGCCGGGGAGCCCACCGGCCGCGCGGCCAGCGAACCGGTCGGCAGCCCGTCGGCCACCGCCACCGGCTCCAGGCGCAGCAGCCGGCACTCGCGGGCCCAGCGCTCCGTCATCCGCTCCGAGTCGGGCGCGTTCAGCCGCTTGCCCTTCAGCTCGGCGACGGCGGCCTCCCAGGACTCGCTGCCGGGCACGAGTTCCCGTACGGCCGCGGTCCACGCCACGAGCCGGCCGCCCTTGTCCTTGCTGCGTACGGTCACCTCCGCCGAGGTGCCGTCGGCGAGCCCGGGAAAGGGCTGCTCACCGGGGCCGTCACCGAGCACGTGCGCGGCGCCGTCCACCCAGGCGTGCCACAGGGCCCTGTCGGCACCGGTGCCGCGGACCCAGATCAGGCCGGACTTCTTGGAGGCCTCCTCGACGAGGGCCAGGTCGAGCGCGCTGAGAGTCATGCGCACAGCGTAGGCGGTGCGCTCCCGGCGGCTACAGCCAGCCGTTGCGGCGCAGGGTGCGGTGGATGGCGAAACAGCTGCCGACGATGGCGGCCATCACCAGGGGGTAGCCGTACTTCCAGTGCAGCTCCGGCATGTGGTCGAAGTTCATCCCGTACACGCCGCAGATCATCGTCGGCACGGCGATGATCGCCGCCCAGGAGGTGATCTTGCGCATGTCCTCGTTCTGCGCGACGGAGGCCTGCGCGAGGTTCGCCTGGAGGATGGAGTTCAGCAGCTCGTCGAAGCCGATGACCTGCTCGTGCACCCGGGCCAGGTGGTCGGCCACGTCCCGGAAGTACTTCTGGATGTCGGGGTCCACCAGCCGCATGGGCCGCTCGCTCAGCAGCTCCATCGGCCGCAGCAGCGGCGAGACCGCCCGCTTGAACTCCAGCACCTCGCGCTTGAGCTGGTAGATGCGGCCCGCGTCACCGCCCCGGGCGACGCCCTTGGCGGGGGCGGCGAAGACCGCGCTCTCCACCTCGTCGATGTCGTCCTGCACGGCCGCCGCGACCGCGATGTACCCGTCGACCACGTGGTCGGCGATCGAGTGCAGCACCGCCGAGGGGCCCCGCGACAGCAGCTCCGGATCGTCCTGGAGGCGGTGGCGCAGACTCCGCAGGGACCCCTGGCCGCCGTGCCGGACGGTGATGACGAAGTCGGGGCCCGTGAAGCACATCACCTCGCCGGTCTCCACCACCTCGCTGGTAGCGGTGAGTTCGGCGTGCTCCACGTAGTGGATCGTCTTGAAGACGGTGAAGAGGGTCTCGTCGTACCGCTCCAGCTTCGGCCGCTGGTGCGCGTGCACCGCGTCCTCCACGGCGAGCGGGTGCAGCCCGAAGGTGGCGGCGATCCCGGCGAACTCGTCGTGGGTGGGCTCGTGCAGTCCGATCCAGGCGAAGCCGCCGTCCTCGCGGACCCGGCGCAGGGCCTCACGGGGCGTCAGGCAGTCCCCCTGCGCGCGCCGGCCGTCGCGGTACACGGCGCAGTCGACGACCGCACTGCTGGCGGAGGGGTCGCGGGTGGTGTCGTAGCCGGGCTGTACGGGGGTGGACTTGCGCAGTGCCGGACGGACGGCGGCACGGAGGTAGGGCAGCATCGACATGGCAGGCTCCTTCTCGCGCACGGCTGCGGACCGTACGGGTGGGAGGCCCTCTGCGGACCGGAGGCGGGCAGCCCGGGGCCGGCCGAGGGAAACAGGACGGGAGGACAAAGTTCTGCCGTCGCTCTTCTGCTGATCAGAAGATCAAAGGTGGCTGGAGCCGCCCTTGACGGACGCCGAAGAGCGATTGGTACTGCACGATCGACTTCGGTCCATCGCAGCCCCACCTCCTCCGGCCGGTCCCCCGTGGGGGACGTCCTGTCGCCGGAGCCCTGAAACAACTCTTCTGAGTGCGGCCCCGACCAGCTGTCAACACTATCAGCCGACGGATGGTCAAGACCCGCCCTTTACCCGGCGGATACGAGTTCTATGCTCGCTGCATGGCAGAAATTCTGGCCCTCGTCGAAGCCCGGCTGCGCAGCACGCTCGGCGAACCCGACGCCCGCGCCTCCGTCACCTTCCTTGGCACCGACCGCATCGAGGTCCTCCGCTTCACCGACGGCGACCTCGTCCGGTACGCGACCCTCGGCATGTCCGCCCACCCGATGACCGACCCCACCGCCGTCGTCGCCGACCCGGTGCGCGGCCCGCGCGCCGAACTGGTGCTGACCGTACGGGCGGGCCTCGCGCCCACCGACAAGCTGCTGCGGCCGCTGGCGGTACTGGCGGCCTCCCCGATGGTTGAGGGGCTCATCGTCGCCCCCGGCGCCTCCCTCGACGTCGGCGAACCGCTCTGGGACGGCGCCCCGTTCAGCTCCGTACTCGTCGCCGAGCCCGGCGGACTCGTCGAGGACCTGGAGCTCGACGAGCCCATGGACCCCGTCCGCTTCCTCCCGCTGCTCCCCATGACGGCGAACGAGGCCGCCTGGAAGCGGGTGCACGGAGCCGCCGCGCTCCAGGAGCGCTGGCTCGCGCGCGGCACGGATCTGCGGGACCCTCTGCGTACGGCCGTCGCACTGGACTGAGCCCGGACGGGTGATCGCGTCTTGACGACGCCCCGGGCGGGGAGGAGCGTGCTTCTTATGAGGGGCGAACCGAGTTGCCCGAAGTGCGGTGGCCGGGTGCGCGCGCCCGGCCTCTTCTCCGACTCCTGGCAGTGCGCGGTGCACGGCGCCGTCCATCCGCTACAGCCTGTGATCCCGCCCAGCGTCGAGGGGCTGGAGGTCGTCGCCAACCGGGCGAAAGTGCCCGTGTGGATGCCGTGGCCGCTGCCGGTCGGCTGGCTGTTCACCGGCGTCGCGAGCGCCGGCGACGACCGCAGCGGCGGCCGCGCCACCGCCGTGGCCTGCACCGGCCCGGGGCCGCTCGGCGGCCTCGGGGAGCTGCTGCTGGTCGCGGAGGAGCTCGGCGTCGGCCTCGGCTCCCGCTTCGCCGGCATCGACTCCCCCGACCCGGGCCCCTACATCGACGTCTCCGCCCCGCCGCACACCAAGGTCGTCGCCGCGGGCCGCCCCACCCCGCTGTGGCACGTCAAGGGCGCCCCGGACGACCGGGCGGTCTTCGCCGGGGAGGCGCGCGGCCTGTGGCTGTGGGCCATCGTCTGGCCGGAACAGACGGGCCTCCTGATGTACGACGAGCTCGTCCTCACCGACCTCCGCGACGCGGGCGCGGAGGTGGAGCTGCTCCCGTGCGGGGCCCTGAGCCCCCGGATCCTGGGGTAGGGGGACGTACGGGGCTTGCGGCGCGGGCCCGCTATCTCCCCCTGGACCCCGTGGGGCGGGGCGGTGGCTGCCCACCCGCCCCCTCGTCTGCGGGCCGGGGGGTGGGGAGCGGTAGCCCCTGGGCCCGGATCAGAGCCGG
>NZ_JBVJWV010000030.1:0-84110 GCF_055602105.1 Streptomyces sp. NPDC037421
CCGACCCCTCCCCCTCCCCCCCCCCGCCCGGCCCCCCCCCCCCCCCCCCCCCCCCCCCCCCCCCCCCCCCCCCCCCCCCCCGCCCCGTGCTGCTGGCCCTGCTGGTTCGTTGTCAGGCGCAGCAGGTCGGGCCGAGCTCGTCCACACAGCTGATGATCGTGGAGGTGGCCGACTTCGAACCGCAGGTGATCTTGGTGAAGCCCGCCATCGGCTGCAGGGAGGCGTCCAGCTCCGCGGACACGGCGAGGTCGAGCTCGAGGTCGAAGTCGGAAAGGTCGGCAGCGGTGGCGGGAATCAGGGTGGCGACGGCCATGACAATTCTCCTCTTGATGGTGTGACCCCGGTGGAAGTTTTCCGCCGGGCTCGTTCTGAGTTGGAGTCTTGTCCACGAATACGGGCTGACTCAATTCATTTGAGGAAGAGTTGAGGTCGCGGGAATCTGAATCCTGCATTCCGCACAACGATCACGCTAGGTGGGTCGCGATTGAGCGATGAATTCGGAATTTGAGATTCCATCATGCCGCCTGACCTGCGGTTTTCCGTTCCATGCGAGCAAGTCTCAGATCTAGCTCAAGTTACTCTCCGGTCATTAACAACTCGCTCGACTGGCGCGTAATGTTGCTGCCACGCCGACCCGAAGATCCCTTGGGTGACTTGATTTCACCTCACACGGGCATGGGGTGTCGGATCTGGGTGATCCGCCGTACGGCGAATGGATGCCCGGCGTTCTCAGCCGCCCGGGAGACGCCTTGTTTCCCGATTTCAAACATTCTGGAATGGAGCACGAAAATGGACCGATCGCGCATTCTTGCCATTGCTGGCAGCGTCCTCACGGCCGGCGTCCTGGCCGCCGGACCCGCTGCGGCGGCCGAACGGACCGGGCAGAGCGAGGGAGCCTCCTTCGCGGTGCAGGCGTCGGCCGAGCGTTCCGCCGCCGGGGGCGACCTCGTGGTGAACAAGTTCCCCTGCTGCGTCTGACACCGGCTACAGCGGCTGCTCGCCCTCGCGGCACGGGCAGCCGCTGCGCCGTTCTCCGTAGCGCCGAAGAAGGACCGATCGACGAGGTGACCATGTTCCGAGCGCTCCGGGCCGCGTACGCCGCGAGCACCACCTGCCCCGAGACTGCCCTGAGGCTGACGGACCGCCTGGCCGGCGCCGCCAGCCTGGTCGCCTCCCTCGAAAGCCTCGTATCGACACGGAACGCGTACCGCGACGGCTCGGTCCTGACCGGAGGCCTGATGAGCAAGAGGATTCCCCTCGGATCCAAGTTTGTCCCGGTACTCGTCCGGGCCAGCTCGGGACGCCGAACGGAGCAGGCGCTGGAAGCGGTCCGCTTGGCGGCCTCCGTCACACTGCTCGCGGGAAGACCGGGACGGGCGACCCGCGCGGCGGCGCTGGCCCTGCTCTCCGTGTCCTCGGCAGCCACCTACCGGCGCCATACCGCGCAGTCGGACGGTGCGGAGCAACTGCTCTTCCAGGTCCAGGCCGCGTCCGCCCTGGCACGAGCCGTCGGCGGCCCCCGCGCCGCGAACGCATGCCTCTGGTACATCGCCGCCCAGACGACGCTGGCCTACACCGTCTCCGGCTACTCGAAGCTCGCGGGCGCCGAATGGCGCTCCGGCGAGGCACTGCCCAACGTGCTGCGCACCGAGACCTACGGCGACCGGACGGCGTTCGAGCTGGCCCGGGCACACCCGCGCACCACCCGCGCCGTCGGAGCGGGCGTGGTGCTGGGCGAATGCGCCTTCGGCCTCCTCTACCTCCTCGGCAGGGGCAGACACGCCCCGGTATTCGTATCGGCGGGTCTGCTGTTCCACCTGGTCAACGCGCGCGCCATGGGGCTCGGCCGGTTCCTCTTCTCCTTCGTCGCCACCTACCCGGCCGTCCTCTACACCGCGCGCCGGATCTCCGAGGGGCACCGCCATGAGCGCTGAGGCACGGGTTCTCCGCATCGCAGCCGCCGGCACGGGAGCTGCGGCGCTGGCCGGGCTCGCCGACCGGGCCCTCCGCCGCCGCCGGGTCCTCACGGGGCGCGGTGACGAACGGACCCTGGCAGCCCGGTCGGGCAACGAACTCGCCTACCGCTTCACGGACACCTCCCCCTCCCCCGGCTCCCTCGGCGACCGGGAGCCCGTGTTCGTCTTCGCGACGGGCCTCCTGGCCACCATGGAGCACTGGACCTGGCTCACTGCGGCTCTCGGCCCGGCCGGAGGCCGCCCGTCGCTGCTCCGCTACGACCGGGCCGGCTACGGACGGAGCCGCCCGCGCCGCGGCAGCACACCCAATGCCGCCACGGCTGTCGAGGACCTCGTCGAACTCGTGGAACACACCTGCGGCGCCCGCCGCCTGATCCTCGTCGGCCACGACCTCGGGGCCGGTCTCGTCCTGCGGGCAGCGGAACGCCTCGCCGACCGGACGGCCGGGGTCGTCCTCCTCGAACCCCTGCTGAGCGCCGACGACAGCGGCAGCTCCGGCAGGGGCGACGGCCATGGCGGCGTCCCCTCCCTCCTCCTCTGGTCGCTACGTCTGGGCTGGGGCGGCCTCCTCACGGCCCCCCGCTGGGCGGCGGCCCTGCCGGACGACGCCCGCGTCCGGTGCGAAGACCAGTACCGGGACCAACACCTGTGGCGAACGGGAAGGAAGGAGAGCACCTCCATGCGCCACCTGGCCGCCGTCACCCCGTCCGTGCTCGCCCGGACCCCGGCACCGGTCTGCCTGATCTCCCTCGGCCACGGGCCAGAGCTGCCGCTGCCCGGGTCCGTGACCGGACACGTCGTGCGCGGTGCTCAGCCGGGGCACCTCCTCGTTTCACGCGAGAGCGCGGTGCGGGCGGCCTCCGCCATCACCAACTTCGTCGCGGCCCTGCCGGACGGGGACTCGCCGCGATGACACGGACCATGCGCCGCACCCGGGGCATCGGCCTGGCGGTGGAAGCGGTTCTGGGCGCCGCCCTCGTCGCCACCGCACTGGGCCAGCACCCGCTGCGGATCTTCGACCGGCTGCGCACCCTCGACCGCACCGGCCTGGTCCTGCCCGACTGGCGGCTGTTCGCACCGGTACCGGTCATGCACGACCTCCACCTCCTCCACCGGTCGGTGGAGGAGGGAATCGCCTCGGACTGGGAGGTGGTCTCCCACATCTCGGAACGAACGGCCCTGCAGATGGTGTGGTTCCCCGAGCGGCGCGAGCAGAAGGCCGTCCTCGACCTCTGCCAGGAGGTCTCCTTCCACGCCGCCCAAGGACTGCCCGACCTGCGAAAGACTCCCGCATATCAGATCCTCACGGCCTGGCTCGCAGCTCGGAGCACCAGGCTGCAGCCGGATGCGGACGGGTTCCAGTTCATGATCATGAGGGCGGCGGGCTACGACGAGGCCGTCACCCCGGAATGCGTCTTCAGCTCACCGGTCGAACCCATGCCGAGGACGTCGTCACCTCGCGGTGCGTCAATGGAGCCAGAACGGCCGGACGCCGAGTAGCTCGGTCCGCAGGACGGGGGCGGCGTCCACCGGTGCCGGGTCCTCCTCAACGAGCTCGAAGGGCAGGGCCAGCAGCACGGGGCGCGGCGGCCGGCCAGGCCGCGGCGCCCTCGGGACGGGGCGGCCGGGCGCCGCCCTCCTCATCTGGCGGCCGCGGTCCAGCCCAGGCCGAAGGGCGGGACGTCGTCGGCCGTCACGTCCAGCGGCCGCCTCGGGTCGCCGCGTGCCGGGCGCCCGTACGCGCGGACCTGCTCGTACCGCACCCGGGTGACCGAGCTCCAGCAGCCCGTCCGCTCCACCCCAGCCCCCGCTCGATAGCCGCGCCCGAGCAACTGAAGTCGCTGGCCACGGCAACGTGGGCTTCGCGTTGCTCGGGGGGTGCCACGGTCGCGGACAACGTCGGCGTAGGAATGGGAGCTGAAGCCGACCACGTCGCGGCGGAGGGTGCCGAGCGAGATTCCGCTGCGACGTCGAGCAGCAGTCCGTCCAGCGGCCGCCAACCAGCTCGTCCAGGTCGTGGGGCACGCACGGGGACAAAAGGCCAGTACCCGCACGGGCTGAGCGGTCAACTCACAAGAGGCCGACAGCTTCGGCCAGCCAGAGGCCCGGAATGTCCAGGCCGAGCAGGGCCGGCACGGCCACGCCTCCGGGAATCGAGGCACAGACAGCAAGCGTGACCAGCGTACTCGGGGCTGCGATGCCCTCCCCGGGGTAGAGCGCGGCCCGGCGGTAGGCCCAGGATCCGCAGAGCAGGGCGTAGCACCCCCAGACTGGCGAAGAGCAGCAGCACCCACTCCGACGGCCGGTCCGGGGCCTGCAGACAGGGCGCGAAGGTGGCGCCCAGCAGGCAGATCTGTGCCAGGTGTACGGCGCCGGCGAGGCCGTCGCGGAGCATCGCAGGCTCGCGTCGCAGTTCGCCGTCCAGGTCCCGGCCGCGCAGCAGCCGCACGATCATGACCAGGTTGCTCGGTTGTTCTTGCTGCCCCCAAAGGAAGCCGCCGTCCCGGCTCCTGGCGCCGTTCTCTTCCGCCGGGGCCGTCCCGGTAGCGTTTCCGTCCCCGGGAACGCCGTCCACCACAACGAACGACCGCTTCGCCCAGTTGTCGCGCGCCAGGCCACTGCCGCTCGGTGCAGCGGTGCTCTGGCAGCGATTCCAGGTTGTGGCAGCGGACGCGGGTTGCGCAGTTCGAGCACTCCAGCGTCCCGGTCTCAAGCCAGCTCCTGTACCAGGCCTGCTCCTGCAGGCGTCCAGGATGCGGTTGAGCTGATCGCGCTGGCTGTCGATCTCCCTCGCCCACGTCCACGGACGCCTCGCCTGGTTCCTCGGCGCAGCCGCAACCGCGCTGGCCCCCGTTCAGTGGCGCGCCCTGCCACCCGAAGACGGCCCCGCCTTCGGGACCTTCGAGCCTGACCCCGAGCAGTACGCCGAGGCCGACGACGCGGGCCCGGGCCGACCCGACCTGGACGGGGTTGGGTGTCCACGGGCGCCCTCCGACCTGACCTGGCGAGGCCGGTGACGGCGCCGATGACCGCCTCCATGGGAGCCTGCCGGCGACCCCACTCAGCGAATGTCGGCCGAAGAGGTCAAGGCCTGATCCATCCGACCAGCCGCGTTGATCCAGCATGACGGGTTGAGCTGCGCGGCGTCTGTGTCAGAAGGCCGTCGGGGGGCACCAGCGTGGTCATGACCGTGATGCTGCTGTTCCTGCTCCCCGCCGGCCTCGCCCTGGTGCTCCTGGCGACCACCGGGCCCCGGCACCCCGGCCGACACCGCCAGGACTGAGCGCGTACGGCGTGTGGTGCGGCCGAGCTGGGGCGGTCTCCCGCCGTGCCGGGAGACCGGGCCTTGCCCGGGCACGCCATACCGGCACGGGTCACGCGAACCCCAACCGGCCTCCGACCGCACCCGGAGGGCCGGCTGCGGCCTGCGGGACGTCGCCCCGCCACATGAACCGGCCGACCGGGTCGGCGCCAGGGCCCGGTCGGCCAGCTCGTAGTCAGACCGCCCACCAGGGCCGAACGCCCCGTGATCGGACATCAGCAGCGCCCCGTCAACGGTCTCCTGCGGGGGCCAGCCGGTCACGTCGAGCAGCAGACCGTCGAGCGGGCCGCCGACGAGTTCGACGTAGTCGTGGCCCCGCCGCGGGCCCGGCTCCGGGTCGTCCGGATCCGCCCCGTACACCTGCCGGACCCACCACGCGGCATCCATGCACGCAGCCTCCCACCCCGGCCCCGGCAGCGGGCGGGGATGCCCGCTCCGGCCCCGCAGGGATGAAAGGGCATCTACCGGCCGCCCATGCGGAACAGGGCCGAAGCCGGGGCCACCAGTTCCTTCGCGAGCTGCTCACTGCTGGTGGCCGCGGCCCGCAGCTGCGCCGCAGCCTCGGCGACCGCAGGACCGGCGGTCGACCACCCGGACAGCACGAGTACGGGATCACGGCGGTGCGGTGCACCGGCGGGAAGGAGGCGGGCCACGCGGACGTTATCTTTCTGATCTTGCGCAGGACCCCGGGGATGCCCCGCGAAACGCCCCAGCCACACCTCGAATTTCCGGCCCCCGGCAACCGCCGGAGCCGCCACGACCGCACCGGAGCTGAACGACATGATCCGCCTCTCTACCACCCCCATGACGTGGGTCGCCGCCGGCGACAGCATCACCCAGGCAGTACTGCACACCCACGGCGCACGCGGCTGGGTGGAACACCTGCAGGAACGGGTCAGGTGGCAGATGGACCGGCTGACCGACATCGTCGTCAACACCGGTGTCTCCGGCTGGCGCGCCGTGGACGTCCTCGGCTCCTACGACCACCTCATCGGGCGCTTCGCCCCCGACGTCCTGTCTATATCCCTCGGCACCAACGACGCGCGCGCCGGCCTCGGCGGGCTGCCGGAGTTCCGGGGCGCCATGCGCGAACTCATCGACCGTACGGACGAGGACACGCAGATCGTCCTCCACACCCCGGTCCTGGTCAGCATCGCCGGGCGCGACGCCCGCGGCACGCTCCCGGCATACGCCCAGGCCGTACGGGACCTCGCGAAGGAGACCGGCGTACTGCTGGTCGACCACGAGGCGTACTGGAACGAGCACTTCGACGGCGCCGACCCGATCGCCTGGCTCGACGACCCGGCCCACCCCAACGCCGTCGGCCACCTCCGGATGGCCGAGCACACGCTCCGGGTCCTGGGCCTGGGCACCCTGGAACCGCGCACCTGACGGCGGAGGGGGCGGGCTGGGCGGGCGGTCGGGTCGCCCGATAGCGAGCGGCCGGAACACAAGCCCGCTCATCTCTCCACCAACCTGAAGGTCACTTAGCTTGTCGTCTATGGTCTGGCGTCGAACGAGACTCGAACTTGATCAGCGTTTTCGCAGTTCAGCGGACGCGGAGGCGGCCTTCGTCTGATCCTGTGCTCCGTCACAGAGTGGATCAGCGCGAAGGCCGTGGTCGTGAGTCTGGTGCATCAGGGTTCCTGCGGGATGCGTTCGCGGAAGTGTCACGCTTCCGGTCGGAGTTGTACGCGTGTCTGACCGCGCGGGGCGACGCCCTGTTCGAACTGTGCGACGCGTTGCTGTGCACGGACGGGCCGGTGCGGACGCTGGGCGATCTCGCGCTCGCGCCGGAACACCGCCGTGGGCACGGGGCTCTGTACGGCGGACTCAACCAGGGCCGGATCGACATAGCCCGGCTGCGTCGAGTCCTGGCCGGGGTGCTGTTGCCGAGGGCGGCGGACGGTCGGCTCGTGCTGGCCGTGGATGTCTCACCGTGGCTGCGACCGGACGCCAACACCTGTGCTGACCGGGCCTTCTGCCACACGTTCGGCCGGGGTGAGGGCAAACATCAGATGGTGCCGGGATGGCCGTACTCGGTGGTGGCCGCGCTGGAGACCGGACGCACGTCCTGGACGGCGGTGCTGGACGCGGTCCGCCTTCAGCCCGGCGCCGACGTCGCCGCGGTGACCACGGTGCAGATCCGCGAGGTCGTCGAGCGGCTCGTCGCCGCCGGTCAGTGGCGGCCGGGTGACCCGCCGGTCCTGGTCGTGCTGGACGCGGGATACGACGCCCCGCGCATCGCTCACTTGCTGGGCGACCTGCCCGTCGAGGTCCTCGGCCGGCTGCGGTCGGACCGGGTGATGCGCCGGCCGACGCCCTCGCCCAAGGAGTACGCCTTGTCCTATCCCCAAGGTGGGCGGCCGCCGAAGCACCGGCGGCGAGTTCGTCTTCGGCGACCCCACCACCTGGGGCACCGAGCAGGCCGTGACGATCACGGACACCCGGCTCTATGGGAAGGCGACCGCGCAAGCGTGGGACCGGCTCCACCCGCGGCTGACCCGCCGGGCCGCATGGCTCCACCACGACGGGCCGCTGCCCATCATCGAGGGCACCGTGATCCGTCTGGTCGTGGAGAAGCTGCCCAGCGGTGGGGTCAACAAGCCGGTCTGGCTGTGGTGGTCGGGCACCGGCGCCACCATCGCGGACGTCGGCCGCTGCTGGCAGTCCTTCCTCCGCCGCTTCGACATCGAGCACACATTCCGCCTGTTCAAGCAGACGCTCGGCTGGACCAAGCCCCGGCTCCGCAGCTCAGAGGCGGCGGACCGGTGGACGTGGCTGTTGATCGCCGCCTATGCCCAGCTCCGGCTCGCCCGCCCGCTGGCCACCGACCTCCGCAGGCCCTGGGAGAAGCCGACCGAGCCGAACAAGCTGACACCCGCCCGCGTCCGCAGAGGGTTCAGGAACCTGTGCACGAAGGCCGGCTCACCCGCCGGTGCACCCAAACCCTCCCGTCCTGGCCCTGGCCGACCACCGGGTTCGAAGAACCGCCGCCCAGCCACCCGTCACGACGTGGGAAGAGTCCTTGCGACCGGCGAGGCATACAGCCGGCCAGCCCACCACAAGATCGGCACGAAACCCCGCCGCACTGGATAAACGACAAGTTAGGGCCTGTGTGATGTCGTGATCATTCGGCTGTCTTCAGCAGGTCGTCGATCCAGATCAATGCGGCGCGGAGGTGGAGGCCGGCGAGATAGCTCTCAGGTGTCTTGTCATAGCGGGTGGCGATGCCTCGCCAGGCCTTCAGCTTGTTGATCAGGCGTTCGACCGTGTTCCGCTCCTTGTAGAGGTCGGCGTCGTGGCTGAGGGGTTGGCCGCCTCGCGCGCCCTCCTTCTGGCGATCGGTGTCCAGGCCGCGGGCAGCGGCGCCTGGGCACCGAGGCCAGGGGCAGGGCTATCCAGGCTGTGGCGGACGGCTGCGTCTGTGCATCCGCCGTTGGCGATCGTGTTCACCAAGCGGATGAACCCGGACGCGACGGAGGTCTGGATGCGGCAGGTCGCCTCTCTGGGCGAGCAGGCCTGGAAGGGCCAGTGGAACATCGGCTACTCCAGGCGCTGGCCGGGCTTGGTCTGGAGTGGGCAGCGGCAGTGTGAGGCTTTGCGCCGTGTACGTGTCATAAGATCATCTTCTCGCCGGGTGTCCCGGCAAATCCTCTTTTTGGTTTTGATTTGGGAGAAGACTGTCGTGAGGTTTACGGGGAGGGTTGCAGCCATGACTGCAGCTGCTGGGGCTTTGATGCTGCTGACGCCGGCGGTGAGCCACGCCAGCGGGACTACGTTCGTCAACTGGGGCAGCAGGAAGTGCCTGGAGATCGAGAACTCCAGCAGCAAGAACGGTGCTCGCGCCCAGCAGTGGGACTGCAACGGCCAGGATGGTGGCCACTGGGACTGGGAATGGGTGGGGCCCGGCCAGCAGTACTGGATCAGGAACGCCCACACCGGCAAGTGCCTTGAGGTGGCCGACAGCCGTACGGACAACGGCGCCCCCGTTCAGCAGTGGGACTGTGCCAACGGCGCCAAGGGCCAGCTCTGGATCAAGCCAGGGGCTGGGAGCTTGGTCATCCGCAACTACGGGTCTGGCAAGGCCCTGGAAGTAGAGAACTCCTCAACTCGCAACGGTGCCCGCGTCCAGCAGTGGACCTACACGGGCGCGGACGGGCAGAAGTGGTCCTGATCAGGGGCGGTCCGATGGGGCCTGACGCCTGACCTTCGGACAGATCCTGGCAAGGGCGTTGCGGCGCCCCTGCCACTGGGCACCGCCCATGGCCAGCTGCCGGCTCCTGCAGGCACTGTGGGCAGTGGCTGCCCAACCTGCGCCGCCCCGGCGCCCTGGCCGATCCTCTGAGTGGGCGGTGACGCTGCGCGAGGCCGACGAGGACTGGAACCCGCAGTGGCCGGCGGAGTGGCAGCGGCCCCGCGGTGGCGCTTCGGCGCCGGGGTCGCCCAGCAGCGCCCCGGGTCCGCGCGTCCAGGACCGGTACGTCTCCAGTGCGATCAGGGCGGGGGGAGAGCGGGCAGCGCCGTATCGACATCGAGGCCCGGCTCGTTCGAGCGGCGGGTTCAGTCACTCCGGACCGGCAGCAGCCGGCGCGACTGACAGCCGTTCTGAGTGTCGTCGCTTCCAACCCTTGAGTCGGCGACCTCGGAAGGGGACCCGGATGTGCCTGCCAGCACCTTGGCATGCCTTATCCACCCCAGCATTTCAGTCGCGGCAGCGAGCGCCTTGACGATCCCGTGGCTTCGGGCGGCCACCACATCCACCTTGGATAAGAAGCACCGTTTTCGTGGCAGTGGAGACCGTGGTGGTGTATCGCCCCATGACAGCGAAAACCACCCCAAGCACCGCTTCCATGTCAGTAGCAGATGTGCCCCCTGGTCATACGACCAGCACGAACGCATCTGACTGACGGACCGTCACTGTCAATCCCCCACTGACACCAAACGGGCGCATCGCAGGAAGGACATCTGACGGTTCCCCGCAAACACGTCGAGACGATCACCATCGGCGACGGCCAGGCGCAGCGGGAAGTACCGCTGAAGCGCGGTACGTGGGTCGACAACCAGCGCCGCCGGGCCGCCACGCTGACACCGGAGCGGGTGGAGCGGCTGTCCAAGGTCGGGATGCGGTGGGCGTGACAGGCGTCATGCCGGTCCGGAGGCTGTCCGCCAGGCGGCGGGCGCCAGGAAGCCCCTGCTCCTCCGAGTGAGCCGGGAGGAGCAGGGGATCTCCGGGGGCAGGCTCAGCTGCCAACAACGTGCGGAGGCTGGGGTTAGGCCGGGGTGATGTTCTCCGCCTGGGGGCCCTTCTGGCCCTGGGTGACGTCGAACGTCACGACCTGGCCCTCCTGCAGCTCACGGAAGCCCGAGGAGTTGATCGCCGAATAGTGGGCGAAGACGTCCGGGCCGCCACCGTCCTGGGCGATGAAGCCGAAGCCCTTCTCCGCGTTGAACCACTTCACAGTTCCCGTAGCCATGTCTCATGCCTTCCAGTCGATGAACGCCTCCCGCACCATGCGGAAGGCGGAGGTGATCGCCCTGGTTCCTGCGGCACAGCACAGCAAAACGCCCACGCCGAGGCGTGGGCAAAGGGGACTTCCGAACCACGACAGCTGACGCAGACGGTACACGGCCGCACATGCAGTCACCACAACAATCTGCACACGTCGCGCCTTGGACCAGATGCGCGCATATCCGCCGAAGGCCGGCAGGCGCTCAAGCCGCAGCCTTGGGATTCGCTGAGTCGGCTACGCGACGGTGTTCGGTGTTGATGCGCTGTGCCTCCTCGAGTTGATCCTCGAGGATGACGATGCGGCAGGCGGCCTCGACGGGAGTGCCCTGGTCGACGAGTTCCCGCGCGCGGGCGGCGATGCGCAGCTGGTAGCGGGAGTAGCGGCGGTGTCCGCCGGCGGAGCGGAGCGGGGTGATGAGGCGGTGTTCGCCGATGGCGCGGAGGAAACTCTGGCTGGTGCCGAGCATTTCGGCGGCACGGCCCATGGTGTAGGCGGGGTAGTCGTCGTCATCGAGACGGTCATACATGTCGTCTGCTGTCATCACACCTTCCTGTTGAACGCGTGGAGGGGCCCGGGTGCCGTACTGGCACCCGGGCCCCGAAGGAACTGCTACACCATCTGCCGGCCCTAGTCCTGCGCCGGCCTTCTGTTTCCACAGACCCGACCTGAGCTCTGTCGGGGGTGCGGGGATCGCGGATGCGTGACCGGAGACCACCTCACTATCGATGTCCTGCGGTACCCGGGCTTCGTACTGCTCACCCGGGCGATCCTGATGGCGTCGGCTCCTCCGTTCTTCCCTCTGGATCAATCACTTACCAAACGGGAACTGCGTACTGCTGTTACTGCGAACCGCTTGTACTGCTGGTGTTGCGTACTACTGGTGGCCTCTCACAGCGCCACTTCGGCAGCCAGCCCCGTCGCCCATCCTGCATCTGCTCTGGCTTAGAACCCCACTGCCGAACCTCCCGGTGCGCGCGCCCGCAGCCGACGCCTTCACCGAGGTACCACTCACTGATCTCACTGCTGGGTACTGCCCACTGCACTTACTACGGGTACTGCTCACGGCGGCCCCTGATCACTGCGGGCCACCCGGTCCGGTCACCAGCCCCGTCGCCGTCCTGCAACAACCCTGGCTTCGAAACTCCGTCACCGCACCGTCCAACGACCTGCAACTGCGGGTACTACTGCCCGGCAGTTCGTCTCTGCCAGGCCCTTCGGCCCTTCTTGGTTACGTGAGAAACCATACCCACGCCAACGCCCAATGTCTACTCCGACCGACACAGATTTCTGTGCGTTCGCCGACCAGGTAATCTGCCTCGAACAAAGACACGGACAGGCGCGAGGAGCGGCCGTCACTGGATTACCCGCCACAGGCCAGGGCACAAGCACCATCCGGGCACCACCAGGGGCATTGACGATCCAGAGACCAGGGTGAACCACCTCATGGACACGACGAGCGTCAACCTCTCAACCGCCCGCTCCGCCGCCTCCGTCGAACTTCGCCCCGCAGCCGGCACAGGCAGGGCGGGCGGCCTCGCGCTCGGCCCTCTTCCGCTCGGCCGCCCGGCGCAGCTGCTCTGGGTAATCCTCGCGAGCTTGGCCGCCATCTCCTCGGCGGTCGTAGCAGTTGATGCTTTGGCGCGTCCCGGAGGGTACTGCTACTCGGCCCTTGAGGACGTGCGGTCTGTGGTGGCCAGCGCGGCGGCAAGTTGTGTTCTGCTGCTGATTCCGAGTTTGCGCAGGGCGTTGGCGACGTGGTGCTCGGCAGTCCGTGGCGAGACGTGCAGTTGCTCGGCGATGGCGCGGTTGGAGTGGCCTTGTGCGGCGAGGAGGGCGGTTTGGTGTTCGCGGGGGGAGAGGCCGTCGCCGTATCCCACGGGGCCGCGTTTGCTGGCGCGGGTGAGCCCGTGGCGGCGTAGCAGGCGGCGGCAGTTGTCGAGGTCCCATTTCGCGCCGATGCGCCGATACGTTTCCAGCGCCTCATCACTGAGTTCCTGTCCCCGCTGGCGGTCGGCGGGCAGGCAGCAGCGGGCGGCGTCCTGGAGGGCGTGTCCTGTTTCGAGAGGCCTGCCGGCCTCGGTCCAGGCTTGGGCGGCCCGTGTGAAAAGTGGTATGGCTGCGTCCGGGCGCTGGCCGGCTTCCGTGAGGTGGGCGCGGCAGGTGAGGAGGGCGGCGGTGGCGGCCGGGGCGTGTCGTCCCTCGATGCCGTGGGCGAAGTCTTCGACGAGCCGCTGAGCTTGGGGGTGCTGGCCGGTTCGGATGAGGGCTTCGACGGCGGTGGGGGCGAGGTCGGTGGCCCAGATCCATCCTCCGGTGCGTCGGATGTGGTCGAGGGTGAGGGTGGTGGCGGCGTTTGCGTGGTCGGGGCGGTCGGCGGCGAGGTGGATGCGGGCGAGGGCTGCGGCGGAGGCGGGCAGGACGATGCCGGTGTCGAGCTGGGAGGTTCCGGCGGCGTTCGTCAGGTCTTGGCGCGCGGTGGCGGTGTCCCCCCGCTGGTGGAGGGTGAGCAGGCCGCGGACGAGGAGGGACTCGGCGGTGAGGTCACGGATCTCGGAGTAGAGGTGGAGGGCGCGCTGTGCGCGCTCGGCGAGCCCTTCCCAGTGGCCGGTGGTCCAGGCGAGGAGGATGTGGGCGGTTTCGGCGAGTCCCTCGAGGTAGGGGATGCCGTTTCGTTCCAGGAATTCGTCCGCTTTGGCGAGGTGGTCGCGGGCGGCGGCGGGGTAGCCGAGCGCGGTGGTGGCGTGGGCGAGGTTGACGCGTGCGCGGGCGAGCTGGACTTCCTCGGAGGCCGACGCGGGGGTGCCGGGGAGGGCTGTTGCCGCGTTCCAGGCTTCCGGGTCGCCGGTGAACATCAGGACGGTGGCCCGGTTGACGGCGATGGCGGTGCGCTGGACGGGGTCCGTGATGCGCGGGAGGAGTGCTTCGGCGCGCTCCAGCCATTCCAGGTGCTGGGTCAGGGGCCATCCCTGGATGGAGGGGAAGGCGATTGCGGACATGGCGCGGGCGGCGAGTTCGGGTGCGGTGTCGGTGAGGTCGTCGGCGGCCCGGGCGATCTCGTCCATGCCGGCGAGTCCGAGACCCGCCTGGTTGCGCATGAGGGTGCCCAGGTAGAGGCGTAGCTCACCGGCTGCGGGGCGGGGCGGTGCGTCCTCGGTCAGCGTCCGGCGCAGGGCGGGGATGATGGCGTCGTCGGGCATCGCCGACAGGGCGGCGTTGCCGAGTTTGAGGCCGAGCCGGATCCGGGCGGTGGCGGAGGGGTGGTCGCTCAGCGCCGTGAGGTAGTGGCAGGTGGCGGTGCTGGTGTCGCCCTGCGCTGTAGCGCGGTCGCCGGCGGCTTCGGTGTAGCGCAGGTAGGCCTTGGTGCGGCCGGCCTGCTGGTAGTGGTGGGCGATCTGGGCGAGCGGCGGTGGTGAGATGTGGGTGAGTACGGCTTTGGCTGCGCGCAGGTGCAGGGGGCGGCGTTCGAACTCGCAGATGGCTTCGTAGGCTGCCTGGCGGGCCAGGGAGTGGCGGAAGTCGAGTGTCCCGGCGGCGGCGGGGTGCAGGACGCCGTGCTCGAGCGCCACGGTGACGGCCCGGCGGGTGTCGGGTTCGCTCAGGCCGGTGATGTCGGCGAGCAGGTCGACGGTGACGGTACGTGCCGCGACGGCGGCAGCGGCGACGACGTCACGGGCCTGCTCCGGGAGGAGGGCCAGCCGTTCCAGGAGCACGCGCCGCACGGGGGCGGGCAGGATGATCGTGCCGTCGGCGTCCGGGGTGGTGCCGTCGTCGTCGGTGATCAGCCTGATGACTTCCTCGATGGCGAAGGGGATGCCGGCGGTGCGGCGGTGCAGGCGTTCGGCGAAGTGCTGGGATGTGTGCTCCGCGCCCATGAGCTGGGCGGCCAGCTCTCCTGTCTCTGCTGCTGTCAGGGGAGCGAGGCGGACTTCGTGGACCTGTGCACCGGACAGCCACGAGGCCGCTCCACGGTGCCTTGCGGCATGAGGAGTGTCGTCCCGGTCGGTCAGTACGACCGTCAGGTCGGCGGGCAGGCGCGTGGTCAGGACCCGCAGGAACTCGCGGGTGCTCGCGTCTGCCCAGTGGACGTCCTCCAGCACCAGGACCGCCGGGTCTATGGACCGGAGCAGTGCGTAAATGGCTCCGTGCAGGCGGTAGGTCTCGGCCTGCACGTAGCTGAAGACCGGAAGCGACGGCGGCAGGAATCCGGCGAGGTCGGGCAGAAGAAGACGCAGAGCGCCCGCGAGTGCGGGTACCTCGCGCAGCGCACTGGCGGGGAGGCGGTTGAGCGCGGCGATGACCGGTCCCAGGACGGGAGTCTCCGCCATCTCGGAGCACTGCCCGATCAGGTGTGGGAGGTTCTTCAGCGCAGGGGTCCGCAGGAGTTCCTGGACGAGTCGCGTCTTGCCGATGCCGGCCTCGCCGGTGATGACGATGATGCTCGGCGGCTGGGCTGCCGCCCGGGACAGGGATTCGAGCTGGGCTGTGCGTCCGATCAGGGGGGCGGGGGTGGGCCGTGGTGCGTGCACGGGAGGCTGGCTCTCCTGGGTATTCCGGGCAGATACGCCACGTGGGGGCTCTGCCGCATTGCCCGTACGGGCCCGCCCCCGCGGGGCCCGTACGGTGCTGCAGGGGTCAGGGTCGGTGGCGCTCTGAGAGCTGCTGCTCGTAGAGGCTGGCGGGTGCTACTGGGTTGCCGGGGCTGACGATGGTCCCGAGGGCGGGCGGGGTCGGGAGGTCCTTGTCGTGCTTGCCGTCGACCCGCTTGCCGGTGATGCCGTAGGCCCAGTTGTTGGCGGTGGGCGGCGTCAGGATGGCGTACTTCGCGGCCTTG
Source organism: Streptomyces sp. NPDC037421 (assembly GCF_055602105.1). Lineage (NCBI taxonomy): Bacteria > Bacillati > Actinomycetota > Actinomycetes > Kitasatosporales > Streptomycetaceae > Streptomyces > Streptomyces sp. NPDC037421. The sequence continues at coordinate 15,643 of NZ_JBVJWV010000030.1, forward strand.
GTGTTCCAGAACATGTTGTTGGCGCCCTGCCAGCCGTGGCCGGTGCCGCCGTCCCAGGCGTTGGCGGCGATGAAGGCGCCGTCGGTGCTGTTGATGGTCAGCTGATCGTAGAGGGTGCCCGAGGCCCAGCGCATGTGCGGGCCGGCGTCGACCTGGCCGTGGCCCGTGAGGGACGTGGCGGTGGAGCGGGTGAAGACGTTGGGGCCCGCGGCGAAGGCCTGGGTGGTCCAGGCGTGGACGCGATCGCCGGTGACGGTGGTGTCGCGGACCAGCACCTGCTGCCCGCCGACCATGAACGCGGGCGGCGGTGCCAGCCCGTCCGGGACCTCCATGTTCAGGTCGGCGGCCCGCTCGATGGTGACCCGGCTGGCGTTGTCGCTGACGTAGAACCCGGATCCGAAGCGGGTCAGCTTCACGTCCTTGACCCACACGTCCCGTGCGGCGCCGATCGTCACCAGGCGCGAGGCGAAGGCCCCGGCGTCCTTGTTCTTGCCGTCCTCGGGCCGCCCGTAGTGGGGGTCCTCGGTGAATTCCTTCGCGTCCGCGGCCAGGTTCTCCACGCCCGCGTGGGTGACCTGGCCGTCGAGGGTGTAGTGCCAGGCGGTGCCGCCGCCGTACTTCTTCTCGATCGCGGTCGTGATCGGGGCGTCCAGCGTGAGGGTCTTCCCGGAGACGGACACGACGGTCCGCACCGCGAGGATGCCCGAGTTCGGCGTCCAGGACTCCCCGCCGGGGATCTTGTTCATGCCGATCGCGTTGATCCACTCCTGGGTCGTCGGGCGCTGGACCACGATCCGCTCGCCCGCCTTGAACGAGGAGGCGTCCTGGAGGGTGACCTTGGTGGCGCCGACGGGCACGTCGTCGGCGATCGACACCCGCTGTCCCGTCCGGGTGTAGGCGCCGTCCCCGCCGATGGTGATCAGTGATCCCGGCTCCCCCGTGGCCTTAAGGAGGGTCCCTCCCTTGCCGAGGTCGGTGCCGGAGCCGCGCAGGACGACTCCGTCCGCCAGCTTCAGCGAGGCCGTGACCCGGAACGTCCCGGGGCCCAGGAGGACCGCTACGGGCCCGCCCGCGGTCTTGGCCTTCTTCGCGGCGGCGTTGACGGCGTCCTGGATGCGGGGGGTGTCGTCACCGTCGCCGGTGCGCTCGTCGACGCGTCCGACGACCGCGGCGTCGGGCAGGGCGACGCCGCCGCCCTTGTAGCCGGCCGACGAGAAGTCGGGGATGCGGTTCCTGGACGCGTCCGGCGTGTAGGACAGCTTGCCGCCGACCAGCTCCAGCGAGGGCACCTTGGCCGTGCCCGGCTGCGTGGCCTGCGCGGCCTGCGCGGCCTGCGCGGCCTGCTCGTCGCTCTGCACCCACACGACCGCCGTCGTCGCGAGCGCCGCGACCGCGCAGGCGGCCGTGATCCGGCCCGCGCTCATCGTCCTGCTGTGCCGCCCCTTGCCCTTCCGGTCCGTCATCGGCTTCTTCGTACGCCTGGCGCTCATCGCGCTGCTCCTCAAAAGTGGTGCGGTGCCCTACGAGCCCCGCAACAGGAGATCGTAGGTGGAATGGAAAATCCAGTCGAAGATTCTTTGGTAATGGAACCGTTACAGGCATGAATCTTCGGTAATGGGGACTAGGGTCGCCGTCGGATCGGCACGCCGCCCCCGGGTTCCCGGGGACCGCGCCAGCCTGGTACCCGCTGTGGCACACGGGCCGCCGGGACTCTTCATGGCCCGGCAGCCCGTGCTCTGTGCCCGTCCCGATGCGCTGCGCTGGTGCAGCGCCTCTCTTGCCTGTCCGGGACGGGCCGTGGAGGGGGCAGGCGGCTGTCGCACCGGCCTGCCGGATACAACGGGTCAGAACTGGAGCGACCAGGCGTTGATGTAGCCGATGTCCTCCTTGGCGTTGTCAGTGACGCGCAGGTTCCAGGTGCCGTTGGCGACCTCGCCGGAGGCGTTGACGGTGTAGGTGCCCTGGACGTTGTCCGCGTCGTCGTTGCTGTTGTAGTCCTTCAGGCGGTAGGCGCTGCCGTCGGGGGCGATGAGCTCCACGCGCAGGTCACCGCGGAAGGTGTGGCGGATGTCCACGTTCACCGCCAGGGCCGCCGGCGCGTTGCCGCTGACTCCGGACACGGTGACCGGCGAGTTGACGGTGGCGTTGTCCCTGATCTGGTAGTCGGCCGTGTTCTCGAACTTCGGGCCGCTCGGCGGCGGAGTGGTGCCACCGTTGTTGATGTGGAGCAGCTTGTTCGGGGAACCGGCCTTGGCGTCGGTGACCTTGTTGGGGGTGGCGTCGGCCACGAGTTTGTCGCGGACCTGCGCCGGCGACCAGGAAGGGTTGGCCGCGAGGACCAGGGCCGCCGCGCCGGCCACGTGCGGCGAGGCCATCGACGTGCCGCTCATGATGGTCGTCGCCGTGTCGCTGGAGTAGGAGGCCGAGGTGATGTTCACGCCCGGGGCGAACACGTCCAGGCACGTGCCGTAGTTGGAGAACAAGGCGCGGGCGTCGTTGCTGTCCGTCGCACCCGCCGTGATCGCGTTCGGCGTTGACGCCGGGGAGCGGGTGCAGGAGTCGGTGTTGCCATTGCCGGCCGCGACCGCGTAGGTGATGCCGGAGGCGATCGAGTTGGTGATGGCGTCGTTCATCGACTGGGTCTTGGCGTCCTCGATGCTCATGTTCGCTACGGCGGGCTTGGCCGCGTTCCGGGTCACCCAGTCGACTGCGGCGATGATGCCGGAGTTGGGGCCCGATCCACCGCAGTCGAGGATGCGCACGCCCACCAGTTTGATGCCCTTGGCGACCCCGTACGTGCTGCCGCCGACCGTTCCGGCGACGTGGGTGCCGTGCCCGTGACAGTCGGAGGCGTTGGAGTCGTTGTCGATGAAGTCGTAGCCGCTGACCGCCCGGCCGCCGAAGTCCTGGTGGGTCATACGGATGCCCGTGTCCAGGACGTACGCGGTGACGTTCGATGCGGTGCTCGGGTAGGTGTACTTCTTGTCCAGCGGCAGGTCCCGCTGGTCGACGCGGTCCAGGCCCCAGGTCGGGTTGGTCTGCGTCTCGGCGGCGCGCGCGATACCGTCCACCTCCACCCGCGCCACCGCCGGGTTCCCGGCGAGCCGCTTGGCGGCGGCCTCCGGCAGACGGATGGAGAAGCCGCGCAGAGCGTCGGTGTACACGTGACCCAGCGTGCCGCCATGTCCGGCCGTCAGGTCCCGTGCGTGCCGCTCGACCTCACCGCGCTCGATCGACCTGTGCAGGGTGACGATGTAGGAGTCCTTCACCACGTCGGCACGCCCCGCGCCGACGATCACCCCCTCGCCCGAGGGAGAGGGGGTCGCGCTCACTGCCGTACCCGCCCCGATCAGCAGGGCAACACTCGCGAACCCTGCGGCAACAGCGCGCAGGCCCACAGCGTGGGAACTCATGCGGATTCCTCCTCAACGACTGACCGGACCACGCCGGCCCGGCAACCACGGAGCAACCCCCCGCCTGCGGGCAGGCCGGAAACAGGGCGCGGCAGCCTGGCGAAGCCACCGCGATCCGAAACCGTGCCATGGGGCCGACGACCATCCGGTCCGTGCCCGGCAATCCCCGCAGCGAGGGGCAGGCACGACCGCAGAAGCCCCCATGCGGTCATGCCTGCGCTCGACGGCTACTCCTCTGGGGGGAGGCTCCACGGCACATCCGGTCGCCTGACAAGGCGACCTAGGTGTGGCTGTGGACGAGCCACCGTCGAACCCCCAGAGCATCGTCCGCAGAGGTGGAAGCAGACAATCCGTAGCCCTACCTAAAAATTTTCCGGCCGAGGCGCGCAGCGACAAAACCGCAGTCCGCGTCATGACCCGTGCCGTAGACCCGGCCGCGCAGCGGCTCCTCGTCTTCCTCCGTGCGTCCCAGCGTCCCGGCGTCCACCGACAGCGCAGACCTGCCCTGGGTCGCCTAAGGCTTGCCCGCGTTAACGACGGAGGCTTGCCCAGCCCATCAGGAGGCTTGCCCGGGGCGGAAGCTGGAGCGCCAGCCGCGGGCCCTCTCGGCAGTCTCGGCGGCCTCCGCCGCCAGGCGGTCGCGCTCGGCCTGGTCCGCGGCCGCGACCGTCTTGTCCTCGCACAGCTCGCACAGCTCGCACAGCGTCGGTTGCCACCGGTGGCCCGGCTCAGGGGACAGCTGGGTGTTCTCCCAGCTGTCGTTGTCGAACTTCATCCCGCAGCCGGCGCAGGCAGGGCGGGCGGCCTCGCGCTCGGCCCTCTTACGCCCGGCCGCCCGGCGCAGCTGCTCCTGGTACTCCTCCTGCTGTGCTCGCGCTCGCTCCGCTCGGCGGGCGAGGACAGCATCGCGGCGGGGGTTGTCGATCGCGTCGCGCAGAGGCTGCATGTGGGTGCGGCCGAAGCGGAGGAAGACCGGTCCGTTGGGGCCGGTCTCGCGCAGGTTGCGCAGGCCGGTCGCGGTGATCGGGATCTTCCTGTCGTAGCTGCTGAACCCGTCGGCCGGCTCGCCCGCCCACAGCGGCCGGGTCAAGTCCTGCAGCCACGGGACGGTGCGGTTGGGGTCGCGGGCACCGAGACGGTTGAAGACGATCAGCACCGGCGGGTGCGGGGCCTCCCCGCGCTCCGCAACTCAGTGGCCGGCTTCCCGGCCGCGGTGCGGTCCGGGTTCCTGCGGGCGGTGCGCCTGCCGGTCGTCCCGGCACACCGGGCGCACCGGGTCTTCGTCGTCCTGTTCGGTGTAGCGGGTCGCGCGGGTGCTGGAGTCGTCGGCCGCCTTGGTGAACGTGTCCGTGAGGTGGCGAGCGCAGCCGATCGGCCGTGAGATCGAGGGCTTCCACGTCCGTCCGGGACTCCCGGAGGGCTCGCAGCGCCTTCATGCCGATCGCCTCCCGGGGCCCGGCCTCCGGCTCCTGGTCGTCGTCGGGGTCGGCGGCCACGGGCGCGAGCAGCTGCTCGGGCATCGCCGCCTGCTGGTGCGCCACGACGTCGTACGCCCGGCCCCGCACGGCGGTGGCGGTGGTGCGCAGCTTCTCCCGCACCACCGCACCGGCGAGGACGGCCCGGTCGTACTGAAGCGGGACGCGGGGTATCTCCCACTCCCCCGCGTCCTGGCCTGGAGGCCGGAGCGCGGCCGGCTCGCCGGGATCGGCCGGCGGATGCCGGTCCGGTCCGGTCCGGGCGCGGAAGTGGGCGGGCGGCGCCGGGTCGGGAGGTCGGACAGGTCCCACCGGGCCGTGTAAAGGCGGTAGTCCGACAGCAGGCCGATCGTGGTCTTCGGCTCGCTGATGTCCAGGCAGTGCGTGGAGATGGCGGCAGCCACGATCCGGTCGTCCAGGCCCGGGGCACGGCGGCGGCCGCGCAGGACCAGGGCGAGGTGGCGTCTTGCTTCGGCGAGCAGGTGCCGGCGGTGGAAGCGCCCGCCCTCGTTCATCACGAACACTGTCGCGGTGACGTCGACGGCCGCCAGGGCGACGTCGACCACGGCGGCGACCCGGGCCCGGATCGCCGCGGCTGGGGCGCGGGCGTACTCGAGGAGGGAGTTGATGACGTCGACGGCCACCCCGGAGGTCAGGATCGCGCTGGCCTTCCACCACGCGCGCAGCTGCGCGAGCGGCCGGGCCGTCTGCTTCGGCGGGCGCGTCTTGCGGGCGGCCAAGTCGACACCGGTCACCATCACCCGGCGACCGAGGGCGCCGGCCTTGAACGCCTTCGCCTGGGACGCGCCCTTGGCGAGCAGGTCGGCCTCAAGCCGGTCCGCGTACGGGTGCCGTCCCCGCTCGCCGAAGAGATTCCGCAGCTGCGCCTCGGTGACCTCCTCACCCGGCCCGAGTCCAAGCACGGCCAAACCGCGGCCCATCCATCGCCCGACCGGAACACCAGCCTGCTCCTAGGCCTCGCGCAGCGGCGTTCGGACCGGGCGGCGGCCGTCACCGACGACGGTCTCGCGCAGGTAGTAGCGGTACATCTGACCGGCCCGGACGGCCCTGATATCCACTGTCATGGAGACCAGGCCACACGGCTCTGACCTGCAAGGAAAGGCCGATCAGCGGGACGTCCCGCCAGGCGGGAGCAGCGGCCGGACTTTCTTCTCAGTTGCCTGTCAGGCGGGAAGCGGCCCCGGGCCGGAAGCGAATGTCATCGCTCTCCGGCAGCCCTCACATCACGACCCGAACGACACCAACAAGCACCACTGAGCACTACCGAGCGCCAAGGAACGCGCACCGCCAACGAGCACCGCCTACAGCAGCCCCCGGCACCCTCAGGGGACTTCGTCGTACTGCCCGGAGGAGACCACCGTGCCCACCTCCGAGACCCTCCCCCGCTTCACCGCCGACCTCCAGCACGTCACCTCCGCCCAGCGCCAGCGCTTCCGCCGCGTCGTCCTGGACGCCTTCGTGCACCGGCCGCCAGTTCCGCCCCGGCTTACGGGAAGCGCGCGAGTTCGCGGATTCTGCGCTTCGAACACGCTGGAACCCGTCTGTGCTGTTCAGCGAAGACACATCCGGGCGTCAGGTTCATCCGTTGGCCGCTGCCAGGAACCGGAACTCATGAACGGCCACGTGCCGGAGATCTCGTCAGGAAGCCGCTCCACCGCGGTCGTGCCTCTCATGTCGGAGTAAGCCCCTGCGGCTGGAGTGATTCTTGGGGTCTAACCACCCGGACGTGCGGTTTGGGATCGCGATCATGCGTTCTTCGGCTGTGCCGTGCCCCCTCGCGCTGGCCGTACGCGCTGCGTCCAGGGGGTCTTCGACGTGCTGTCATGTGCCTGTCCGGCTGGGCATTTCAGTCGCCGATCCCGATTGTTGACGCCACTTCGTTGCATCTGAGTTCCGGAGGTTTGCGAATGTCTGTCACACCCGGGCCGTTACTTCGCCAACAGCCCGCTGTGTCTCGGCCAGTTCCCTCACCGCCGCCGAGTGGAGGTAACGATTCCCTCGGCAAGCTGTTGGCGGATGAGTTCGCCCGCCGTTGGCCCGAGAGCACAACCGGCTTGGATGCCGTGCACCGGTACGCGTTGCTGCCATCCGGGAAGCTGCTTCGGCCTCATCTCCTGGCGCGGTCGGCGCTGGCCGTGGGCGGGAGCCTGGAGGCAGTGCTACCGGCGGCGGTGGGCTTCGAGGTCACGCACACCGGGAGCCTGCTGCACGACGACATCATCGATCAGGATGCGGTCCGCCGCGGCCGGCCCGCCGTACATGCGGCCTTCGGTCCGGAACTGGCCATCGTCGCGGGTAACGCGCTGTTCTTCACCTGGTTCGCGGCCCTGGCCGAGTGCGCCGCGTACGGCATCCCCCACCGGCGGATCGTGGGGGCGATGGAGATCCAAGCGGCGGCGGGTCAGCAGATCTGCCATGGTGCCGCCCTCGAACTCTCCCTGGTCGGCGACCTGGAGGCGTCGCTGGAAACCTATTCGGAGATGGCCCGGGCCAAGACGGCCGCGCTGTTCGAAGCGTCATGCCAGGTGGGGGCCATCCTGGGCGGAGGCGAGGCGCCCCAGATCGCAGCGCTCGGTGTATTCGGTGACCAATTGGGCTGCGCGTTCCAGATCCGCGACGACCTGCTGCCCTATCGCGAGGCCGGGGCGGGCGGGGGGAAGCCGGCCGACAGTGATCTGCGCAACCGTCGCCCGACACTGCCTGTCCTGCTCGCCCACCGTGAGGCCACGCCCGCCCAGCGGGCAGTGCTGCGCGCCTGCATGATGCCGGGGCTCGATGAACGGGAGGCGTTCGGGCGGCTGGCCGGTGTGCTGCGGGCTACCGGGGCGCTGGATGCCGCCGAGCAGAGTGCCCGGCACCACGCCGAGCAGGCCCGCCAGGCCCTGGCCGAGATCCCGCCCAGCGCGGACCGCGACGCGCTACAGGCTCTGACGTCCACGGTGGACATTCCGCTTGCGTGGTCCGCATGAGCAGCCGCCTGCCCGCTCATGCGGGAGTCACGTGGGTGCGGCCGTGGGTGGCGACGGGAGTGCTGTGCATGGGGCTGTTCGTGATCGGGGTGGACATCACCGTCCTCAACGTCGCCGTCCCCTCGCTCGCCGCTCATCTGCGTCCGGCGCCCGGGATGCTGGAGTGGATCCTCGATGGCTACACCCTCACCCTGGCCTGCGGGGTGCTGGCGGCGGGCGCCTTCGCTGACCGCTACGGCCGCAGGCGTGCCTTCGCCGGCGGGCTGGTGCTCTTCTTGCTCGCCTCGCTCGCGGGGGCGGCTGCGACGAGCGCGCCCGTGGTGCTGGGGGCCCGGCTAGTGATGGGCGCGGGTGCCGCGTTGGTAATGCCGGCGACGCTGGCGACCATCAGCACGCTGTTCCTCCAGCCTCATCTGCGCCGCCGGGCCGTGGCCTGCTGGGTGCTCGTGGCCGGCCTTGGTGGGCTGGCGGGGCCGCTGCTGGGTGGGCAACTGATCCAGCATTACGGCTGGCGGGCGGGTTTCTGGATCAACGTTCCGGTCCTTGCCGCCACCCTGGCCGCCTGCCCGGGGGTACCCGAGACCCGGGAGGACCAGGCGCCGTGCGTGGATGTGCGCGGCGCCGCGCTGGCCGGGGCGGCCGTGCTGGGGCTGGTCTTCGCCGTCATCCACGGTGGGCACCATGGCTGGGGCGGTCCGGCCGCTCTCTCGCTCGCCGCGAGCGTCGCCTGTGGGACCGGTTTCACGGTGCATGCCCGGCGGACCCCGCATGCGCTGCTGCCCAGTGGACTGTGGTCGACCGGTGGGTTCGGTGCGTCGATGGTGGTGCTGGCCGGCACTGCGTTCTGTCTCTTCGGGGCCCTGCTGATGGCGACCTTCCACGCGCAGGCCCGGCTGGGGGATTCCCCGGCGTCGGCGGGAGCGCGCTTGTTACCGCTGGCGGCCGGCATGGTCCTGGGCGCCGTGACCGCGGCGGGGATGGGGCCCCGGTGGGATGAGCGGAGGGTGGCAGCGGGCGGGATGCTGCTTATCGCCGTCTCCTACCTGCCCATCGCCACCGCAGCCGACGTCGGCGCGGGCCGACTCGCCCTCTTCCTGGTGACCGCGGGGGCCGGGGCCGGCATGGCCGCACTGCCAGCGACGCTGACCATCCTGGCCTGCGTGCCGGCAGGCCAGGCGGGCATCGGCTCGGCCGTCAACGACGCCACCCGCGAAATCGGCGCCGCCCTCGGCATCGCCGTCACCGCAACACTCCTCACCGGCCCCTACACCACCGGCGGTATCGCCCAGCAGCACACCGCACTCCAGCAGACCGCCGCCGCCGGCGGCGCCGTCGCGCTCCTGACCGCGGCAGCAGCCGGCGCGGGGCGAACACGCCCTACCTCACCAGTCCGCCAGGCGATCAAGAAAGCAACCCTTGCTCGTGGAGGCGCAGGGGCACCACGGCACTGACCGGACCACAACCCGTAGTGCCCGAGCGGAACAAAGCGGTCCGGGCCCATCTGAGATGCATCTACCCGAGCGTGGAAGGACTGACCATGCATCCGCTGCCGTACCGGATCCCCCCGCTGTACTGGCCCGTACCCCTCAAGACCAATCCCCAGGAGGAGAAACTGCGCCGGCGGCTGGAGGAAGAACTGGATGCCGACGGTGTCCTGGACGTCCCCCGCTACCGGTCCCTCTACGAGGAACTGGACCTGCCCAGTGTCGTGTGCAACTCCCACCCCTACGGCGACTTCGAGGGCGTCGTCCTGTGCGCGGTGATCGAGGCGTGGGCGTTCTTGTGTGACGACCCTCGCCACCCCCAGTGGGTACCCCCCACCCTGCTTCCCGACCTCTCCTCGCTTACCGCGCAGAGCCTGCTGGACCGTGCCCACGACCCCGCCGTCTACGAGGCGATGATGGACCCGCTGGAACGATGCATGGCGACCTCGCTGCGGAAGATCGCCGCCTATGCCGCTCCGGACAAGGCGACCCTGTACGCGCAGCGGATCGTCGAGTGGATCCTGGCCGAGGCCGACCTGATCCTGGACCAGAGCGCCGGCACCGTTCGGACTCTCCACGACCTGCTTGCCAGCCGCACCACCAACGACGGCATGCTCGTCGTCGAGGCGTACTCGGCCTGCAGCTTCCCCGAACTGTCCCTGGCTCAGGTCACCGATCCGCAGGTCCGCTCCATCTGCCTCCTCGCGAACATCGCGATCGCCGCACACAACGAGCTGTACTCCGGCTACTTCGACCACGCCCACGACCTCGCCAGCAACTTCATCCACGCCTACATGCGCGAAGAAGGCATCGGCCTGCAAGAAGCAGCCGACCGGGTGACCGAGCTCGCCGACCGGGCCGCCGCCGAATGCATGCGCCAGTTCGCCGACCTGCGCACGACCGCGTCGCCCGCCCTGATCGAATACGTCGAGGTCAACCTCGCCTACGTCACCACCGCTCTGGAGTGGTACCCCGGCCGCATGGCCGGCCGCTACGCCGCACCAGACCTGGACCTGTCCACCGTCACCCTCCGCTACGCCGACAAGCCGGCGGCCCTCGGCCCACCCGGCATCCCCAGCATCGACTACCTCTGGACCCACCACGCCTGACCCATCCTCAAAAGGAGATCACCAGCGGTAGAGACCAGGAACCGGCCAGAGGACCGGCCTGGCGCATTCCCCCGCAGCAATGCGCTGTTCTGGAGGCGGCGGCCGCCGTCAAGGCGCAGAACCTCTCCCCCGGCTGTCGCGGGGGGAGAGGTGTCGATTTCCGGGAGAGGGCTTGCCCACCGGTGCTGACTTGGGCAGATGGGCGGCCAGCGGTTTCTGGGAAGGCTACTGCCGTCTCGAACCCCTCGCTCCCTCACGGACAGCAGGCTCGCCAGGCTCCGCGTCCTCCCAGAACTCCTCGCGCCGCCGCAACCAGCGCACACCCGCTCGGCACCGCCTTCGACATCATCAACGAGCACGAAGGACACGCGCCCGCCACGCCCGCCGCAGACGGAGGGAACAACCTTCACCGGACGGCCGTCGGCAGGCAGCGTTCCGGAGAAACACCGCGAGGTCCGCAAAGACACCCTCGCCAGCCTGATCATCAGCATGCACAGGCGCATCGTTCCAGACGCCCGAACCAGCACCCATCCACCTTGACCAAAGGGATAACGGCCTCGGAGGCGGCCCCGCTCGGAGAAGCCTGGCGCCTGGCTGCCTGCCCGCAGTCACCGCGGGAGCCGGGAGGTCTTCTCGGGGTGGGCGACGGTGACATAGTGCATGGCGGTCTTCTCCTTGATCCCGAAAAGCCTCATCAGCCTGAGGGGGTCGGCGGTTTCGGCTGCCTCATTGAGGATGCGGTCCTGCCGCAGGCCGGCCAGGGTCAGCCCTTGGGGCACGTCCGAGCGGAGCAGTATCTTGCCGACGGCGGTTCGGCGGTGGGGAGCGGCGCGGCCCCGGCCCACACGTGCGTGGGCCGGGGCCGTGGCGGGGGCTCACTCCTGCGTGTCCTCGTGCGCGTCGCCGCGGTCTGCCTTGCGGGCTTCCATGCGGGCATGGCGGATTTCGAGGGTGATGGTGAGGGCCGATCCGATGATGGTGAGGATGTCGGCGGCGGCGGTGATGATCTCGTTCATGGGGGCTGCCCTTCCGATCGGGAACCGCCGTGTCGCGGCTCGGGGCAGACCTTGGTGGGGAGTTGGGCTGTCCGGACCACTCGGGCAGGACATCGCAGGTAAGTTCCGGACACAGAGGTGGTTGTCCAGGACGAGGGGACAACCGGCACGGGGCAAGGGGGCGCTTTATGCCGGGCAGGGGTTCCGCAGGAGGAAGGCCGTGGGGGCCGATCCGGCCCGAGAACACGCAGGCGGGGAAGCTGGCGGAGTTCCTGCGGGCGCGCGTGGACGAGTCGGGCAAGACCCTGGCGGTGCTGGCCGGCGAGGTGAACTTCTCCAAGTCCCAGGTCAGCGCCTACCTGGCCGGGAAGATCCCGCCGCAGCCGTTCGTGACGGCGCTCATCAACGCGACCGTGCCGCCCCAGTTACGCGAGCGGCGGCAGGAAGAGGCGGCCGGGATGCTGCGGGACGCGGTGCATCCACCGCGCAACGCCGTGACGGTGCCCGCCGTCCGGCCCCCTGAGCCCCCTGAGCGGGTGGTGGATATCGCTGCCGTTCAGGCACGGCAGATTGAGACTTACGACCGGCTGACCCGCTCTCTGGAACAGCAGGGAGAACTGCGGCAAGCCGCCGACAACTCAGCAAAGCTGATCATGGTGCTGCTGGGCATGATCAACCAGCTCCAGGACCGTGTCACCGGCCTCACCGAGGAGCGCGACCGCCTCTCCCAGAGCAATGCAGGCGCAGCGCTGGGCTCTGCCCAGCGCAGGCTCGCCCGGGCCGTTGCCCAGAAAGAGAGGGCCACGCAGGAGCTGAAGCGAGCGCAAGAAAAGCAGCGCCAGGCCGAAAATCTCGCCGCCCAGCTCCAGATAAGAATCGAAGAGCTGACGGACGAGCTCGACCGGCTCCGTGGCAACGATCGTTCTCCCCACGACCGTCTGCCCGACGCCGGCCAAGTGCGGCAGTCCGCCCCCGAATCCGAGGACCTGGAGGGCGATGACATCGACCGTGTGCTGGCTCGTGTCGAAGCGGTCAACGACAGCGACGCCGACATCGTGGACCGCATCACCACCGAACTCGGCAAGGCGCCGGGGAGCGTCCCGGACAACCCGTCCACCAGCCCGGGCGTGCAGGACAAGGGCCAGCTCGCGCAGCCCGACGCCGATGCCCGCGGCACCGATGATGAGCGTGCCGCCAGTTCCGCCCGCTATTACGCCGAACGCACTGAGGTCTCAGTACGGGAGAACGGTCCAGCTCACCCCAAGACCCTCCGCACCCGCGTGTACCACGCCCGCTGGACCGGCCAGGCCGGAGACGCCATCGCCGCACGCGACCTCTTCACCGCGCTGGTCGCCGACCACGTCCATGTACTGGGACCCAAGCATTTCGAAACCCTCACCGCACGCGATGACCACGCCCGCTGGACCGGTAAAGCCGGGGACGCCGCCACCGCACGCGACCTCTACAAGACCCTGGTCGACGATCGAGCCCGCGTGCAGGGAGTCAACCACCCCGATACGCTCGCCGCGCGCGATGCCCATGCCCGCTGGACCGGACAGGCCGGGGCCGCCGCCACCGCACGCCGCCTTTACTACGGCCTGGTCGCCGACCTCACCAGCCTGGTGGGAGCCGACGACCTCGACACCCTCGCCACACGCGATGACCACGCCCGCTGGACCGGCGAAGCCGGGGACGCCGCCACCGCACGCGACCTCTACGACACCCTGGTCGCCGACCGTACCCGCCTCCAGGGAATCAGTAGCCTCCACACTCTCGCCGCCCGAACGGGCCACGCCCGCTGGACCGGCAAAGCCGGCGACGCCACCCTCGCACGCGACCTCTACGACACCCTGATCAACGATCGCACCCGCCTCCAGGGACCCGACGACCTCCACACCCTCGCCAGCCGACGCAGTCACGCGTACTGGACCGGCCAGGCCGGAGACGCCGCCACCGCACGCGACCTATACACCCTCCTGGTGTTCGACCACATACGCCTGCTGGGCCCGGACCATCCCCACACCCTCACCACCCGCCATCAACGGGCCAATTGGACAGGCTGGGCAGGGAACCCCGCTCGCGCACGCCACCTCTCCGGCACCCTCACGGCTGACCGGAGGCGCCTGCAGGGTCACGATCACCCCGACACCCTCACCAGCCGCCACAACCACGCCCACTGGACTGGTGAGGCCGGAGAAGCAGGTGCCGCACGCGCCCATTACACCGCCCTGATCGCCGACCGCACCCGCGTCCTAGGACCCGACCACCCCGACACCCTCACCACGCGCCGCGCTCTCTCCCACTGGACACAGAAGGCAGCCGAAGAAGAAGCCTCTCCGGGGTAGCCGACGGGTGCCGCAAACGGAAAGCGGCACCCGCGCTGGACGCCTTACTCAATGCACCCTCTCCGGCCGCTGTCCACAGGCGGATTCCTTCAGCCTCAGGGGGTCGCCGTGATGCCCACGGCGGCTGACAGTTGAGGAGACCTCCATGCCGTACCTGATCCCGGCCGGCACCCCGCGCGCTCCGGAGGAAGTCGACCGCGCTTTCGGCTACCTCCTCGCTCTGCAGATGGGCGGCGGGAACTACGCCTCCGGCCGCACGCCGGCCACTGCGGAGCTGGCCTTCCTGATGCTGCGGCTCGCCGAGAACATCGTCTTCCCCGTCAGGGGGGTCCTGGGTGACGGGGAGCCGCACGCGGACTCCTTCGCCCTGGACGAGGTGGGGTGCATCCTGCTGTCCGCCCTGCGGGACTGGACGCGCGACTCCCCCACTACGGCCGTGCTGGGCATCGCCCGCAGCATCACCGCTTCGTCGAGAACGTCATCCCCGACCCCGACGACCACGGAGACACCCGCGCCACCCTGGAGACCATGCGCGACGAACACCTGGAGTGGGCCCGCACAGTGCAGTCCATGACCGGGCGTCCGTAGCCGCACGCACGATGCGCACCCGGCCTCCACTCAATGGGCGCCACCCAGTGGGCCCTGACCACCGGTACACGTACACGCGCCTCCGGAGTGGATGGTTTTGTGGTTGTAGCGGCTCCCGATGCAGGGCTTCCGAGGTCGGGCGCCTGGTGCGTTCCTCCTTGCCACGGGGCGAGATGTATGACAGTCGCACCCTGGCCCCGTCACCGTAGACGGCGACCGTTCGCTGACCGCGGCTACGAAACGACAAGTACCGACGTATGTTTCGCACCCGCGGCGTCACGCCGAAGATCGTCCGCGAGGGCATGCTGACCTGCTCAGGCCTCGGCAAGACCAGATGGTCCTCGAGCGAACCTTCGTTGGGCTCCACCAATTCACAGGCTTCCGGGTCCGCTACGAGATCCGAGTCGACCTCCACCTCGGGCTGGTCCACCTCGCCTGCAGCATCATCTGCTTACGCCGACTCCGGACGTCGTTCTGAAACGATCGGTCATAGGGTGACGCGCGGGGGCTTGAGGCTGCTGAATGTCGCCCCGGCGATGAGGACGGCAACGCCCGCCAGGAAGGCGGGCATACTGGCCGCAAGGTGCAGGACGACGGCCCACGGCTGCGCTCCACGACCGCCGCTCTTCCATCCCCCCACGGCAAGAACCAGGGGGATGGCGGTCAGGACCGGTGATGTGATCCGGGCGCCGGCAAGGGGGACGAGGAGCAGCGCAAGTCCGAGGTAAAAGGCGGTGTTCCGGCCGATGGCCAGGGCCACGGGGGCGGCTCCCGCGAAATGACCGAGGACAGCCATGGCCAGGGTAAGGACTGCACTTCCGCCGGCAAGGAAGGTATCCCAGCGGTGGACTGCCCGCACGGCCACGGTTTCCGTGGCGTTCCGGGCACGGCCGGTGAAGGCGAGCCAGATCACGGCGGGGATGACGGTGATCAGCGCGGCGAGAAGGAAGTTCCCGGCACCGCCGACCATCGCGGGGATGGGAATGCGGCTCTGTCCGAACGCCAGGCCGACGCCGGCCGTCACAGTGGTGACGGCGGCGAGTATAGGAATGTTGCGGGATGCTGCCCACCAGTTCACCGGCCCGCTCCTTCAGGGTTCAGGGCCGGCTTCTTGTCGCATCCGGTGAGCGCGGCCCGGTTCGCTTCGTACCAGGCGTGCTGACGGGCGGAGGGCAGCGTGAGGATCTGCTGGGCCAGTTTCGCGTCGTCGGGGGAGACACGGCCCTGGGCCGGCGCCGGGGGTGCTTGGGTGGCGATGGCCGTCAGCCATGCGGTGAGCGGTCCCCTGGCGGGGAACGCAGGGTAAGTGTGGCTGGTTCGGGCGCAATCGGGTATGGCGGGCAGCAGGGTGTTGGCGAGGTTGGCGGTGTAGTCCGAGCTGCTGTTGCTGTCATACCAGCGGCGTGACTCGGTCGGGGGCCGTCCACCATGAGATGTAGGACTCGAACTGGCCCTCGGTGACGCCCGCGTTCGCCGGCGTGACGCCGCCGATCCCCAGGAGCGCAACACCGGCCATCAGACCGGCTGCCCTCTTTCGCCAAGCACTCATCGGATCTCCTTCCCTTCTCGTTGACCCTGGGTGAGGGAATGACGGAGGGAGGAAGCATTCGCACAAGCACCTCCCCCAAGGCGCCTTGACACATATCCGCAGAACACCTCATTCCGCGGCAGGTGCTCGAGTATGGCTCAATTGCACACCTGCCCCTTACGCCCCGTACAGCACGGGCCATATGCAAGAAGCACGGTGTGAACAGGCACGCTCATGGCAGCCGGCTGTCCTCCTGATTGGCACTGGACGGCAGCAGCTTGGTCACCTCGCGACAGCCATGATCACTAAGGCTGCCCTGCCTGAGCAGGTGGCTGTCAGGCCGCCCCCTCTGACGCCCATCCATCGCCACCGCCGCACCCATTCACACGGCCGTGCCACATGCAGGCGAGGGACACTTCCCCGAACTGGGCCCGGAAGCCGGTGACGGCACCGGCCCGGCGCGACGGCGTGCCGCCCCGATCGCGGGCTCGGTCCTCCCCGCCGGCGCCTGGTGTGGGTTCGGCGGTTACGCCTTGCCGAGGATCCGGTTGCCGGGAGCGTTGCGGTCGGTCGAGGTGAAGAATTCGATGGCTGCGGCAAGCCACTCCTCGACCGTCAATTCGCCATCGGCGTCGCGGTCGAGTTCCCGGAAGATCTCTTCGGCTTCGGTGGAGGGGACTCCCAGTGCCTGGTAGAGGGACTTGAACTCCTCGACGTCCACCATGCCGTCGTTGTCGCGGTCGGCGATGGCGAGGTCGGCCTCGATGGACGGGCGGACCATGGCGGTGACTTGCTGAGGGCTGGCGGATTCGGCCAGGCCCGCCACGAACGCCTCCTTGGAGATCCGCCCCGCGCCGTCGATATGCGCCAGTTCGGTGACAGACCGCCAGTAGTGCGCCTTGGACTCGCGTACGGCATGGCTCTTCGGCGAAGTCACGGGCTCCCCCAGGCCGCGGATGACGCGGCTGCCGAGCTCCGTGAAGTCCTCTTCTTCGATGTATCCGTCGCGGTCACCGTCCAGCAGGTCGAACCGGTGCTCGTACTTGCGGCGCAGCAGATCTTGGCTCATCACGAATTCCTTGATGCGGGGGATGCCGGGTGCTTCAGACATAGCCGGTAGGCATCGGGCACGCCCGCAGAACCGCTCGGGGTGGACCGGATGTCACCCTGCCGGGTCCGGATGCCCCTCCGCGACGGGCCGCAGTCGCGGATACGGCACCGCGCCCATCAGGCCGGCAGGGGCTCTGAACGGCCTGTATGCGGCACGGTGACGGCATGACCTGGACGGCAGCGGCGCTGCCCTGGACCCTGCCGCTCCGGCCGCGGGTCGGGGGAATTGCTATCCGGGCTTACCGTTGGTCCCGCCGGTGACTTCGGTGAGGGCCGCTCGGCTGTTCAACGCAGGTCCGCGGCTGGCCAGGGCTGCGGGGCTGTGGTGGTGATCAGGTGGTCGACGACGTCGGTGAGGCGGGCGCGGTGGCGGTGGGCCGCGCGTTGGGCTTCGGCGCGGCTTCCTTGGGCGCGTAGCCGGGACCAGAGCGTGTGGACGAGCTGGGTGTCGCCGTGGTGGTGGAGTGCGGGTTGCAGGTGGGCCAGGAGCTGGTCGATTTGCGTGGTGGCTGGCGTCAGGTGGCCGGTGAGGGGGTCGAGGCCGTGGCCGGTGATGCCGTCGCGGGCTGCTCGCCAGCTGGCGGCTCTTAGGAGTTCGGGGGCGGGTTGTGGTGCCGGTTCGCCCGCGTCGATGGCGGTCATGGCGGTCGCGGTCAGCGCTCTGACGATGCCGGCGAGCAGCGTGGTGTCCTCGGGGGTGGCGGCGGCGTCAGCTGCGCGGAATTCGAGGGTGGGCTGATGGTGGGAGGGGCGGATGTCCCAGTACAGGCCGCCGGGGTCCAGGATCGTGCCGCTGCTGAGGAGGTCCGCGATGAGGTCCTCGAAGTGTGAGGGGGATTCGAAGTACGGCGGGGGGCCGGCGACGGGCCAGCGTCCCCAGGTGGTGGTGCGCCAGCTGGCATAGCCGGTGTCCCGGCCCTGCCAGTACGGCGAGTTGGCCGACAGGGCGATCAGGATGTGGGTCCAGGGCCGCAGGTGATTGCTGATCTTCAGGGCGGTGGCGAGGTCGGGTACTCCGATGTGGATGTGGCAGGCGCAGGCGATCTGCTCGTCGTCCAGGGCCCGGAACATGGCGGCGCTGGCGGCGTAGCGGGGGCCGTCGGTCAGGGGTGGGGGGCCGGGTGGGGTGAGGACGGGGGTGCCGGTGGAGATGATGCGCAGGTTCTGGCGGGCAGCGGCCTGGGCGATGGAGCGGCGGGTGGTGCGGATCTGGGCGGCGAAGTCGGCGAGGCGGGTGTGGGGGTCGGTGCGTGTCTCGACCTGGTAGCGGGTGACCTCGGGGCCGACGCGGTCGCCGAGGTCACGGGCGGCTTCGGCCACGACCTTCTCGGCGTCGGGGCGCAGCTCGCGGGTGAGCGGGTCGACCAGGAGGAACTCTTCTTCGGCGCCGACGGTGAGCGGGGGGAAGGGGGTGAGCCGTGCGGCAGGGGGTGGGGTTCGGCCATGGCCGGGGGCTGGTGATTGTGTGACGGCCGGCGTGTGCCCTGTACTCGTCATGGTGGTCATGCTGGCACGGGCAGCGGGCCTGGGGCAGAAGGCGGAATCGGCAGTTACCTCGAGTGGACGGGGATGTGCGTGCGTGAGGACAGGCAGGTGGTGGTCGCGGGCGGCGGGCCGGCGGGGGCGACGGCCGCGGGGCTGCTGGCGCGGCAGGGGTTCGACGTGGTGCTGCTGGAGCGCGAACGCTTCCCGCGGTATCACATCGGGGAGTCGTTGCTGCCCTCGCTGCTGCCGGTGCTGGACGTCCTGGGCGTCCGCGAGACGGTCGAGCGGCACGGATTCGTCCGCAAGAGCGGGGCCTTCTACGGGTGGGGCGGCCAGGAGTGGGCGCTCGGCTTCGATGGGCCCGGCAGGGAGGCTCCGTACAGCTTCCAGGTCATCCGCTCCGAATTCGACCAGCTGCTCCTCGACCACGCCCGCCGCCTCGGGGCGGACGTACGGGAGGCAACCCGCGTGCGCCGCATCGCTCTGGATGGGGGGCGGGCGGTGTCCGCGGCGTGGCTGGACGAGGACGGGGGCGGTGGGAGCATCGGCTTCACGCACCTGGTCGACGCCACGGGCCGGGCCGGAGTACTGGGCGCCCGGCAGCTGGGGATGCGGCGGGTCCACGACGTCTTTAGGAACGTCGCCGTGTGGGGCTACTGGCGCGGCGCCACCGCGCTGCCGCAGGCCCCGGAGGGCTCGATCGGCGTGTTCTCGCTGCCCGACCACGGCTGGCTGTGGGCCATCCCGCTCCACGACGGGACCCTCAGCGTCGGCCTGGTCACCGACAAACGCTCCTTCCAGCAGGCCCGCGACACCCTCGGTTCCATCGACGCCGTCTACGAGGAAGCACTGGGCCGGTGCCCCCTGCTGGGGCAGATCCTCCATGGGGCCCGCCAGGACTCCGAACTGAAGACCGAAAGCGACTACTCCTACACCGCCGAAGCGTTCTGCGGGCCGGGCTGGTACCTCGCCGGCGACGCCGCCTGCTTCCTGGACCCGCTGCTGTCCACCGGCGTGCACCTGGCCATGTACAGCGGGCTGCTCTCCGCTGCCGCCATCACCGCCGTCCTGCGCGGCGAGGTCGAAGCGGAGGCCGCGCGGGCCTTCTACCAGACGGCCTACCGCAACGCCTACGAACGCCTGCTGATCCTTGTCGGCGCGTTCTACCGCATCCACGACGGCCGCGACGCCTACTTCCGCCAAGCCCAGCAACTCAGCCACCGCGACCAACGCCCCCTGCGGCTGCACGAATCGTTCCTCAACATCATCACCGGCGCCGAAGACCTCCACGACGCCCGTTCCCTCTCCCCCGAACATCTCTACGCCAAGCTCCGCGACCCCGTGGCCGGCCGGACCGGCCAGGGACTCGGCGGCCACGGAACCAGCCACATGCTCCCCCTGCCCATCACCCCCGCCCACGCAGCCGCAGGCCACTACCTCGCCCTCAGCCCCTACCCCACCCTCCGCCCTGCCTGACCCCCAGCCCGTCCCCCGAACCCGGCGGGGTGCGCGGCGATAAGGCCGGTGCCGCCGTGCGCGCGGAACGGGTCCATGCGGACCGCGAGCGGGGGCAACTGGCGGGAGCCGAACGGGAGATCCACCTGCGTCTCGGGCGGCACGGCCTTCACGGCTCCCACGATCGCGAGCCTCGTTACGGCATTCGGATCCCGATCCTGCGGAGGAGCCGTCCGCCTCGTGCGGCGTGCTCGGGGTACTGTCCCCCCCCAGTAGGCGGGCGATGTCGACCAGGTCCATCGCGGTGTACACGTCAGAAGGCAGGGCGAGGGCGTCGAGGTCGCCAGCCACAGGGTCGCTCGCGCGCCGGCCGGGATGACCCCGCTGGGGCGGCAGGTAGCGCACGGAGCCCTTCGCGGGGCACGAAGATCTCCGCGTCGAGCATCCGCACGGCCAGTTGGCAGGCCAAGGCCTTCGGCCTGCTTCATGTCGGCGAAGACGGCCACCACGCGGTGCAGGTGTTGCTGTTCGATGATGTGGGCCGCGCCGACGGCCTGGGCGCGCCAGCGCGGGAGGGCGGGAGGGCGGGCCTTTCAGGGACCTGGATCCTCAGCAGCCGGTAGGGGGTGAGCAGTCCGGTCTCGACGAGCTCAAGGCGTTGCACGGTCGGGTGGTGGGTGCCGAAGACCGGCTGGGCGAGCATGTGGACGTCCCCGATGAAGCGTGCCTGTCGGTCGCCGAGGTCGGGCTGTTCGCGGGGAATGGGCGGGGTGGCGGTGAGGGAGAGGCGGGTGCGGGCGAGGATGCCGACGTCGTAGTGAATCGCGGCGTGCGGGTGGCCCTGTGTGATGACGCCTTCGGCGGTGCGGTGGGCTTCTTCGACGACGAGGTGTTCCCAGGGCGGCAGGTGGTGGTCGCGGTGGCTGTGGGCGATGAGGGCGGCGGCGATGTGGCGGGCCACGACCAGGGCGCTGGGGGCTGCCGTGCCATCCAGGCGGCCAGTTCGTCCGCGAAGCCGTTGGGCCGGACGCCTGCCCTGCCGTTGCGGGCGGGACAGCTGTTGAGGCCGGCGAGCGGCCCTTCGCTGACCGTCCGCCAAGTCCTGACCGTCTGGTGGAGGCAGGAGGTGTGGGGGGCGAGGAGCTGGCAGGCGGGGCTTGTGGCTCCGTGGACGGCCACGGCGGCCGTCATGCTCTTGTCCGCCCCGGCGGGCATGGGGAGCAGTATCCGGCTCCCGCGGTGAAACGGGATGTCCGGCAGCCCGAACGGTGGGGCGCTGCAAGCGATCCAGAAGACCGGGGCGGGCCGGGTGTGCTCGTGTGGCGGCTGTGGAGCGGGGGCTTCGGTGCCGCTGAGCTTGATCTTTAACCATTGGTACTTCTCAGGGGCCTGCCACATGTACGGTGCCGTGGTGACAGATGGGCTGTACCCACGACTGGCGGATGCGTTCCCGGCACTTGCTACCGAGATCGCTGAACTGCTGCGTGCTGACGGTGAGCCGCTAGCCGAGGTGGTCGCTGACCTGCCCTACTACGGCCCGTGCACCTGTACCGCAACGTGCATCAACCTGCTGACTGCGCCGCCCGGTTCGTCGGCTTCCTCGGTGATCCAACTCGAACGCGATGGCATGGACATCATCTGGCTGAGCTTGGATCCCTCCCGGACCGCTATCACCGACATTGAAGTTCTGGACGGACGCGATCTCGGCCCGAGCGCCCAGCGATCTGGTTGACCACGTCTCTTCCGCTGTCCGCCAGGCGTCCAAGCGGCCCGGGCTGATCACATGATGGCCTCGAACGATGCGCCGAACGTGATCGCCCGTACGGGGATTCCCGGGACGTGAACACGGCCTTCGTCTGATCCTGTGCTCCTACCAAAGAGGCACTTGACCAGTACGAAAGCCGTGGGGGAATGAGTCTGCTGCAACATGACGTCCGGCGGGAGGCGTTCGCGGTCGCGTCACACTTCCGGGACGAGTTCTCCGACTGCCTGCCCGTGCGTGGGGACACGCTGTTCGAGCTGACCGACGCGTTGCTGTGCGCGGACGGACCGGTGACCACACCGGTGGACCTCACGCTGACGGCCGGGCACCGGCGCGGGCACGGCGCGATGTACGACGCGTTGAACAGCGGGAACATCGATGTGTCGCGGCTGCGGCAGGTGCTGGCCGGGCTGCCGCAGCCCGAGGCTGCCGACGGGCGCCTGGTCCTGGCGGTGGACGTCACCCACTGGCTCCGGCCCGACGCGCCGACCAGCGCGGACCGCTTGTTCTGTCATGTCTACGGCCGCAGCGGACGCTCGTCAGATCAGTTCGTGCCCGGCTGGCCCTATTCGTTCGTCGCCGCGCTGGAGTCGGGCCGGACTTCGTGGTGTCAGATCCTGGACGCGCTGCGGCTGAGACCGGCCGACGATGTCGCCGAGGTCACCGCGGCCCCAGGTCCGCCGCGTGGTCGAGGACCTGATCGACATGGGGCGGTGACAGCAGGGCGACCGCGGCATTCTGATCGTCTTCGACGCCGGCTACGACGCTCCGCGCATGGCCCATCCAGTGGAAGGACTGCCGGTGGAGGTCATCGGGCGGATGCGCACGGACCGCGTGATGCGCAGGCCGGTCCCGGTGCCGTGGATCTCACCGCCACAGGGCGGACGCCCGCCCAAGCACGGCAAGGAGTTCCGCTTCGCCAAGCCTGACACCTGGGGCGAGCCTGATGCCGCGACCGTGCAGGTCACCGACCGCTATGGCACTGCTCGCGCGATGGCCTGGGACCGTATCCATCCTCGTCTTACCACCCGCTCCGCATGGATCGACCACACCGGCGAACTCTCCGTCATCGAAGGCACGTTGATCCGTCTGGAGGTCGACCACCTGCCCGGCGGCCACGATCCACTCCCCGCCTGGCTGTGGACGTCGGCCACCGGCCTGCCGGGCGAGGACGTCGACCTGCGCTGGCAGGCATTCCTGCGCAGGTTCGATCTTGAGCACACCTTCCGGATGATCAAGCAGACGCTGGGCTGGACCCGCCCGAAGCTCCGTACGCCAGCAGCGGCGGACCGGTGGACCTGGCTGATCATCGCCGCCCGGGTCCGCCGGGGGTTCAGAAACCTCCGCCCGAACCTGCCCTGCCCGGCCCGCGCACCGAAACCCAACCGGCCCGGCCCCGGCCGACCGCCGGGCTCGAAGAACCGGCACCCCGCCACCCGCTACGACGTGGGTAAAACGGTCAGACGGCCCGAGACCATCGCCGAACGTGACCAGGCCAGACCATAAAGAACAAGCTGAAGCCATCGAGGCCCCGACCGTCGGCGCCAGCTGTGCCCTCACCGGAGCGGGCCGCACGACGGCAGAGCCGGCCGTACCCCGCATCCGGCGGGCCAGGACAGCCCCACCCTGGTTACGCGCAGCTGCCGCCCGTGGTCAAGGTCAGCTGGTCATCGTTCTCGTTTCCATCGGCAGTATCGTCGTTGTCGTCGTACCAGACGGCTTTGGCGGTATCCGTGCAGGAAGTGGACACAGCCTGCAGCACCAGCCAGCTGGGGCGGAGACCGTCCCCGTTCTGCACGGACCCAGCCGCGTCCGTCGTACACAGGACCCGCGTAGAGCTCTGCACAATGCAGCTGCCCACCCGGGCACCCACGTTGATCGTCACCAGGGCGACGGAGGACCCCACCTCGTCGAGGAACCTCGCGTCGTCGGCAGCCTCCAGGCTCAGTCGCCACCTAGCGCTGTAGCCACAGGGGCCAGGGCCGCAGAGGGCTCCGGGTGTCCAACGGACCGTGGATCCCGGCTCTACTGGGCCGGCGGAAGCGAAGTACCAGTTGCTCACCGCAGCCGCAGTGCCCTTCCCAGCGGGAGCGGAGACCGGAAGCGGGACACGGACCGCCGCATGGGAGGCCGAGGTGGTCGTGAGCAGGGGCAGGGCGGCGAGGGCGAGCGCGGGCAGGCCGCGGCACAGCAGGTTCTTGATCACATGGATGGATGTAGCCCGGACAGCATCGACCTGAACAGGATGCCTGCAGTCACCTCACCCGGCTGGGTGCACCGGTTCACCGGGGAAACGACCCTGCACCCCGCCCCACGACGGCACGAACCCACTGCCTCCCAGGGGTGAACCGCGAGCTCACCCGGACCACTGCGCGTTCCTCCCGGTCAGGCTGTGGGCCCAGCACCCGCCTCGCGGGCCGCGCGAATCGGTGCGGTAGTGGCAGTGAATGGCATCCAGCCAGGACGCGGCGGTTGTCCCGGCTCTCCCTGCGCTGCAGGAGTGATCACGGCTGCCACGGAAAGCGGCTGTCAGCGGGTGCCCATCAGGAAGGTGGCCGGCTGTCATAGGCATCCCTGTTCACAGACCGAGCACCGCACCGAGGTGTGGATCGTCAACCAGAAGCAACGCCGCGACCGGCTCGACGCCAGCCAGCTCGCCGCCCTGGCCGCCCTGGCCGCCCTGGGGGTGGAGTGGACGCGGCCGAGTCAGTGCCTGTTTCTCAGTCCCTCTGAGTGCAGGTCAGCTGTACCGTCCCGCTTCCCGTTGCCTGCGGACAAACCGCTGGCCAAAGGGTAGGCGATTCATGGTGACCTTCCCGCCCCGGAGCGGGCCGGGATGACAATCCGGCGCCAGGGGACTCCGGCGATCACCGCCGGAATCCCCTGTTTGTTCAGCTTTTCACCCTGCGGGCGGCTGCGACGGGGCGCCTACTCGGCATACGTGACGCTGCTGTTGAACTTCTTCAGACCGGTCGCCAGCTCACGGTGTCAAGGCTGCACGGCGGCTCCCCGCACCACCAGCCCCTTCACCCCCTGCCTCTGCGTGGCGATGACGAACTTGTGGAGTGAGTTCTTACCCGCCTCGTCGCTGCTCTTCAGCGCCTTCACGTCCAAGGGTTGTCCCGTAAATGATCTCCCTCTCCCCTTGGGCAGGGGTGGCCGCCGTACGAGCCGCTGATTTATCCGGCGAGGGCGAGGTTGTGCATCCGGGCGATGCCGAGCATGGCGTGGTGCACGCCGTCACCTTTGAGGCGGCAGTCGCGGAGGATCTTCCAGTTCTTCATGCGGGCGAAGACGTGCTCGACGCAGGCCCGGACCTGCTTGTGGGACCTGTTGTGGTCCTCTTTCCAGTCCGGGAGCTCGGTCTGACCACGCTCCCGGTGGTGCGGGATGACGAGTCCAGTGCCCGGATAGCCGCCGTCGGCGATCGTGAGGGTCTTGCCGACGGCGGCCTTGGCGCCGGATTCCTCCCAGGCCCTGCAGTCGTTGCGGTTCCCGGCGAGCGGCCGGCCGACTACGACGACCAGGCGGGTGTCGGCGTCGATGACGACCTGGTGGTTCGTGGAGTATCGGTAGTTCTTCGACCGCTCGGCGATGGTGTGGTCGCGGGTGGGGACCAGGGTGCCGTCGACGATGAGCATGGTGTCCTTGGCGAACCGCTTGCGGGGCTGGAGTGCGAGCAGCGGCCCAAGGTGGTCGATGATGCGGTCCGCTGCCGACTTGGACACCCCGAACAGCGGAGCGAGCTGTCGCATGGTCAGGTTCGTGCGCCAGTAGGCCGCGACCAGCAGTGCGCGGTCCTCCAGCGGAAGGCTCCACGGCCGGCCTTTCCGAATGGCGTCCGCACCCTGGCGCCGCAGAACGGTTACCAGCTTCCCGAAGGTGCGAGGACTCAGCCCGGAGAACGGGGCTATCCAGGAAGATTCCGACGGCGTGATCACACCAGCCATACCAAGATCTTCCATGGTGTGATCAGCGGGTTTGGGCCACCTCTCAGCTGCCGCTCAACGGAGACGCCCACGCAGGGTCATGTCGGGATCTCCTCGTAAGGTGCGCCAGCAGGTGCTCCGCCGTGAGGGAGGCTGTGTCTTGCGGCGCGCCGACTGCGGTCAGGGCCGCGATAAGCCTTGCCGATGCTGTTTCCGGCACGTCCGGGTCGGTGAGGAGGGGAAGCAGTAGCAGGAAGCGGGTGGCCGTGTCCTGGACGCCTTCGTCCGCAAGGAACGGGCTGTCAGCGATCCGGATCAGTTCGTGCCACGTCAGCCCAGTGCCCGAGAAATCTCCGTCCCAGCTGGCGATCTGCTCGGCGTAGCTTCTGTCCGGATGGGTGAGTAGGTAGTCGGTGCCGTAGTCACCGTCCAGGTTGCGGTAGATCACCGCGGCTCCGGGTCCGTCGTCAGCCGGCACCCTGAACACGGGCCAGTGCTCAGGATCGAAGAGGACCTCGGACAGGGCATCGGCATCGGCGCCGTCCTCACCGAACCACTCTGGAACCGGGCGCTCGGCGCATCCCCCGTCGCTGCACATCGCCAAGAGGTAGTTCGACCAGAAGCCCGAGTGGAGCAGCAGTGACTCGCCCGGTACCAACGGGCCGACGTCGTATCCCTTGATCAGCACCCCTCGATCCTGTCACCAGCCACTGATACGGTCCGATCCGGGTCGGAAAGGGGACGCCGTCCAGTTACGGGACAGCTCTCAGGGTGACGGTCGCCGGCTGTGTGCTGAGGATCTTCTCGAAGATTTCGTCGAGCGGCGTGTACGCACTGCTGCCCCCCGCAGCCATCTCACCGCTGAAGACCAGGGTGGTGGTGGCGGGGTCGAAGGTCGCGGTGTAGTTCGATCCGCGCACATTCATGGCCGTTCCTCCTTGTGCCGGCCAACCCGAAGCAGGCATGACCATGCCCGGCAGACCCTGTATCTAGATCATTCGACTACACCAAGCTATCGAATGGCCACTGTGAGTTCACGATGCGGGGACTCCCGACTAGGCCGTGTATCGAAAGTCGATCTTGGACGATGGATGATCACGGTTCATGGCGCGGGGAGATTTCACGGACGAACAGTGGGCGATGTTGGAGCCGTTGTTGCCGAAGGGGACCAGGGCGGGACGGCCGCCCGTCTGGCCCCGGCGGCAGCTGATCGACGGGATACGGTTCCGGATCCGGACAGGGGTTCCGTGGCGGGACGTGCCCGTCGAGTACGGGCCGTGGGGCCGGATCTACGATCTGTTCCGCCGATGGCAGAGGGACGGCACCTGGCACCGGATCCTCGCTCAGCTCCAGGCCCTGGCCGATGCGCGGGGTGCGATCGTGTGGGACCTGAGCGTCGATTCCACGGTGTGCCGCGCCCATCAGCATGCGGCTGGGGCAAGGAAGCAGGGTGACCTGCAGAAGGAACCGCCGGGCGGCATCTTCACCGAGCCCGCTGATCATGGCCTGGGACGCTCACGTGGTGGATTCACCACTAAGCTCCATCTGGCAGTTGAGCAGGGTCAGAAGCCCATGTCGATGGTGGTGACGGCCGGGCAGCGCGGGGACTCGCCGCAGTTCGAACCCGTGCTGGAGAAGGTCGGCGTGCCCCGCATCGGGCCGGGCCGGCCGCGCGTCCGTCCCGATCGAGTACGCGCTGACAAGGCGTACGCCTCCTGCAAGAACCGCACCTACCTGCGCAAACGCGGCATCCGCTGCACCATCCCGGACAAGGCCGACCATGCACTCCACCGCCAGAAGCGCGGCTCGCGCGGCGGCCGTCCGCCGAAGTTCGACAAGATCGACTACCGCGCACGGCACGCCGTCGAGTGCGGCATCAATCGCCTCAAGCGCCACCGGGCCGTGGCCACCAGGTATGACAAGCTGGCGGTCCGCTACGAGGCAACCGTGCTGGTCGCGGCCATCAACGAGTGGCTGTGACCGCACGCTCGCACCGGTTTCTCGTTAACCCTTTGCCGAGGAACCGATGGGCCAGCTAGATTCTCCCAGCCGCCCGATGATCTTCGGGACCGGCGCTGTCGACGAGGAGGTGTGGAGCACATGCGCAGGAGTGCCCAGCGGTTGAGTCCGCGTACTGACCTTTGCCACTTCCTCACGACGGAGACACCTTGTCGTCTCGCATCACCCCACTGACCGACCCCGCTCACGGCCCGAACAGCCGGCGACTTGCATGGCTGGCGTCCGACGCCGATTCCATCCCCACCGGAACCGCCTTTCTGCGCCTGTTCAACAGCCCCGAACAGGAACATCTGGCCGAACTGACCCTCCAGGTCCATCCGGCGGAGCGACGTCAGCACATCGGCTCGCAGCTCCTCGACGCCGCCGTGGCCGCCGCCCGGGACGACGCCCGCCGCTGCGTCATCGCACAGGCCGAGGCCGGATCGCCGGGCGACCACTTCCTGCCCGCGCACGGCTTCCGGAAGGTCCTCACGCTGAGGTTCTCCCGCTTGCTGCTGGCCGACGCGGACACCAGCGCCCTCACCCGCATCATCGAGTGTCCGTACCCCGGCTACCGGCTGACGTCATGGCACGGAACCGTGCCCGACGACCTCGCCGAGACGTTCGCCGCCTCACGTCACGCCATGGACGACATGCCCATGGACGACACCGACTACGGCATCGTCGCCTGGGACGTGGACCGGGTCCGGGCCGCGGCGAAGGCTGTCGAACAGCGTGGCGACCACCTGCACACCGTCGTTGCCGTCGACACCTCCGACGACTCGATCGCGGGCTTCACCGAGCTGGTCGTCCCCGGCAACGGCACAGGTGACGCCCAGCACTACGGCACCGGCGTGCTGCCCGAGCACCGTGGACACGGCCTCGGCCGATGGATGAAGGCCGAGTCGATCCGACACGCCCATGGGCGCTACCCGAACCTCGGCGGCCTCCTGACCGACACCGCCGACAGCAACACGCACATGAGACGGATCAACGACAGTCTCGGCTACACGCCCACGCACACGACACACCAGTACCAACTCGACCTCTAGCAGCGGACGGACGGGCCAGACCTGGACATCACATCGTCCGGCCCGTCCATGCTTTCGATACACGGCCTAGAGGGCACCCTTGAGGATCTTGGCGAAGATTCCCTCCTGGCCAGGACGGACCTCGTTCTTGTTCGCCCAGCCCCCCGACCCCAGCATGTTGGCGGGCAGCTGGTGGGCGTACACGTCACCAGAGGCATTCGCGTAACCCGGGAAGGGGCCGGGGTAAAAACCGGGGAAGCCACCGAGGAAACCACCGGGGAAGAAGCCGGACGCGGACGATACGGGGGACGGAACGGGCTCAGCCGCATGGGCAGCGACCGGGACGGCCACGACAGCCACACCCGCGAGGACAACGGTGGTCAGAACCTGCTTGATTGCCTTCATACCCCGCTAAACGATCACCCGCCCCCCACGTCACCCACCATCGCGGGAAGGGCAGCGCGAGGCCGACCGGCACGCCCACCAGCGCGACCGACTCCACCCGGGCCAGCTCGAAACCGCCGCTGCCCTCGCAGTGGAGTGGGTCGGCTCGTGACCACACCCCCCGTGCTCCGGCCCCGGCTGCCGAGGCCGTCGCCGCCGGGGGCGGGACGAGAGCCCGGGTGCTGTGTACGGTCCCGCCTACGGGCAGGCTCCAGGCGCTGCGGCCGCTTCCCGGGCGGCGTGACGCAGGCCCCCGGTCCCAGCCACTGTGCCCGTCCGGCCTTCGGCAGGCCGGAGCCGACGCCGCGTCCGCCGGCGGGAGCACCCACATACGCTCGAACACCGCCCCGAGCGGCGGTCGGCCGTGACCCGGATGGAATCAAGATCGTTTGCAGGGCATGAACAACACCACGCGCGTATGCGCCGCGCTCGCCCTGGCGGCCGCTGCACTGACCTTCTCCGGCGCCGCACAGGCCGACGACGACGTCCTCAGCGCTCCACGGGAAACGAGTAACCGCAGCACCCTCGGCAACGAGGAATGGCTGCTGGTCGGCAATTCCCTCTTCTCCGCAGACGGGAGCGTTGAGTTCAAATAGGACAGACCTCATCACGAAGAGACCCCGGCGCTGCCTGCCGGGGGTCTCCTCATGCGTGGAGCGAGTCGGGTCTGGCTCAGCCGACCACTGGTTGCCTGCCTTTGCCCCGCATAGGCGGGCCCGGCGCGAAGCGCCTTCACGGGGGCCCGGGAGCGAAGCGACCTGCCCTAAGGGCAGAAGGCCAACGCGGCACATCGCGCCTTCGTCTCAGCGCATCCTGGTGAGGGTGGAGAACCGGTCACCGGTGTACCAGGCGGATCCGTCGTCGCCGGTGACGATCCGCTCCCCATCCCGGCTCTGGCCCGCCTGCTTGAGGTTGACGTCCCACTCCCGGTAACTGATCGGCGTGCCCCCGGCATCAGTACGGGGCAGCTGGCCATCCCGGTTCACCCAGACCGTGCCACCGCGCGTGCCCGAGCCGTCGGCCGGCGGCCACTGGCCGCCGTCGATCTTCGCCAGCGTGTCCCAAGCACCCTGCGGCACCACAGCGTCCACTGAGCCGGCCACACCGACGGGAGAGACCGGCGCGGTCCCCAGGAAGCTGATTGCCGAGGCGGACGGCGTGAACAAGACCACAGCAGCGGCCGAAGCCGCGGCAACCACCATCATCTTCTTGATCATGACTTGCTCAACGAACCCAGACCAGCCCAGACACGGACCACGTGAACCCGTGCACCGGGAAGACACCACCGGCCGAAGCCCTCCACCGCGAACGCTCAAGCAGCCAACCATTCCACCGCGCTCCCGCCCAGCACGGCCCCGACGAACGCCCGCTTCGTCCCCCTCACGCAACTACCCCGCAACACGCTCGGAAAGCTCCTGCGCCCACCGCTGGAACAGCACGCCGCACTCACCGTCCGGGAGGCCGCGGCGTAGAACACGTGCCGCTTCCGGCTCCCTCCGGCTCGCCGGCCAGCTTCCCGGACGCCCCGAAGCCATGATCTCTTGAGGCCCCCTGGCCGCCCACCACGCCACCCGCGTACCGGCCCCCGCCGTGATCCCCGACCTGACCCCCGGCGAACCCCGCGAGCTGTTGTCCACGCCCCCACGAACACCAGAAAACCTGCTGGAGCACCCCCGGACATGGCTCCGCCCCGACACAGCAGCGGCGCGCTGCACCGGGGCGGAGGCCCGTCCGTGAGCTACACAGAGCTCACACCCCAGTGATGTTGAGCTTGGCAAGGTTCGCGGGGTCCTTGCTGAGTGCGTAAGTCGCCAGGCTCCGCCCGCCGGGACTGACCGCAGGCGCGATCACGGCGCCCGTGTACGACGCGACGACCCGGCCGGACTGGTCCACCACCGTGAGCTGTGCCGGGAGGGCATCCCCGCCACTGACGACGAGCACCGGTGCGCCGTCCGTGTAGCGCACGCTCAGCAGACCATCTTCAGGCGTGACCTGAGTCTTTGGAATCGCGCCCAGGTCGGTTACCTCGGGCGTGGGCTGCTCTTCGGACATGGCGGTATCCCTCCCCGGCCAACTCCCTGTTGACCGCTGTGGATCTCCCCACACCGCATGCCGTCACACCACGACACCCCCACCGATCGGAGTTGACTTCTGTGCGGTCGTTCGCTCGCGGTAGTGCCAATCCCGGTCCCGATCCATGCAGCGGGGGACTGCAGCGTGATCGTTGAGATCGCAGATGTCGAGACCGGGCGCGTCGGCCCGGTCTCGCTGCTCGGGGGTGGGCTACGGCGCATGGGGTCGGCGAGATCCCTGGACGGTGGGGGCGGTGCCCTGCGGGGCTGTCTGTCATGGCGATGTGATCGTTTGCCTGACTGGCAGCGTCCGAGCGCCCTAGGGTTTGCGGCGTGGGCGTCAACGGAGGGGGTTCGGTGCCGGCTGTGGCGGAGCGGATGTCGAGTCGGGTGGCGGACGCGCCGGGAGCGTGGCCTCTCCTCGGGCACCTTCCGCACTTGAGGCGCGGGCCCTTGGAGTTCATGAAGTCGTTATCGGGATCCGGTGCCCTGGTCCGGATCCGATTGGGTCCGGTGCGGGCGTATGTGGTCTGCGAGCCGGGGTTGGTGCAGCAGATGCTCCGGGAGCCGGCGGTGTTCGACAAGGGCGGGATGCTCTTCGACAAGGCCCGCCAGATCGTGGCGAACGGGCTGGCGACCAGTGCGTGGGCCGAGCATCAGCGCCAGCGTCCGCTGGTACAACCGGCCTTCACGCGTGCCAGGCTGGAGGCATATACGCAGGTCATGACTGAGGAGGCCGACGCGCTGACCGGGGCGTGGCAAGCCGAACGGCCGGTCGACATCGTGAAACAGATGATCGAACTCTTCGCGCGGATCACCGCACGCACCCTGTTCGGTTCCG
Organism: Streptomyces sp. NPDC037421; assembly: GCF_055602105.1. Taxonomy (NCBI): domain Bacteria; kingdom Bacillati; phylum Actinomycetota; class Actinomycetes; order Kitasatosporales; family Streptomycetaceae; genus Streptomyces; species Streptomyces sp. NPDC037421. The sequence continues at coordinate 47,697 of NZ_JBVJWV010000030.1, forward strand.
ATCTGGAACGAGTTTCCATCGCGACCATCCAGCAAGCCATCCCCATCGTCATCGAGGGCGTCTACCGGCAGATGACCGCACCGCTCCGGCTGTGGGAGAAACTGCCCACCTCCGCCAACCGGAAGTACCACCGGGCAGCGGCGGACTTGCACGCAGTCATCGACCAGGTGATCGATGAGCACGAAGGCATCAAGGGCGACCGCCCCGACGGTGAGGACATGCTGTCGGCGCTGCTGGACGCCCATGAGGGCGAGGACAGACTGAGTAGCAGGGAAGTCCACGAACAGATCTTCACGTTCATGATGGCCGGAATCGAGACCACCGCGACCGCCATGTCCTGGACCCTGCACCTGCTCGCCCGGCACCCCGAAGTCCAGGAACGTCTGCACTCCGAAATCGCCGATGTCCTCGCAGGACAGGTACCCACCGTCAAGGACCTCTCCCGCCTGGAGTACACCCGCGGCGTAGTGACCGAGGCGATGCGCCTGTACCCGCCGGCCTGGCTGCTCACCCGGTCCACGACCGCCGACGCCAGCCTGGGCCAGTGGCGCATCCCCGCGGGGAGTGCCGTGGTGTTCAGCCCCTACATGCTCCACCATGACGCGCGGCTGTTCCCCGATCCCGAGCGTTTCGACCCCGACCGCTGGTGTTCCCCGCGGGGCGACAACGCCGGTCAGCGTGGCCTGTTCCAGTTCGGTGGCGGCGCACGCAAGTGCATCGGTGACGTCTTCAGCCTCACAGAGGCGTTGATCGCCCTCGTGGCGGTCAGTACCCGGTGGCGCCTGACTCCCGGGCCGGGTCCCGAGCCCCGGCCCGTTGCCAAGGCCGCGCTGACGCCCGACCGCGTCATCGTCATCGCCCACCCGCGACCGTCTCCCGGCGACGGCGGCGGCCGGTGACCGACCGGCCGTAAAACAGGCCCGCGCACCTCGCTCTCCCGCCCCGGCTCATCCCCTGGCGGCGGCCACAGCACGCCAACCGCGTGGCGAACCACGCCTGGACGCAGCCCGCCACGCACCGCACCAGCCACTCCGCCCCGCAGGCGCGCCATCACCATCCACCACGACCGCACAGACGAGGACCCAGCATGGCATCACAACCATTAACAGTGCCCCGGGCCAAATCCGCAGGTCAGATCCTGGCCGATGCCGCGCGTACCGTCGACCCGGCCCTGCGCCAGGCCACCCGGCACCTGACGCCACCGATACGCCGCCTGACGGACTACCACCTCGGCTGGACCGACGCCCAGGGGCGCCCCGCCACCGTGCCGGGCAAGGGCCTGCGCCCGGCACTGGCCCTCCTGGCGTGCCAGGCTGTCGGCGGCCAGGCCACCCAGGCCCTGCCCGCTGCGGTCGCGGCCGAACTGGTCCACAACGCCTCCCTGCTGCACGACGACGTCATCGACAACGACCACCTGCGGCGCCACCGTCCCACCATCCAGGCCCTGTTCGGCACATCGGCGGCCATTCTGGCCGGCGACGCGTTGTTCTTCCTCGCCGTGCAGACCCTTGCACAGGCGCCCGCACCACTGTGCGGCAGCGGCCTGCAGTGGCTGACGGCGGCCGTACAGGAGCTGATCGACGGCGAATACGCCGACACCACCCTCGAACAGCGCCCCGATCCGGTCAGCCCGAGCGAGACCGCCGCGATGGCCGCGGCGAAGACCGGCTCACTGATCGCCGTCTCCTGCGCCCTGGGAGCCCTGGCGGGCGGAGCCGACGCCCGGCGCACCGCCCATCTGCGTGACTTCGGCGCGCACCTGGGCCAGTGCTTCCAGCTCGCGGACGACATCCTCGGCATCTGGGGCGACCCGGCGGTGACGGGCAAGCCACGTCTGGCCGACCTGCAGGCGCGCAAGAAGAGCCTGCCGGTAGCGGCCGCACTGTCCGCGGACAACGAACCCGCCCGCGAACTCGCCGCCCTGTACGCCACTTCCCGCCCCCTGAGCCCTGACGAACTCGAACGGGCCGCCCACCTCGTCGAGGCCGCCGGCGGACGCGACTGGGCCGTCGGCCAGAGCCGCCACCACCTCGCTCAGGCGCTGGAAAACCTGCGCGCAGCCGACCCCGGGCAGGTGGCCGAAGCCGACCTCACCACTCTGGCCCGCCTCGCCGCCGACCGGACCCACTGAAACCCGCACCCCAGGAGCACCCCATGACCGCCCCCGCAACCGCCGCCGCATTCGAGCTGCCGATCTTCTGGGCCCCGATCACCCCCCTCGCCAACGCCGACACCCAGGCCATGGCCGAGGAGATCGGCCACTGGCTTCAGCAGACCGGGGTGTGCTCCGACGCCGAACACGCCGCCCTGCTGGGCACCGTCGGCACCTACGGCACCGCCGCCACCATCCCCTCCGCCACCGGGCTCAGCGCCCGTACCCTGGCCCGCTACATGGCCTGGGGCTTCGCCCTGGACGACGAAGGCGACCGCGCCGGCACCTCCGAGGACAGCCTCCACCAGACCATCCGCCGCGTCACCCGCCTCGTCCAGGTCATGGAGACACCAGACGCCCTCACACCCGACGACGACCTCTGGGTCCGCGCCTGGGCCGACATCGCCCAGGACCTGCACACCATCGCCCAACCCTCAGTCCTGCGCCGCGCCATCGACGGATTCCGCAGCTACGCACTGGGCCTGGTCCACGAAGCCTCCCTCCAGCGGACCACCACCCTGCCGTCCCTCGACGAGTACATCGCCTTCCGCTACGCCTCCGGCGCCGGCGCCGCGGTGGCCGCCATGGTCGAAATCGCCACCGGCGTCGACATCCCCGCCCACGAGATCGACGCACCCGCCGCAATCGCCGCCACCCAGACCGCCGTGACCATCGCCCTGCTCGACAACGAACTCCTCTCCCGCCACAAAGAGACCGAACGCGGCGAATACGACTGCAGCCTCATCCGCGTCCTGCAAAACGAAGACCCCCACCTCACCCTCCAAGAAGCCGTCGACACGGCCAACGCCCTACGCAACCGCACCCTGGACATCTTCCTCAAACTCCGCGACACCCTCCACCCGGGCGCCAGCCCCCAACTGCGCACCTACCTCGAAGCCCTCGGCCACCTCATCGCCGGCGTCACCATGTGGACCGCCACCTCCCCCCGCTACACCAGCAACACCTCCCCGGCCAACGAACCCCGACTGTCCGACACCGACACCGGCCGGCACCACCCACTGACCCTTCCGACGGACATCGCACGCTGGAACCGCTTCACCAAATGAAACGGAACGGAACTGCACGCCCAACCGGACGGGCTAGGGGACCCCGCAGCGATCCGTGCGGTCAAACAGGCACGCGGCCCAGCCGCCGGCCTGCCCTGTCGCCGAGCGGCAGCCGGACGTGACCCGAATGGAGGACAGGCCTCATCACGAAGAGACCCCGGCGCTGCCTGCCGGGGGTCTCCTCATGCTTGGAGCGGGCCGGGTCTGGCTCAGCCGACCACCGCTCGAGAACCGGCCCAGGGGCCGCCGTGATGGCGGCCCCTGCGGATTGTGCAGGTGCGGTCGCGGTCCGCTCAGAAGGCGACGATCCAGGTCTCGTCCACGACGCCCGGGAGAAAGGAAACAACACGCGGCTCAGCGGAGCCCGTGACGGACAGCTCCTCGACGCCGTAGGTGTCCTCTGCATGGGCAGGTCCAGCCAGCGACAGGGCGGCGCCCGCGAGAGCAACGGCAGCGAGGGTGCGCAGAATGGGTTTCATGCTCGGCACAACAGCCGCACGACGCGATACGTCACCACCGCCACCCACCTGGGGGAAGGGAAGCACAACCGGTCAGCGCACAGCGAATGTGCGCGCTGATGACAGCCGGCCACCATCCTGTTGGGCACCCGGACCTCCCCCGCCGGTGGAACGCACTGACTCAGTGAGAACGGGTTCTGCGAGAGGTCGGGGTTGGACGTTCGAGGCCGCTGGCACGCCCGCCTGACTGTCACGCAGGGTAGATCCGTCTGGCGCGCGCGGGGGTGAGGATCTGGCGCAGGATGTGCGGTCCGGTGAGGCTGAGGGGGGATTCGACGAGCAGGAGCGATTTCAGGACAGGCGAGGCTGTTTGGGGGTCTCGTTCGGCGGCGGCCATGAGGCGTTGGAAGCCGTATCCGAGGAGTTGGGAGCGTTTCCCCTGGCGGGTGAGGCTGTAGTGCCCACAGGCGGCCAGCCACCAGGGCAGGTTGGTGACGCGGTGCGCGGCACGGAAGTAGCGGCGTGCCAGTGAGCTGTCCGGAGGGTTCAGGCAGGTATCCAGGGCGTTGGCCTGGCCGACGGCCAGGGCGGTTCCGCTGCCGTAGACGGGGTTGACGGAGCACAGTGCGTCGCCGATCACCAGCAGGCCGGCGGGGAAGCCGTGCAGCTTGTCGTAGCGACGGCGGATTCCGCAGGGGAAACGGTGGAAGGTGATCTCGTCGACGGGTGCGGCCGCGTGGAGGTGGTGGGTGATGTCCTGCGGGGCCACGGCCAGGCACAGCAGTTCGGCGTCCGTGAGTTTCGGGGGTCGCCCGATCCGGCGACAAGGCGCCACGTGGTCGTCGATGAACACGTACAGTGCCGCCAGAAGGGCGTCCAGGTTTGTCTTCACACACCGACCAACGGGCGCCCTTCGCCATGGCCGCGACCAGCACAGACATCGGACTCATTCCGCGGAAGCCTTCCAGACCGGCATCCAGGCCCTTGAGCAGTACATCCGGCGCGAAGGCAGCGCCACACCGGGGCGAGCGCATGTTGAACACCTCCCCGACGGGACCGAACACCGCACGGGCGTGTGGGGCCCCTGCTCGCGCTGCACCCCGCCGATTTTCGTCACCCAGTGCGTGAGCGTTTCCGTGCGCTGCTCGATGTGCTCGACACCGTTCACGAACTGCGGGAACGACTCGAACTGCGTCCACTGGTTGTAGGCGGTGGTGATCGGGACGTTGACCTCGATGGATTCCCTGACCTGCGACATGACCGGACCTCCGTGGTGGGTGGGTGCCCGCCTGCCCGGGCCGGGCAGGCTGCGGAGAAGACTCGCGATGCCTCCCCCACCGCCGCCTGCCCGGCCCGCACACGCCACCCTCTGGAGCAGCCGGCGGGCGTGTCGCCGCAATCGGTCCCCGCCCACTTGCACACCTCGCCGCCGACGCAGTAGGCCAGCTCCGAGGGACACCGACAGGAGAGTGTCGCGGCACTGCGCCGGCTCTACGGCGCCGACGTGAACTCCGCCTCCGTGCCGCCGACTGGCCCGCCCGCGCATGCCCCGGGGAGAAACTCGTGTCGATCAGCCAGAGCCCTGTCGGCTATCCCCGGGGCCGGGGATGGCGCCGTCCGGTGCTCCATGACCGGCCCCGGCTGTGTTGTCGTCTCCGTGAGGGACGGAGGCCGCCCCCGGCGGTGTGTGGTCAGCGGGCGATGGAGAGCGCGAAGGGCGCGAGGCCGCTGGAGCGGATCACAGGGGGCACGAACAGGATCGCGGCCTCTGCGGCGCGGGCGGTCTGGATTCCGCCGAGGTCGGTGATCCACTCCCTACGCCAGCCGAGGTCGGTGAGCAGTTCGTGGACGGTCTGCTTGGCCTGCGGGTCCTCGCCGGAGAGGAACGCGGTCGGCGGCCGGGTGAGCGTGGCCGGCGCGGTCATCACCGGGAAGAGCATGGTGTTGAGTGTCTTGACGACGCGGGTTTCGGGGAGCGCTCCCTGAAGCTGTTCGGCGAGGCTGGAGCCGGGGTAGAGGAGGTCGGCGGGCAGTCCGTCCGGGCCGTCGGTGGTGGCGTTTGAGACGTCGACGAGGATCTTGTCTCGCAGTTCCTCGCGCAGGGCGGTGAGGCGTTCCAGTGAGCCGGCGCCAGGTGTGGCGTTGATGACGATCTGGGCAGCGCGGGCGGCGTCGGCGGCGGCGCCCTGCGCGCGGTCCGCCACGGTGACCTGGTGCCCTGCCCGGGTGAGGGCGGTGGCCAGGTTGCTGCCGACGCGGCCGTTTCCGAGTACTGCGATCTTGTTCATAGCGATTCGTTCCTTTTGGTCTTCTGCTTCTCGTAAGGGGTCAGTGGGAGAGCGTCGCGACGGCTTCGGCGTGGACGCCGGGTGCGGCAGCCAGGAAGCTCTCGCTCTGCGGGTTCCAGGGGTGGCCCTCGATGTCAGAAATCCGTCCGCCGGCCTCCAGCACGAGCAGCGCCCCGGGGAGCAGATCCGCGCGTGCCCCGGCGAACTGCCAGAAGGCGTCGGTCCTGCCGGCGGCCACGTTCACCAGGTGCAGGGTCGCGGGAACGGCGGTACGGACGACGAGTGCGTCAAGGAGCATCGCGGTGATCGAGGAGCCGACGCGCCGCACGATTTCCTCGTCTTCGTCCGGCCGGGCCTGGCTGGTGGCGACGATGCTCAGGTCGAGGTTCGCGGTGTGGGAGACGTGCAGGGGCCGGCCGTCGAGGTGGGCTCCCGCTCCGGTGAGCGCGGTATAGGTCTCGCCGGTCAACGGCAGGTGCACCACGGTGAGTACCGGTTGGTTTTCGCGCACGAGAGTGGCGGTCACCGCCCATTCCGGCAGGGCGTGAAGGTGGTTGACGTTGCCTTCGGCCGGATCCACGACCCACCATTCGCCGGGCGGCAGCGCGCCGCCGTCGAGCTCGCCCTCCACCCAGCCGGCGCCCGGGCGCAGCTGTGTGAGGCGGGGGCGCAGGATGTCGAGGGCCGTGTTGTCGTTGGCGGCGAGCGCGTGCATCAGCTCGTCGCGGGTCTGGTAGCGGACCACGGCGCCGAAGCGCTCGCGCAGCGCAGAACCGGCCGTACGCACGGCGGTCACGGTCTGGGCGAGCAGGTCGGCGTCCGAGGCGGAGATGGCCTTGGTCTGAAGCGTTTCGGACATGGTGGTGCTCCTGCCTGAGGAGGGGATGGTGAAGCCGGTCGGGCCGAGCCGCGCGTTCCGTCGTGCGCTTTCGTCTCAACGGTATGGAGCCCCATCGTTAACTTCAAATGCATGTAAAGCACGGCTAGGATTACTCAGATGCAATTGGATTTGAATCTGCTCACCGCGCTCGACGCGCTGCTGGAGGAGGGGAGCGTGGCCGGGGCGGCCGCGCGCCTCCATGTCACCGCCCCCGCGATGAGTCGGAGCCTGGGCCGGATCCGGCGCACGACCGGGGATCAGATCCTGGTGCGCACCGGCCGCACGATGACCCCGACGCCGTATGCGATCGCCGTCCGGGCACAGGTGCACGAGCTACTGCACCAGGTCCAGGGGGTACTGGCACCGAGCCGTGAACTCGATCTGGCAACGTTGGAGCGCACTTTCACGCTTCGCTGGCACGATTCCCTGGCCGCCCTGAGCGGACCCGCACTACTCGCGTCCGTGCGCGCACAGGCGCCGGGCGTACGGTTGCGCTTCGTAGCGGAATCGAGCATCGACACAGCCGAGTTGCGGCGCGGCGGGGTCGACTTGGAGGCGAACGCCAACCGACCGAGCGCACCGGACATCCGTGCCGAGAGTGTGGGCGAGACCCGCCTCGTCGTCGTCGTGAGGCGGGGGCATCCCCTCACCCGCGGCAGGACTCTCACCGCAAAGCGGTACGCCGCGGCTGAGCACGTCACCATCTCGCGACGTGGAAACCTCGTCAACGCCCTCGACGACGCCCTCGCGCGGCTCAGCCTCAGCCGCCGCGTGGTGGCGACCGCTCCCACGGAAGCGGCCGCGTGGGCGTTCGCTCGCAACTCCGATCTGGTGATCAGCGCCCCCGAAGCCGCCGCTCGTTCCGCGGTCACCGACCTCGGCCTGGTCGTGCTCCCCCTACCGCTCGAACTGCCGTCGGCGCCGGTGTACCTGTCATGGCATCAGCGCTATGACACCGACACCGCCCACGCCTGGCTGCGTGGCCTGGCGCGAAACGCTCTGGCTCTGAGCGGAACACCGTAGGCGGCGGGGGACGGCAGCCTCACCACGCACCAGCGGCTTAGTGGGCGGGGAGCGTCATTCGCAGGGTGCAGTATTCGACGAACCGGACCCGGGATGCAGGCGCCACCGCCACCGCGAGAGTGTCCTCGTCGCTGACGTGAAGACGTCGTCGATCAGCCGGGGGGCGCCGGCCCGCCCGCTGCGGTCGGCTACGGCCCGGCGACCTGGTCAGGTTGTCTCTTTGGATTCGACCCGTCCAATCGGATGAGGGCCGGCCGTCAGCGCGTCGCGCGCTGCCTGCCAGGAGGAGTCACCGGGGTGGAGCGCAGTGCGGAGGTAGGCCAGGGTGAGCCGCGCGACGGCGGCGACTCGTTCGGGGTTCTCGTCCGTGGTCTCGGCGACGTCGTAGCCGGAGACCCCGCCGAGCCCGTGCTCCGCGTCGAAGAGAGTGAGCAGGGCCTTGGGGGCCGGGGCGAGGGTGTAGGGATCGGTGTGCCACTCCGGGCCCTGGACGGTCAGGAAGGCGGAGTCGTCCTGGTCGCCGGCGACCACGAGGGCGGGCGTCGCCATCGGGGAGAAGTCCGTGGTCAGGAAGAAGGGGTAGTTCTCGACCGTGAACTCGGTGAGGGCGTCGCCGCCTCGGCCTGGCGCGGCCAGCAGCACGCCCGCCTTGATCCGGGGCTCGGTCAGGTTCACTTCCCCTCCGTCGTGGGGATCGGTGAGTCGGGCGCCCAGGAGCAGGCTCGCGGTGTGCCCGCCCATCGAGTGCCCGGCCACGGCGACTTTGCTCCGCTCCAGACGTCCGGCGAGCTGGGGGACGGCGGCCTCGATGGCGTCGAGCTGGTCGAGGATGCGGGTCATGTCCTCGGCCCGGGTGCGCCAGTGGGGGCGCGCCCCGGGGGTGTCGGGGTCCAGGCTCAGCGTCCGCGAGTCCAGGTGGGTGGGCTGGATCACGACGAAGCCGTGCGCCGCCCAGAAGTCGACGAGGGGGGCGTAGCCGTTCATGGAGGAGAGGTTGTTCGAGAAGCCAAGACCGTGGGAGAGGAGGATGACGGGCAGCTCGTTTCCGGACACCGGGGCGGAGATGCGCACCTGGAGGTCTACGGCTCGGCCGGGAGCCGGCAGCACGACCGGACTGACGGAGATGACGGAAGCGGGCGAGCCGAGGGTGCCGGCCGTGTGCGTCGATGCGGTCATCATGCGCATTCCCTTCGAGGGCCTCGGCGGCCGGGCTCGTAGGGCCGGGCAGCGCGCGAGGCGGGGCAGGAGTGGACCGCGGCTTCAGCTATCCTATAAACGGAGCGCGGTTCCGTTTTCAGAATACGGAGCAATGTTCCGTTTCGTCAACGCCGTCGGAAGGAGAGCGCGGTGCCCACTGCCAGCGAGCCCAGAGGAGCGTCAGCCCGCAGCAAGCGGGCTGACGCAGTGCGCAATCAGCAGACGCTGCTCGATGCCGCCGCCGAGGTGTTCGTGACCTCGGGAGTAGAGGCACCGATCCGCCAGATCGCGGCCCGCGCGGGCGTCGGGATGGGGACGATCTACCGCCACTTCCCCACCCGGGCGGATCTCGTCGTCGCCGTCTACCGCCACCAGGTGGAGGCGTGCGCCGAGGCCGGCCCGGACCTACTGGCCGATGCCGGCTCGCCGATCGAAGCACTCACCCAGTGGGTGGAGCTCTTCGTCGACTTTCTGGTCACCAAGCACGGACTCGCGGGCGCACTGCAATCGGACGGCAGCGGCTTCGACGCACTCCACGCCTACTTCCTCGACCGCCTGGTGCCCGTCTGCACACAACTTCTCGATGCCGCGGTCGACGCCGGCGAGATCCGGGCCGGCACGCGCGCCTACGAGCTGATGCGCGGCATCGGCAACCTCTGCATCGGACACGACAGCGACCCCCGCTACGACCCCCGCCGATTGATCGAACTACTCATCCAGGGACTGCGGCAACCGCAGTCACCCTGATTCGGGCAGCACTCGACGGCCTCCTCGGAGGCACGCCGCCCGGTCCTCGGCACCGGTCACGAGGCATCCCGACGCTCCCGCGGCCAGCGCCCCCGCGGCTTCAAAGAGCGTTTCATCCTGGCTGGGGTGCTTGTGTGGGCTCTTGGGTGGGTGCCCTGCCTGTGAAGGCTGAGGCTGGTGGTCGCCTTCGCGGCATCTGTGGCGGGTGACGACGGTCGAGGGTCCGTTTCGGTCCCTTCGCTCCTGTCTGATCCCAAGGCCCCCCACTCACACCCGTTTGCGCCCTGTGGTCGAGGGTCTGGTCTCGGTACTACCGAAACATGCGCCGAGAGCGACCGTACCCAAGTGACCTGTCCAATGCCCGGTGGGAGTTGATGGAGCCCATCCTGTCGGCCTGGAGGGCCGAGCGGAGAGGGAAGGGCCTGGACATAGGCCGGCCACCCGAGCACGATCTGCGGCGGATCATGGACGCGGTCCTCTACATCGACCACACCGGCATTCCCAGAGAGCCAGCCGCGTCGGGCCGATGTGCCCACGCATCACCTTGACGGCCTGCACAGTGCGACCAGAGGTGATCATTCCAAACACCTTTCCCAGGACAAAGCGCTCTTTCAGCTTGCCGTTTAGCCTCGGCACGAGATGAGTCGGGCGAGCGCCTCTGTGGGCCGGCAGAGCCATCGAAGAAGTGGGCTCATGACCACGAACCAGTGGACGCTGATTCGGCCCTGCTCCTTGTCCAGGATCGCTGGGGCCTCATCCCGGTAGACGTAGCGGAGGTATCGGCGGCGGATGGGTGCTCCTGCTATCAGCAGCACTGGTGAGGTGAGGAGGATGGCTGCCGGGACCAGGGCTCTCGCGGCGGTGAGCTTCGCCTTCTCCTCGTATCGCATGCGCTCAGTGTGCTGATCCTCGATGCCGCTCGTCAGTCTGCTCTGCGGGGTTTGGTGCCGACGCCGTGGTGGGCGGGCCGGGCATACGCCTCACCGGTGGCGAGGACGCGTCCGACGTCGTAACGGGTAGCGGGCCGCCGATCCTTTGAGCCGGGCGGCCTGCCGGAGCCGGGGCGGGTGGGTTTCGGTGCACCGGCTGGCGTGCCGGTCTTCGCGCGCAGGTTCCTGAACCCGCGGCGCACCCGGGCAGGGGTGAGTCTGTTCGGTTCCGCCGGCCTCTCCCACGGGCGGCGGAGATCACGCGTGAGGGAGCGGGCGAGGCGGAGCTGAGCATGCGCGGCCAGGACGAGCCATGTCCAGCGGTCGGCGGCCTGCAAGTCCCGAAGCTTGGGCCGGGTCCAGCCAAGGGTCTGCTTGAGCAGCCGGAACGTGTGCTCCACGTCGAAGCGCCGCAGGAACGACGCCAACACCGGTCGATGTCCTGGGTGGTGGCACCGCTGCCGGACCACCACAGCCAGACGGGCTTGTTCACCCCGCCGCTCGGCAGCTTCTCGACCGACAGGCGGATCACGGTGCCCTCGATGACCGGCAGGGGGCCTTCGTGATCACCCCAGGCTGTCCTACGGGTCAGCCAGGGGTGGAGCCGGTCCCAGGCCTGCGCGGTCGCCACCCCGTACCGGGACGTGTTGGTGACGGTCACCGCGGTGACCTCGCCCCACGTGGCCGGGTCACCGAAGACGAACTCGCCTCCGTGCTTGGGCGGCCGTCCACCCTGTGGCGGGCAGATCCACGGCACCGGAACGGGCTTGCGCATCACCCGGTCCGAGCGGAGCCTACCCAGAACCTCCACGGGCAGGCCGGCCAGGAGGTGGGCGATGCGGGGCGCGTCGTAGCCCGCGCCCAGCACGACCAAGATCTCCGGGTCCCCGTCCCGCCACTGGCCGACGTCCACAATGCGTTGGACGACATCACGGACTTGGTTGGCGGTGACCGCGGCCAAGTCGGCGCCGGGCTCCAGCCGGATCGCATCCAGCAGCGCGGTCCACGAAGTCCGGCCCCTCTCCAGCGCGGTGACGATCGAGTACGGCCGGCCGGGCACCATCTGATGCTTGCCCAAACCCCGGCCGAAGGTATGGCAGAAGGAGCGGTCTGAGGAGGTGTCGGCGTCCGGACGCAACCAAGGGGAGACGTCTACCGCCAGCACCAGCCGACCGTCACCGGCTCGGGGAAACGGGACACCAGTCAGTGCCCGCCGCAGCCGGGCGACGTCGATCCGACCGTGGTTGATCCCGGAGTACAAGGCCCCGTGCCCGCGCCGGTGCTCAGGAGCGAGCGCCAGGTCCACGAAGGTGCGGACCGGACCGTCCTTTTCGGGCGTAGCGGCACAGGACCAGGGGTTGCGTGCCGGAGCGAGGTCGCGGCGGTCATGTGTCAGCGCCAGCAGGTCCACAGGCGTAGCAGCCGGTCGAGGTCGCCGGCGCGGGCGTTCTGGAATGCCAGCGCGTACAGGCGGGCCCGGTATTCGTCGGGCATGCCCGTCAGCGTGGTCACGCCACGGCGCGGTTCGGCCTGAAGTCGGGGTCGGTCTCGGGCCTGGTGTCGACGAACCAGCCGCGGGCGGTCCGGCTGATGCCGACGAAGACCCTCCCGGCGGCTTGCGCCTCTTCGAAGGCGGGGACCACGTGGGCCCTCCTGTGCGACGGTCGGCTTGCTGTTGCTCAAGGCACATCTATGGGCTCGTAGAGCACGTCGGTTCTGAGAATTGTTTTCGTACCCTCAAGAAGCGGGGCCGAGTCGTGAAGCGTCCGATGCCAGAAGAGGAGCGCATCGCCCGGTTCGGGGCGGTGGGCGCTCAATATTTCCTCAGGCTCTGCGAGCCGGGGCCAGTCCGAGAAGTCGCGTTGCGCAAAGGGAAGGTCGTTCTGCCTGTCGGTGATGAACCGCGTTTCTCCGCCCACTGCCTCATACGACAGGTAGACGACGACCGTCAGGTGAGTTCGCGTTCCGTCGGGGGCGAAATAGGGCGAATCGTAGTGCGGGACAAGAAATCCGCCGTGTTCGTACGTGATGAAGCGCATACGGGGATTGACGGACGCCGGCTTCCAGGCCCTTCCGTCTGTATCCGTCGGATCGTCCGGTCCTACTTCAAACGACAGAAACGCCCGCAGCCTGCGGTAGAACTCCGCCGCCAAGACTTCGGAGTCAGCCGTGGCACGAAGAGAGCCGACCGGATCTCCCTCTGCATAGTTGGCGGCAATGCCGTCTAGACCCACCGGCACAAAGCGCTGGGCAGCGAGTTCGGCCGCGAATACCTCCACTTCGGCCGGAGTGAGGAAATGGCGAATCACCCTGGCATCGACGTGGGGGATCTCCGACTCGGTCGGGGACCATGAGCCATCGGCGGATATTCGGCTCAGCGTTTCTTCGGAGAGGTCGAAGGGATTTACCGGCATTCCGAACATGCTCACTTATCCGTCCTGAGGTCATTGTCGATGTCACTGCGGCCGTGGGCCCAAGCGCCCAGAACGGCCGCGGGCGGCACAGTGAGGTGAATGGCGGGACTGCCGGCCACGTACTTGTGCGCGTTGAATCTGTGGAGGTACTCGAAGCGTGCTGCCATTTCCTCGAATTCGAGGTGGGCGAATTCCGGCCAACTCTCTTTGTGTGATTCTCTCTCTGCCGGGGGTCCGGCGGCAGGCGGCCGCCGGGCGGCTGGTGCGCGCGCCGGCATTGGCTCCGGGCTCGTGCTCGACGTCACGGCCGTGCGCGCGGCGGCGGATCGAGGCCCCTGGAGTCAATGCCCGCAGGGAGCGGGGGCCGCTGAGCAATTATCGTCATGATGACGATATTAGACTGGAGTGAACCGCCAAAGCAAGCAGGACGTCCCCAACGCGGCGGAAGGCGGCGGGAGGCGGGGCGGGGACCGGCTCGGGGGACTACCGATGCGCGGTAATCCCAAGCAGCGCTGGGCCGCTCCGTACCGGGTGACCGCACGTGCGGTGTGGGAACACCTCTCTGACGCGGGGCCAGGCCGCCCGGCGTCGCTGTCCGTTGCCAATGAAGTCAGTCGAGTGCGGTGTCCTGACCTGGGTCGACTAAGACTTGTCTGATAATTGATCTTGTGGCAGGTCGAGGTGGGCAGACGGACACGGCGTGGAAGCGGATAGAGCCCTTGTTGCCGCAGGTGGATGGGCGTGGTCGGCCGTGGCGTGATCACCGGCAGGTGGTCAACGGTGTGCTGTGGCGGTTGCGGACCGGGGCTCCGTGGCGTGATCTGCCCGAGCGGTATGGGCCGTGGCAGACGGTCTACGAGCGGTTCGCCCGCTGGGAGGCGGATGGCACGTGGGCAAGGCTGTTGGAGCATGTGCAGGTCCGCGACGACGCGATGGGCCAGGTGGAGTGGACCGTCGCCGTCGACTCCACGATCAAGCGTGCCCGCCAGCACGCCGCCGGCGTACGTAAAAGGGGGCCGCTGACGGGGACGAACTGGAAGATCCGGGCCGCTCGCGGACGCGCCAGGCCTTCGGCCGGTCCCGAGGCGGGCTGACCACCAAGGTCCACCACGCTGTCGAGGGCCGGGGTCTGCCGTTGACCATCGTGCTCACGCCCGGCAATGTCAACGACGCCACCGCGTTCGCCCAGGTCCTCGACGGGATCCGCATCCCGCGCATCGCCACGGGTCGCCCGCGCACGACACCGGTGCGGGTACTGGGCGACAAGGCCTACTCCAGCCGGGCGATCCGGCACCTGCTGCGGCGTCGGGGTATCGCCGTCACGATCCCCGAGCGCCGCGACCAAGCGGCCAACCGCCGGCGCCGAGGGCGCCTTGGCGGCCGGCCGGCCGCCTTCGACAAGGAGGTCTACCGCGACCGCAACGTGGTCGAACGATGCTTCGCACGCCTCAAGCAGTTCCGCGCGATCGCGACCAGGTTCGACAAGCTCGCCAACCGCTACCGCGCCGGAGTCATCCTGGCCTCGCTGACCCTCTGGCTCCGCGAACCAATCCGTGATCATTCGTCAGACAGGCTCTAGGAGCAGGTCGCCGGTGATGGACAGCGGGACGTTCTCGGGTGTCTCTGGAGGGGTGGATATGGCGTTGGAGACCGAAGGCGATTTCGGAGTCGCCGAACGGGGCGAGTGGTCGTATGCGGCGGCCGTCGGGGTAGGACCGCTCCGGTTCGGGATGGCCGTCAGCGAAGTGGTCGAGGCGGCTGAGGTACTCGGCCCGGCGAAGGTCGGCGACTGCCGTCGGCAGTACGCGGTCTTCTCGCAGACGTGGAAGGTCGAAGTCCACCGCCGCGGGGGCACGCATTCTGCACCGGCCGTCACGGCCTACGTGAGTCAGGACGCGGTTCGGAATACTGCCTCTCCGCCAGTGCTGGTCGAGGACGGGCCCCAGGGCGAGCACACCGGGCGCTCCCGGACACGGGAGCGCGGCAAGGTGGAAGGGCCCTGACAACGCCCGTCGAGAGCTTCCCGGCCACGTCGCAAGGTGGCCGGCGGCTCCGCGGGCGGGCTGGCGTTGCCGGTGCGGGTGATGGGGCGCAGGGTGGGAAGACGCCCAGGGGGACCCGCGGTGGAGGGTGGTGCGGGCGATGGCCAGACCGGTGTGGACGGGGGTCTTGGGGTTCGGGCTCGTCAGCCTGCCCGTCGGCCTCTACACGGCCACCGACAGCCACACGATCCGCTTCCACCAGCTCCAGCGCGGGACCGCGGACCGGATCCGGAACCGGCGCGTGAACGAGCGCACCGGCGACGAGGTGGACCTCGCGGACATCGTGAAGGTCTACGACACCGGATCCGAGTACGTGATCGTCGAGCCGCAGGAGCTCGACGAGATCGCTCCCGGCCGCTCCCGGTCAATCGACGTCGCCGGCTTCGTCGACCTGGACACCGTCGACCCCGTCTTCTTCGACAAGACGTACTTCCTCGGGCCCCGGGGAGCCCAGTACGGGAAGGTCTATGCCCTGCTGGAACGTGCCCTGGCCGAGTCGAACAAGGCAGCATCGCCACCTTCGTGATGCGCGGGCGGGAGTATCTGGTCGCCCTGAAGGCGGAGGAGGCAGAGGGCCTCCTGACCCTCCACACGCTGCACTGGGCCGACGAGCTGCGCGATCCGCATGCCGAGGTGCCCGACCTGCCGGGGAAGGTCCAGGCGACGGCGGCGGAGGTGAAGATGGCCATGCAGCTGATCGACGCCCTGGCCATGGAGTGGGAGCCGGAGGCGTTCCACGACTCCTTCCGCGAGAAGGTCGAGGCCCTGGTGAAGGCGAAGGCGGCCGGGGAGACAGTGGAGAAGGCCGAACCGGCGGCGCAGCCGACCGGCGCCGTCGACCTCATGGAGGCCCTGCGCGCCAGTGTCGAACGGGCCAGGAGCCCCAAGGACACCGGCGACAAGGCCGCCTCCCCCGGCGCCCGGGCGGCGGGCGGGAAGAAGACACCGGCCGCGAAGAAGCGGGCGCGCTCCGGATCGGCGGCCAAGGGCCGGGAGCTGATGGCGCTGACGAAGGCTGAGCTGTACGAGAAGGCGGCCGCGGCCGGCATCCCGGGACGCTCGTCCATGAACCACGACCAACTCGCCGACGCCCTCGCCCATACCGGCCGAGGCCGGCGCAGGGCCTGACACACCGGCGGGCGCTGGCGCGGTCAGGCCACCGTGACGCGCAAGACGTACGGTGTGCCCGAGCTGATGGCCTGCGCCTGCTCGCGCAGGTCCGAGTCCGTGAAACCGAGCAACGCGTCGTCGGCGGCCCGGCGCAGCAGCGGCAGGATCTCGGCGGCGGGCCTGCCACGGCGTGCTTCGTTCGGCGGAGGCTCGCTGGTAGGGGGCTCCGTACGTGCTCGCGCTGTCAGCCAGCAGCCGGTGCCTGTCGACACTGATCTCGCTCATGGCCTGCTCCTCACGTCCTCAGCGGTCCCGGGTCCGGACGCTCCGCTTCGACGCTACGGGGGAGGTCTGACAGTGAGCATCTGTGCGCCGCAGCCCCGATTCCGGCCTCCTTCGGCCGCACCAACCGCGGCGGGGCCGACACGCTGACAGCGCTCTTCATATCCTCGTCCTGGTCCGCATGCCGTACGACCTGCGGACACGGGAATATGTGGCCAGACGCACCGCCGAGAGCATGTCCACCAAGGACATCATGCGGTACTTCAAGAGGTTCGTCGTCCGCGAGGTCTACAGGAACTTCACGAGACCCAGCAGCCTGAACACGACAGACCCGGGCAGGGCAGATCATGACGTCGACGGGTTGCCGTCCGTGTGATCGAGATCGAGCGACGCGGCCGCACCAGGGGCGAAGGCAGCCCCCACTCCTCGGCCAAGTACGCCGTGTCCAGCACGGACAACTGGCCGTCGTGACGGCCGATGCCCATCATCTCGCGTCGTCGGTCGGGAACGCGTTCCACAGCTCCGACACCACACCGCCGTTCTGGACCCACAGGATCTCCAGCAGCGAAGCCGGCAGACGGACACCGAGCTGACGCTCGGCATCCTGAACGACCGCGTCGGTCAACGGCAGCTGAACCCATACCGGCCCTCGCCCCAGAACGTCGCCTTGACCTCGTCGAACCCAGCCACGAGCGCATCCTACGGACCCCGCCCAAGGGATTGACGATCCATGGGAGCTTCAACAGCCCTGCCCGAGCTGGATACGCTACGCCGACGCCGCTGGAGCGGCATTCCCGCTGATGAAGTCCTGAGCATGTCCACCCACAGCGTTAGCAGGCGGCCCCGGCCGTCCACGCGGCCGATCCCAGCAACGAGTCCGTCCACGAAACCCACGTCCGCGCGACCGGTTGCCAAGCTTCCGCGGGAAATCACTGCTGGCAGCGTCCGAAGTCCACGACGTAGGTGCCGGTGTTGGACGACGATGCGCCGGCCGGGTCCGCCGCTCCGGGCAGGGCCGCCGCGCCGATGTCGCGCAGGGACGGCTTGAGGATGATGGCGCGGTGGCCGGGGCTGTTCATCCACCAATTGACGGCGGCCTGCGGGGTTCCCGATCCGCCCCAGCCGGTGTACGTGATCTCGCTGAACTCCCACGACCGGGGGTTCGTGCAGTATGCGGCCGCCTGGATGCGGCTCTGCGGTGTCGAGCCGGTCTGGGGGTTGCGGTGGGAGTCCTTGCCCGGCCCCCACCACTTCAGTTGCACGGATGCGGCGGCATGCTGCTGGGCCGCGTTGGTCAGCGGCTGGTTGACGGTGAGGACGGGCAGCCCGCGCTGCGTGCGCTGCGCGTTGATCAGGCAGATCACGGCAGCCCTCGCCTGGGCTGCCGTGCCGGCGGTCGGCGCCCGGTTGACAGCGGCCGGGTCACAGCCCGCGGCTGGTGCCGCAGCCGGGGCGACGGCCCGCTGCCCGTTGATATTGCCTGCCGCGGCGTACCGGCACACCAAAATCCAGCCCGTACTGCCGGCCACGGGTACGCCCTCTTTCACGCCGCAACCGACTGCCGTGGTCGCTGACGCGGGAGACATCCATATCATCTGGGAGTAATGACCCCACGCACGGTAATTGGTGCCCGCGGATGCACTGCTGTTGATCGGGGCATTGTTATCGGCGTCGAATTTGGACTTCTCCGCCGTCCAGCTGAAGCTCACGGAGGGGTCCAGTGCCATCAGCGGCCGTGCCGGGCCAGGGAAGGCGTTGAAAAGGTTCTCACCCTCGTTGCCATTGGTGTCACGGCTGCTGTGGTGCAGTCCGCCGCCCTGGCTGGAGGCAGGGTCATCGGCCCAGGCCTGCGCGTCGCAGGCAAGCTTGGGGTTCCATGCGACAGAAACCACGGAGGAGCCGGGGCTGTACTTCTGAACGGCTGCCCGGCGCGCGTCGTTGTGAATACGGACGATCTCGGCAGCGTCGGCGGCGGATATCCGTGAGCCCGTTCCGGGCGGGGCGTTGGACGAGGGACAGGTGGGAGATTTCCCCTCGGAGGCAGGGGCCGAAGCGGCGTGTGCGTGGGGGGAGCCTGCTGATACCGGGCCCATTATGGCAAGACCGCACACGAGCGCAGCCGCGGTTGCGGAAGGTTTTGGTTTCATGGAACACCCCGAATGCAGGTAAGGGTTCCCATGCGGGCGAAATGCCGGGGTGCCGTGTTCCGCACGCCCGGATCGACCGCACGCGGATGAAGTCGGCGGGGAGGTCTCCGTACGCCGGACGATGAGATCATCGTCGCCCATTCGGCGCAGATCCACCCGCCAGGCCATCGGCCGATTACTCCACTCGGGTGAATACGACGACTGTGGCTGCGATCAGCGTTCCCGCCTCGACACCCACCGCCACAGGGCTCAGCAGCCCGTGCCCAGGAGCGCTGCCCACGGGCGACGCGGTCGCGACGACATTGGGGTAGGGCTGGGAGCCGAAGCCGCGGGCCCTCCCCGGGAATTTCCACCAGTCCCGGCACGGCGACAGGGCTGATGCGTTCTCAGGTTGTGAGATGGAGTAGCTCGCACGCGTGGGCTGGGCGTGACCGGTAATGGTCGGTGGCTGCAGCGAGGTTCGCCCAGCCAGCTTGGCGCATGAGGCCGATGGCGATGTTGCGCAGGGTTGCCATGGCGCGGGGTGCGGTGCCGGTGCGGATGCGGGAGGCATCCTCGGCGAATGTCATGTCTCTGACGTGGTGCAGGGCCTTGACGGACCAGTGTCCGCGGATCAACACGGCGAGCTGGGTGGGGCCGGCCTGCTCGGGGCCGAGGCTGGTGACCGCGTGGATCGTCTTCGTGCCGGTCCTGCCCGTTCGGCGGTTGGTTCGGCGGCGCTTGACCTCGATGGCCTGCACGGCATAAGGGAAGAGCAGGCCGGGGCGGACGGTGCAGACCTTCAGGCGGCGGATCTCGCGGCGGCCGTGGCCGGTGTCCCTCGTGCGGTCCTGGAGCGGTATCTCGCGCCACGGCAGCGTCTTCAACTGCTTGCGCAGTTTCTTCTGATTGCCTTTCACGATCAGGATGTAGTGGCCGCCCTTGGCGAGGACGTATTCGGCGTGGTCGCGCTGGGTGTGCATGGCGTCGGCGGTGATCACGACGCCGCGCAGATCGAGCGGCTCCAGAAGCGGGGCGAACGCGGGGATCTCGTTGCTCTTGGCCTCGGCCCGTCGCTGGGCGATGACCGTCTGGCTGTCGTGCAGGGCGGCGGCGAGCAGGTGTACGGCCGTGCCGTCGGTGCGGCTCCCGCGCACGGTCTTGCCGTCCACGGCCAGCCCGGTCGGTGCGGGTGCGGGTTCCTCGACGGGGTCGGTGGCAAGTCGGGCGAGCCAGGCTCCCACAGCGTCGTCGAGGGCGTCGCCGTCCAGGCGGGCCAGCAGTCGGCCCAGGGTCGTGGCGGCCGGCGTGCAGGCCGCGAGCCCGAGACGTCGGCGCAGGTCCGGGCCGCTGTTGGTGGCGAAGCGCGCGATGCAGGCCAGCGAGGTTGCGCCGCTGAGCACGGCGACCAGGCACAGCGTGAGCAGGACGCCGATGCGGTAGCGGCGACCCCGGACACGGCGCGGGTCCGGAACCCGGTCCAGGACCTCGGCCAGAGTGCGCAGTTCGGTCAGGGAGGAGGGCATTCGAACGCGACCCCTGTTCATGATCTTTGGCTTCGACAACCTTGATCATCAGGAGTCGCGTTCGTCGTTTCCGGTCCGGCGGATCACCCGCGAATGACCACACCTGGGCGAACCACTCATCTCGTCACCCGAGAACGCATCGGCCCTGGACCGCTACGCGCCCGGCGCCCGGTACTGGACTCGTTCGGCTTGGCGCAGGGCATCCATGGTTTCATCGACGGTCAGGAGAACTGTCGTCTCGAACGAGCTAAGCGCGCCGCCTCCACTAATCGCCAGCGCAACCGCGGCCATGGACACGTTGTCGGGGGCCTCCCACAGGTTGTAGCCGTCGTGCGTGCCGAAGGCGTACCAGAAGCCGTGGAGCTTCCCGCCGACGGACTCGATGTACGCCTGAGCGGCCTTTGCGCGGTCCTCGGGGTGGACGATCAGCCTCGCCCAAGTCTCCGGTGTGTAGCTGAACCTCGATAGATAGAGCGGCATCGTGTCTCCCTTTCGTTCCACCAAGGGATGCCCCGGCGGGGCGGGAAACGCGCCGGATGCGGCCCGCGTATCCCCCGAACGGCTGGGGACGATGACCGGCACGGCCACAGCCAACGGGTGAGCGACCTACCCGGGCGCTCTGGCCCTGCTTCGTACACGGTGGCTGATACGTCCGCGTACGGTTCGGTCCGCGTGACCACCACCGGAAACACCCTGCCCACGCGTGCGAGCTACTTCATCTCACAACCTGAGAACGCATCAGCCCTGGGCACGGCGACCCATGGACGGGGTGGTCCTTCTCCGCCGGGTGGGGCAGCAGCGAGAAGCCAAGCGTCACGCTGATGGAGCCCGAGCTTCAGCGTGTGGTCGCCGGCCATGGTGCGGCGTACTTCGTGCTGTCGGATCCGGTTCCTTCATTGCGGGTGCAGTACTGCATGCCGTCGACCTCCAGGACCACGCGCCGGTTTCCCGGGAGCAGCATGAGGAAGTCCATGCGAAGGTTCTGCATGACCTGCGGTCCCCGTTCACGGAGGCTCTTGGGATCCCAGTGGTCCGGGGGCTACTGGACCAACCAGCCCCACGTCCAGGCCCTCCAGGCCTGGACCGACCGTTGGGACCCGGCCCCGCCGCCGGACGCTCCGCAGCTCCGCCCGAGGCACTCGCCGAACGCGCCCGCAACGCCGCAGCGGGACTGAGGAAGCCGGCGCCACTCCGTTTCGCCCAGGACGTCCTGCAGCATCAAGGTGTTCACGTACACCAGGGCGGATTACAGGATGCGCAGGCACGGGACGAACATCTCCTGCTCGGCGCGCCGATTCGAGACGATCTCCCCACCTTCGCCGTAGGCGATCACGTGGGTTCGGCCTTCGGGTTCAGGCGAACACGCGGGTGGGTGCCGAGCGGGTCGCCCCTGGGTGCCTCGTCTGGGAACGGGTCTGACACCGTTGGAGTCATGAGAGCCGAAGCAACGACACCGGAGCCGGAAACGCCTCTGCAGAGTGGCCTCACGTCTCTGGGGGAGGTGGCATGACGTTATCAGGCGGATGAGATACGGCCGGAGGACCTGCCGATGATCGCGGCTGAGGCACTCGCAGCCGGGCTGGACACCCCGACGCTGTGCGAACTGGCCGGTTTGCCTCGCCACGCGGATGCCCGCGATATTCGCGACGCGTTCGAGCAAGCACTTTCCGAGTCGGGAATCGGGTTGCCGGATCGGGGCTTGGCGCGGCGCCACGCTCTGCGCCGGATGGCGGCGAGACTCATCGATGGAGAAATCACTCCCGCCGGCCTGGCGACGGACGGCTGGTGGGAGACGGAGGCCGAGACCGTGGCGGAGCAATCGTTCGTGGCGCTGATCCCGCAATGCGAATGCTGCATTGAGTACACGTTGGGGCTTGTCCGGCAGACGTGGGCGGCCCAGCTGCGGATCGCTTCCCTCGCCCTGACATCGTCTCCGCCGTTCGGCCCCGGATGCTGATTCTGCCCGGCGTGCTCACCCTCGAAGAAGGCGTGGACCGGTCAAGCAGGATTCACTGAGGTGGCTGTTCAGCGGCCTGGTCCAGCAGCACCCGTGCGGAGTTCGCGTACCGGATCGCGGTCTTCTCGTCCAGGCCGAAGACCTCGTCGAGGTGAAGGGCGTCAGTGCTCTGGGAGAGGGCTTCTTCGAGCTGCCGGTCGACGCGGAGCGCTTCGATGCCAACCAGGGGCTCGGGCTGTGAACGTCCTGGAGAACCACGGCGGTCCCGGGGGCTGACGCTGGAGCAGCGGGACTGGGGACTGCGGAAAGGGAGCGGGCCCCTGGCCGCGGGTGGCCGGATGAGAGCATGACGGCTTGATCGTCACAGCTCGGAAGGAAAGTCCATGAGCCGGGGACCGGTGACCTACGAGGTCAAGTACAGGGGGTCCGCCCCGCTCGTCATACGCAAGGGCGGGAACGGCGAGGAGAGCGGGGCGGGTTGGCTCAGCCGCGACGCCTACGGGCCTGAGCACGACCAGCACGCGGAGGCGCGCTCCTTCACCGTCCTCGCGGATGGCGGGGTCCCGTCCGCGTTCGTGCGCACCGAGCAGTACGGTTCGCGCGTGAGTGGCCAGCCGACCGTCTACCGCGTCCTGGACCACTTCGGAGCGTTGTTGGGGCGGATAACGTACAGGCGCCGCCCCGCGTTGCGGATCGGCCGGACCAGATGGACGCTGGAGCCGGCGGCAGGGCCGGCCCTGCGCGGCTTCGCGGGCCGCCCGGCGTGGTGGGCTGTGTGGTGGCCGACGGGGATGCTGCTCAGGTGGATCTGCATCGTCATCGCCGTCCTCGCCGAGGACGATGGCGGCTTCCGCCCGCCCCGGCGCGTGACCTGGCGCGACGGCTCGGGCCGGGCCGCGCTCGTCTTCCGGGGCATGGCCGAGGACTACCGGGTCCGGACCGGGGAGCTGGACCCCCGCCTGATCACCGCGCTCGTGGCACTGCACCAGTCCTTCGACTGGCCCGAGGAAGCAGGCGCCTTCGGCTGGTACGGAGCCTGAGCGCCGGGGACGGCGTCCGGAGTTGAAGGCACCGGTGTCGGCCACGGTGAAGCCGTGTCCGGTGCCGGGGAAGCCCCCGAAGTTCCCGACCTTTACAGTTGCAGTGATCATCTTTTTTACGGAGAGGGAGCTTGGGGTGACGAGCAGGGCAAGACGTCTGGCCGTATGGGGCACGGCGACGGGTCTGGCACTGGCACTGACGGCCTGCCAGGGCGCGGCGAGCACCGCGGGCAACACCAAGCAGGGCACCGACGGTGAGCTGCTGGCCAAGTCCGTCCAGCTGTTCAGGGACGCGCCGTCGGTGCGGGTGACGGCCAAGGCCGCGGTCGCCATGGGGAGCGGAGTGGAGATATCCGTCGACCGTGACAAGAACTGCCGCGTCGACGCCCAGGGCGGGTTCTTCCACGTTGCCGTCGAACGCGGCGGCCGCACCTGGATGAGCTGGAGTGACGACTACCTCCAGAAGGCGGCGACCAGCCCGGACGGTGAGCGGCTGGACAAGGAGCTGCGCGGCAAGTGGCTGGAGCTCGGCCAGGACGGCCGTATCCGCAAGAGCATGGTCGACTTGTGCGACCTGACGGCCCTGCGCAGCGTCACGGACCAACTGGCAGAACCCCGCCAGAGCGCCACCCGTGGGCCCGAGGCCACCGAGGACGGCGAGCGCCTCGTCCCCGTGCGCCGGGGCGAGGACGGCAATGCGGTGACCGCGTACGTCGAGGTCGGCGAGAAGCCCTACCCGCGCAAGCTCGTCGTGGACGCAGCGACGTTCGCCCCCACGCCGGTCGAGTTCTGGCTCGGCTCGTACGGCGAACCGGTCACCGCGGAACCGCCGGCCGCCTCGCAGACCGTCCGCTCGGCAGCCGTCGAGGCCCTGGCGGAGAAGAACCTCGCGGCCGGCCTGCCCAGCAGCTAGTGCTCTGACCGGGCAGCCGGTCGGCATCACCAAGTAGGCGGAACTCGTCACATGATCTTCACCGACGAACAAAGGGTGGCTCGATGCGCATGCGCACGGTGATCCGTCCCGCGGTGGCCGTCGCCATGGCGGGTGTCCTGCTGGCCGGGTGCGGCGCCTCCCGGCAGGAGGTGCTGGACATGGTCGGGCTGCAGCTGCCGGACTGCGAGACGGAGAAGCTGCGCTACTCCGGTTCCAAGATGTTCGGAGGGGAGATGACACTGAGCTTCACCGCGTCGAAGTCCTGTGTGGACGAATACCTCACGGACCACGGCGTCGTGCTCGCACGCTCCACGCTCTGGCCGTACGGCGAGACCATCGTCGACGAAAAGATCGAACCGCAGGCCAAGACGCCGTTCCCGAAGGACGTCATGGACCAGCTCGGGCTGAAGGTGGAGCCCGGGCGCTCGTACCCCATGTACACGACCTTCACCACGCACAAGAACCCCACCTTCGACCTGCTGGTCGACGAGCAGGGGGACCGGGTGAGCGTGTACCTGGTGTTCGTGACCCTCCCCGACTACTGATCTTTTCGTAAGTCGGGTGGGTGTGGTGGGTGGATGGTCAGGCCGGTATGGGCGAGGAATGACCATGGCAGTCGGGGGTTGGTGTTGATGCGGTGGATGCCTTGGTCGGCAGCGTCGGCGACATCGGCGAGGTGGTCGCCGGCGAGGTGCCGCGCGCGAAGGCCTCGTGGGTGGTGGCAACCGCTGTGGGGTCCCGCTCCCTGGTCGCCTGCCGCGACCTCGGCACGGCAGGGGTGTGACGGGGTGATCCGGAAGCTGCCGGCACGCAGTTGCCGATCCGCCGGGGCTCCCCCGACCCGGACCATGGCCCGTCCGGGGTACGCCGGACGTGGCGGCCGTACCCCGGGGGTGAGGGACGGTGGCTGGCGCTGGGGTACGGCCGGCCCGGGCCGGTTGCGGCCGGGCCGGCCGTGGCCGGTCCGGGGGTGGGCCTAGCAGTGCACCCTGCTGCCGCCGCCCCGCAGGTAGTCGTCGCGGATCCAGCCCTTCACCCCGGTGGTGTCGTTGCGGACGTAAGTCCAGGAGTAGCCGCCGCCGTCGGACTTGTAGCAGTGGTAGTCCAGTGTGTGGTTCGGCGTGGCGACGCCCTTGGACCCGCAGCCCGTGCTGGGGCCGGAGCGCTCGTTGACGTTCTCCTTGGCGGACTTGCTCCAGGTGGAGTCGTCCTTGTCGGCCGGGTTCTCGTTGCAGGCGAACGGCGCTGCGGCGGCCGGGCCCGCCGAGACGACGGGCATCAGCACCGCGCCGAACAACAACGCGGCGGAGGCCAGGGCATGGCGCTTGGACGGTCGCATGGTGAGGTTCCCCCCTCTGTCATGTGAACGGTCGGCCACGACTCTGCCAACCACGGCCGGCCGGCTCCATAGCAGCCGGTGCCAGCCCCTTGGGAATCCGTGCCGATCATGCCGGCCAGGGCCAATGCCCGGAACTCGCCCGGCGGCATTCCGTAGGCGCCCCGGAAGGCACGGGTGAAGTCGGCGGGACGTACGCAGCCCCAGCGTGCGGCGATGGCTTGGACGGTGCTCGTGGCCTGCGCAGGGTCGGCCAGGTCGCGGCGGGCGTGTTCGAGGCGCTGGCGCCGTATGAAGGCACCGACCGGCTCGCCGTACGGCTGGAACAGCCGGTGCAAGGAGCGCAGGGAGATCTGGTGGGCGGCGGCGACCGTGGCCGGGGTCAGCTCCGGGTCCGTCAGCCGGCCGAGGATGAAGTGTCTGATCCGGGCGTGGAGGACACTCTGGCGGGCGTCGTCCGGCAGGGGGCGCCGGCTGCCGAGGTGGCCGGCGAGGACGGCTGCCGTCAAGCCGAGGACGGCGTGCTGGAGGCGGATGCCGTCGTCCGGGCTGAGAGCGTGCCTCTCCTCGCACACGCCGATCAGCAGACCGACCAGGAGCCGGCCTACGCCGTCCCGCGCGGGGACGGGAACGGCCAGTACCCGCCGTACGTCGCGCTCGGGCAGTGGCAGCAGCCTCCTGGGGAACCGCAGGACCAGACCGGTGGGCGGGCGGCCGTGCGGCGAGGCCGCGGCGTCGACGGGGCGGGTGCCGTCGAAGAGGACCAGGTCACCGGGGGCGGGCGCGCGGCCGCCGCGGTTCTGTTCGATGCTCCCGCAGCCGGTCAGGATCACCGCGAGCTGGTAGAGGTCGGTGTCGGGGTGCCTGGTCGGGGCGGGCGTGCGTTCGGAGCAGTGGGGGGTGTGGGTGAGGTGCGAGAGCCGCGCCGCACCGAGTCGCACCGCCGCGGGGCGGGCATCGGCGGTGGCGGAGGTGGCGGGTGTCTGCGCCCGGTCGTCGGCTTTGCGGTCAGGCCCGGATAACTCACCGTTGTCGTGTGAAATTTCCATGAACGGTACATTTCCCCGGCATGGCGGTGCACGAAAGAGGAGATTACGTCTTGGCCGGCCGAACGGAGTCGCCGTAGAGCACATTGCGCCAGTCGGCAGACGCAGAGCCGGCGTTCCCCCTCACCAGCCCAGGCGGGTGACGTGGTCCCCCGGTCTTCCGGCAGGCCCTCGCCCTGGACGCCGCCGCCCGGACCCGCGGCCGCAGCTGGGCGCCGGCCACCGGCTTGAGCGCCCACACCGCCTACGCCGCAACCGTCCCGCGCGTCGCCGCCCAGACCACCCGGCAGATCACCCAGGCACTGCTCGGCCAGAGGGTGTTGCAGGAGGTCGGGCTCGGGTAGGCCTGAGTGGTGCTTGGCCTGCTGTTTCACCGTGCGGGGGTGAGGTCGTGCATGGTGGCGACGGCCTGGATGGCCAGTTCTTCATCCGGGCGAAGGCGTGCTCGACACGGGCACGGACCCGCCGGTGTTCGGCGTCGTCCTCCTCCTGCGGTGCGGCGATCAGCCCGTGCCGAGGCAGACGCCGTCCGCGATCACCGTCGTCCCGGCCGCCGCGGCCGGTCAGCCCGGGAGCGGAGGACGTGGCGGCGATCGGTGTCGTCGTGTCCAGCTGCCCGTTGGAACGCCCCCTGTGGCGGGCCACCGTCCTCGCAGTCCGAACGGGCGGGCCGGGACCTCGCGTGGCGTGCGCCCCGTGCCCTGGTCGGCCCAGCAGTGGCAGGTGGCAGGGCGGCGCGGCACGGCTCTCCGTGTGTCTTCTCCTCATGCTCCGCGCAGCCCGCCCCTCTGCTTTCCTGCGGCGCGGTCACGCACCACACTGTTGCCTCATGGATATCTGCGTCTTCCTTTCCGCGGCTGATCTCGACGACCGCTACACCAGCCCCGCCCGCCAGTTCGGTGAACTCCTCGGCAAGGCCGGCCACACGCTGGTGTGGGGAGGTTCCGAAAGCGGCCTGATGAAGGTCGTCGCGGACAGTGTCCAGTCGGCAGGGGGCCGGCTCGTGGGCGTGTCGGTGGAGTTCCTGGCCGCCAAGGCCCGCAAGAACGCGGACGAGATGTTCATCGCCCGCGACCTCGCCGAACGCAAGGCGCTGCTCCTGGCCAAGGCCGACGCCGTCGTGATCATGGTGGGCGGGACCGGAACGCTGGACGAGGCGACCGAGATCCTGGAGCTCAAGAAGCACGGGAGGACCGACAAGCCGGTGGTGCTCCTCAACACGGCGGGGTTCTACGACGGCCTGAAGGAGCAGTTCCGGCGTATGGCGGAGGAGGGCTTCCTGCCCGTGCCGCTGCACGACCTGGTCTTCTTCGCCGACGACGCCGTCACGGCGCTCGCCTACCTGGAGGAGAACGTGACGGCCCGGCCCGTTGGAAGATCAGGCGCCTCCCGGACGTTGCCGGGGCATGAAGATCAGTGAAGCCGCCAGGGAGAGCGGTGTCAGCGCGCGGACGCTGCGGTACTACGAAGACGAGGGGCTGGTCGTCGCCGGCCGGCTCGCCAACGGGTACCGGGACTACGGGCCGGCGACCATCGAGCGGGTGCAGGTGATCCGGACGCTGCTGGAAGCCGGGCTGCCGGTGCGGCTGATCAAGGAGGTGCTGCCCTACGTGACGACGGATCAGGGGGTGTGCCCGGCGTTCCTGGCGGACGTGGAGCGCTACCGGGACCGGCTGGCGGAGCGGATCGCGGGCCTGAGCGATCAGCGGGCGGCCCTCGACGCCTTCCTCGCGGCATCCCGCCGGGGATCCGCTTGAGACACGGGTGTTGACCTTGCCGTATGCGTCAGGGTTCTACGTTCTGCCCATGGACATCACCGAGCAGTCCCAGAGCGTATTGATGCAGAACTCCCTCAAGGGTCCCGAGGACCTGACCCTCAGGCGTGGCCATCCCCTGCCCGTCCCGGGGAAGGGCGAGTACCTGGTCCGCGTCGGGGCGGCCGGGGTCAACTTCGCGGACGTCATGCAGGCCCACGGCGACTACGAGGGCGGACCAGCGGCCCCCTACGTCGCCGGCTTCGAAGCGGCGGGCGAGATCGTCGCCGCCGGTCAGGGGACCGAGGGCCCGCTCCCGGCCGGAAGCCACGTGGTCGGTTCGGGCCACGGAGCGTTCGCGCAGTACATGCTGATGCCGGCCGACAGGGTCCTTCCCGTCCCGGACGGCTGGAGCGGCGCCGAGGCCCTCGGTCTCGTCATCAACTGGGCGACCGCGCTGGCGGCCCTGAAGAAGCTGGGCGAGATCCGGCGGGGTGACACCGTCCTGGTCCACGCGGCGGCGGGCGGGGTCGGGCAGGCCGCCGTGCGCATGGCCGTCCACTACGGAGCCACCGTCATCGCCACGGCCTCGCCCTCCAAGCACGACACGGTCAAGGCCCTCGGCGCCGCCCACGTGCTGGATCCCTCGCACCCCGATCTCGCCGGGCGGATCCTGCGTCTGACGGGGCCGGTCGACCTCGTCCTGGAGTCCACCGGGCGAGCGACGTTCGGGGCGAGCCTGGCGGTCACCAAGGCCATCGTCGGCCGCGTGATCGTCTTCGGCGCTGCCTCGGGCCACGCGAGCCTGACCACCCACGACCTGGTGTTCACCCACCGGGTCCAGGTGAAGGGCCTGCACATCCTCGCGCTGGCGGAGGCGGCCCCCGCCGCCTTCCAGGGGTTGCTGACCGAGCTGGAGGACCTCATCGCCAAGGGCGTCTACCCGCCCGGCACTCCCACGGTGTACCCGCTGTCGGAGGGGCCGGCGGTGCTCCGGCGTCTCGCGGCGCGCCAGACGCAGGGCAAGCTCGCCCTCGACCCCTGGCGGTAGCCGGCGAAGGCGATGGCTGCTGCGGGCCGGGCGGGACGCAACACGCGACCGGCGGCCCTTCGTACACGAAAGCGGCCGGGGAGGCGCAGCGGCACATGGCGGCGGAGGACTCGGCAGCCGCCGTCGTGACGGCCGTGGGACGGCTGGCCGACCCGGCCGTGGCGTGCTCGACGCCGCTTTCGGACGGCTTTGCCGGGCGGTCGACGGCCCCGCCGAGGCAGAGGTTGCGCAGGGCGCCCCTCGCCCGGCGCCGCAGGCGTGGGGCTTGACGGGGCGGGTCAGTCCAGGAGCTCGACGTAGCCGTCGGTTCCGTGCACGCGGATCCGCTGCCCGTCCCGGATCAGGCGGGTGGCCCGGGCGACGCCCACGACAGCCGGCAGGCCGTACTCCCGGGCGATCACCGCGCCGTGGGTCATGAGCCCGCCCACCTCCGTCACCATGCCCGCGATCGCGACGAACAGCGGCGACCAGCTGGGGTCCGTGAAGACCGTGACCAGGATGTCGTCGGCCTCGAGGTCGGCGTCGGCCATGTCGAGGATGACGCGGGCCCGTCCCTCGACGGTCCCGGCGGAAACGGGCAGTCCGGCGAGGGCGCCCGCCGGTACGTCGTCGCGCCGGTACGACCCGGTGAGGGCCTCGCCGTCCGACGTGAGAACACGGGGCGGGGTGAGCGCCTGGTACGAGCGGAAGGCGTCCTGGCGCTGCTGGATGAGCCGGTCGTCCACCCGGTGCGAACGTACGGCCTCGCGCAGCTCCTGGAACGTGAGGTGGAAGGCGTCCTCCTTCTCGGCGAGCACGCCGGCCCGCACGAGCCGCTCGGCCTCCCGCATCAGGGCCTGCTTGTAGACGAAGGAGCGGCTGACGATGCCGTACTTCGGGTACTCCCGGTACCCGATGAAGGTCCTGACCCGGTCGATCATCCGCTTGGTCTCGTCCGCCTTCCGGTCCCCGTCCGGCAGTGCCCGCAATCGCGACAGCACCTCCTGCTCCTTCTCCCGCGCCGTACGCAGCCCCTGCTCGAAGCGCCGTTCGGCGGCGCCCGGCCGGAAGTTCCCGACGTTGTCGAGGATCACGGGTACGAGCGTGGCGGGGCGCTCGCGCCACCGCGGCCGCGTGATGTCGATCTCGCCGACGCAGCGCATGCCGTACCGGCCGAGGAAGTCCTCGATGGCGTCGCGTGCTCCGGGCCCGCCCGGGAGCTTCGGCAGCTCGTCCAGGAAACCGTCGTCCTCGACGCCCTGCAGGAACGCCACCACCTCCGGCCACGGGCGGATCACGTCCGCGACGTCGAGCAGCGCCAGTCCCATCTCCGACGTGACGTTGCCGGGGGCGGACAGCGTCAGCGTGTCGGCCGCGTTCTTCTCGCCCAGCCACGCCCGCAGGTTGTCGTTGAGCCACCAGGTGGCCTCCATCCCCGCCATGACGGCCTGGAGGCTCTGCGGATCACCGAGGAGTCGCTTGTGCTCCTGGAAGGCGTCCGACAGGAAGTCGAACAACTCCGGTCCGGTCTTCGTCCGGATGTCCCGCTCCAGGTCGGCGAGGGACTGCCGGCTGCGCTCGACCAGCTCGGTGACGACGGCCGGATCGGTCTCGAGGGGGGCGGGCGCACGGCCGGCCGGCGGCCCGCCGGGAGCCGCGTCGGCGGGCCCGGGCAGCGACGGGAGGAAGCCGTCGCGGTCGAGGACGGTCTCCAGCGCGTCCCTGACCAGGGGATCGCCCCGCCCGATCATGTCCAGGAGGCCGGCGCGGCTCGCGGGCGAGGCCAGTTGCCCGGTGACGTCGACGAACAGCCGGCCGCCGGCCTCGTGCATCGGCGCCATGGCCGTCAGCTGCCACACGGAGAGCCCCAGGGGCTTCAGGGGGTCGGTCATCATCTGCTGGTGACCGACCGAGACGTAGACGCGGTTCTCGTGGTCGCCGGGGACGGGGTCGGGGACGGGGACGGGGAAGAGCGTCGTGATCGGCCGGCTCTGGACGATGTGGAAGTCGCCGTCGGCCAGGCACCATTCGATGTCCTGCGGCCGCCCGAAGTGCGCTTCGATCCGCCGCCCGAGCCGGACGAGCCGCACGGCCTGCGCGTCCGTCAGCGTCGGCTGCTCCTGCCGCTGCGCGTCGATCGCCACCTCCCGCGTACCGCCCGCAGGCAGGGCGCGGACGGCACGCTCCTTGGCGACGATCGCCTTGGCCACGACTCGGCCGTCCCGCACCGTGAAGACGTCCGGGTTCACCAGGCCGGACACCAGGGCCTCGCCGAGACCGAAGCCCGCCTCCACGGAGGCGGCCTTCCGGTCACCCGTGACGGGGTCGGCCGTGAACAGGACACCGGCCGCCTGCGGTAGGACCATCCGCTGTACGACCACGGCCATGTGGACCGTACGGTGGTCGATGCCGTTGCTCTGGCGGTACGTCACGGCCCGCTCGGTGAACAGCGAGGCCCAGCACCGGCTGATGTGCCGGAGGACGGCCGTCGGGCCCACGATGTTCAGGTACGTGTCCTGCTGGCCGGCGAAGGAAGCGGACGGCATGTCCTCCGCCGTCGCGCTGGACCGCACGGCGTAGGCGGCCCGCTCGCCGAACCGGGCGAGTCCTTCGGTGATCCGCGCCGCGATACCGTCCGGGACGGGGATCCCCTCGATGGCCCGGCGGACCTCCCCGCTGAGCGTGCGGATGGCTTCCCGGTCGCCCGGGTGCACGCGCCGCAACCGGTCGATCCCGTCCTCGATGGCCGGTGCTCCCGCCAGGATCCGCCGGAACGCGTCCGTCGTCACGCAGAAACCCTCCGGGACGCGGACGCCCTCGATCCGCGACAGCTCGCCCAGGTGCGCGGCCTTGCCGCCGATGACGGCGACCTGCGCCGCGTCGGCTTCTCGGAGATCCAGCACGTACTGTTCGGTCATCGCGATGCCTCCGGGGAGCCCGGCCGCTCCGCGCCGAGGGGCCTGACCGCCCCGCTTGCCCTGGACGTCGACAACGACAGCAATCGCACTTCGTGGGCCCCATTCTTCGCGATTCGTGGCTTGGGCCGACGATTCTCTGCTGGGACGGGGGCCTTGCGGCAAGCCCCCCAGTGCGCTATAGCTTGGTAGTGGCAGGGAGAGCGTTCTCCCTGCCTTTTGCTTTTCCGCTCCGGGACCGTCGGCTGCCGGCACCCCGAACGCCGGCCGGCGTTCGGGGTGGCCGCCCTCGCCGACGCCCGGTTCCGGACCGAGCGCTCCCCGCACTGCCCGCGCTGGTTCTGACCGGACGGTCAGATCTGGCCGGGGTCCAGGTGTCCCTGCGGAGCGAGGTGCCCGGCAGCGGGCCCTTCACTCGGACGGGGCGGTTGCGTGGGACAGCGCCACGCCGCCGATGATCAGGGCGAGGGCGAGGAGGCGGCCCGGGGTGACCGGGTCCTTGTGGACCACGACGCCCAGGGTGATGGCGCCGGCCGCGCCGATCCCGGTGAAGACGGCGTAGGCCGTGCCGACCGGCAAGCCTTTCATCGCCAGGGCAAGGAGGTATACGGCGACGGCGGCGAGGGCGAAGCAGAGCAGGGTGGGCAGCGGGCGGGTGAACCCGGCCGTCGGTTTGATGCTCTGCGACCAGGCGACCTCCACCAGCCCGGCGGCGACGAGGAGGAGCCAGCTCACAGGGACGCTCCTGTCCTGCGGGCGGCCTCCGGCGCGGCCGCGCGGGACGCGTCGTGGGCCCCGCGCCGGCCGGCGAGGGCGGGATCGGTGAGGGAGTCGACCAGTTCGGTGCCGGGGAAGGTCATGTCCTCCTCCGGTAAGGCGAAGTATCCGGCGGAGAAGTCGCGCAGGTAGCGCTCCTGTTGGTCGTACGGGTGGCGCGGGGTGCCCGGGCCGTACGCGCCGCCGCGGGCGTACGCCACGGCGAACCGCCGTCCGGCCAGGGACGTGCGCGGGAAGGTGACCTGGCCGCTCCAGGCCTTCAGGGACGCCGGGACCGAGTAGTCGTACATCGGTGTGGCGATCAGCACGGCGTCACCGGCCTCCCGGCTGAAGGACTGGCGGCGGGCGCTGGCGTCGAGGTGCAGCAGCGTGGTCATGACGGGACCCCCTCGGTATCGGCCGGAACATTAACCGGACACAGCGTCCAGTTATACCGGACGAGAGGCTCAACCGGACGCAGCGTCCACTTATTCCGGTAGGATGAGGCGTCATGGAGACGAGGGAACGCGCGGACGCCGCCCGCAACCGGGCCAAGGTGCTCTCCGCCGCCGCCGAGCTGTTCGCCGCCGGTGATCCGCGGTCGGTCACGATGGAGGACATCGCCCGGGTGGCCGGCATCGGCCGCGGCACGCTCTACCGCCGCTACCCGGACGTCACGTCCATCGCGGCGGCCCTCCTCGACGAGCACGAACGCCGCCTGCAGGAAGAGCTGTTGCGCGGGGCCCCGCCACTGGGCCCCGGCGCGCCGCCGCTCGAACGGCTCACCGCCTTCTACGCCGCCATGGTCGACCTGCTGGACACCCACGGCCACCTGGTCCTTGGCGCCGAGACCGGCGAGAAGCGCTTCACCGTCGGGGCGTACGGCTTCTGGCGCAGCCACGTCCTCGTCCTGCTGCGCGAGTCCGGCATCCCCGACCCGGAGGCCCTGGTGGACGGCCTCCTCGCGCCACTGGCACCGGAGGTCTTCCTCCAGCAGCGCGCCCAGGGCGTGACACCGGACCGGATCAAGGCGGCGCTGGGGCGGCTGGCGAGCGGGCTGCGAGCCGACTGAACGGGACCCGGGCCCCCTCCCCCGGCCACCGCGGGCTGCAGGCCGGAGTCGCACCGGACCCGGGCCTCGGCGTCACCCGCGGGGGCGCGGCACGGTGGTGGGAGTGGCCGGGGCATCGCGAGCGCCGGCCGACGGGCACGACGGCTGCCTGAAAGGGCGGGACCTGGTGGCCGCGGCCGGCTGTCCTTCACTTCCCCCGGCCACCGGGCTGCGGCGGACCGCCGTCTCCTCACGAACACGAACGGTGCCTGCCCGCCCGCTGTTTCCGCGGGCGGGCAGGCACCATGGAGGCACCCCTGTCAGGGCGAAACGGCGGTGATCTGCCAGGCGACCATTCCCGTGGCTCCGGAAGCCGCGGTGATGTCGATCGGCAGCTCTTGCGGAGGGTCCTGAACGGGCCGGCTCGCCCTGACCCCGTCACACGGGACGGGTTGCGGGTGACCCTTTTCGCCGATCGTCAGCTCCACCGTTCCAGTGCCGACACAGGCTACGGAGACCTTGTACGACTTGCCCTTGGTGAGGGTGGAGCGGGCGTGCACGCCCTCCGGAACCCTCTCCAGACCGGATTCCACGAACTCCGGGGAATCGGGCGCGACCTTCTCCAGCAGGCCCTTGGCGCGGACGCCCTGGGCTTCCTCGCTCGCCGATGACGAGGCGGTCTCCCCGCTGCAGCCGGCCGCCAGGAAGGACGTGAGAGCGAGGGCCACGACCGCGGTCAGCGGCCCACGCCGAGCTCTCAAGAGCTCGTCTCCCAGTAGTTCCACCCGACCTCCGAGGTCGGCAGCTTCGCGGTGCCGCTCTTGAGGAGCTTCTTGCCGCACCCGTCCGCGCTGGTCTCGTACTTGGCCCACTTCACGGAGTACCCCCAGGAGCCGTACTGCAGGTGACCGTACTTGCCGTTGCTCACGTTCCTGCGGAACTCGTGGCCCACGGTGATCCCGGTCTCGGTTCCGATCTTCGCGCTGATCGAGACCTTGGCCTTCGCGACGATGCCGCTGACCTCGACCTCACCACCGGCGCTGACCTCCCGCTGGACCTTCCCCGACCTCTCCACCCTGACCACCATGGTGCCGCCCGGGCCGTCCTTGAAGGACGTCCCCCCGAACTTGGCCGGCATGTGGACCCCGGTCTTCGAGGGGATCTCGAACCACGTGCGGCGAGGGTTGTCACACCGCTGCGCCCCCGACTCCGAGTTGGTGGACGTCTCCGGCAGCTGCGCCAGCGAGTCGTCCTCGGGAGCGGCCGCCTCAACGGCCTCCACCGCGGACGGCACGGACGCCGGCCCGTCGCCGCCTGCCGCCTGCGCCGGGGACGCCAGCCCGCCGAGCAGGGCCAAGGCGAAGACCGGACCGACGGTCCCACGCACGGTAAAACGCATAATTCCCCCATGACATAGTGTTTATGAGTCACCGTCAGGTCAACGAGGCGACCCCTGCGAAGGAGACCGTAGCCGCGCTCGCGGAGGAACGGGGGGACCCGGGCGTTGTTCTGAGGAAGAATTGAGGATCACCGCTTCGTGCCCGATCGCGGCCCCCCGGGAGCCCTCGGAGCGGGCACGCGGGGGGGGCGCCGACTCGGGCCGGGGGCTACAGCAGGGCGATCGAGCTCGCCCGGTCGTTCAGCGCGTCCCCGACGTACTGCTGGTACTCCTGGTGGAAACCGGAGGTGTTTCCCGCCGGGCCCGTCGTGCAGGACGGCCGTGACGCACGAGCGGGCGCGTCGTTGGGATGATACGACCGCATACCCGCCCCAGAACGGTGCCGTGATGACCTCCTCCGCCCTGACCAGCTTCTATCCCGTGCTCTGCACCGAGCGGCTCGGCGAGTCCGTGGCGTTCTACACCTCGCTGTTCGGATTCGAGACGACCTACACCAGCGACTGGTACGTCAGCCTGCGGCGGCCCGAACCGCCGCACTACGAGCTCGCCCTGGTCTCCGCGGGGCACCAGACCGTGCCGGAGGCCTTCCGCCGGCCGGCGCGGGGGCTGCTCCTCAACTTCGAGGTGGCCGACGTGGACGCCGAGTACGCGCGCCTCGTCAGCGGGGCCGGGCTTCGCCCCGAACTCTCTCTGCGCAGCGAGGCGTTCGGCCAGAGGCACTTCATCGTGGCCGCCCCCGACGGCGTCCTGATCGACGTCATCACGCCCATCGCCCCCACGGCCGCCTACGCCGACGCCTACCAGGACGGTTCCGGGGCCGGGGTCTGACGGGTGCGGGGGGGGGGGGGGGGGGGGGGGGGGAGAAGGCTGCGGCCCGCCCCTCCGGGCAGGGGAGGGGGGGTGTTGCTCCCCCCGGGCAGGGCGGGAGGGGAAGCGGGGAGGAGAAGGCGGGGCG